>NZ_JBHUGY010000005.1:0-43821 GCF_042682105.1 Mesorhizobium calcicola
GGCAACTGACACTCGAAGCACTTGCTGATGCTGGATGCTGGACCGCGTGATCGACCATCCGGCAGTGCAGGCATGGGCAGACAGCCTGACAATGAAAAACCACTTCCGTCACCACGCTGGATGAGCTGAAGTGGACAGCAAGGCCTTGTCCAATCTGGTGCGCCTTCACTGATTTTCGTGCACGTGGTAAATGACCGGCAGCGTGCACGTACGGTACAATCTCTGACGGCGCTGCGCCCGCCCGACTGATCGAACATCCGCGGATCGGCGAGAGACTGGAAGAGTTCGAGCCACGTGAAGTTCCGCCGTCTTTGGGCGGGCAATTACGAAGATGCGCTATGAGATCCACAGAATCGACTATCGACGTGCGGCGTCTATGGCACACACGAGAGGATCGATAGGACATGAGCCGCAGTTCGGCAATTGGACTCTGTCCTTCGGACAAAGCTTCGAACGACATAAATCGCGGCTTCGGCCTAAGTCCACCGGCTCGCCGGAGACGTGACCGCAAAATGCCCAGGAACGAGAAACTCAAGCTGCTGATCCTCGAAGCCCGCTTCTATGATGATCTGCTGACGGACGACGCTGCTCGACTGCGCCAAGGCTGCGCTCGACGAAGCCGGCGCCAAATACGACGTCGTCACCAAAGTGCCGCGCGCTGGAAATTTTACCGGCCGTGATCTCCTTCGCGCTCGATGCCCGCCGAGGGGAGGGCATCTGACTATGATGGTTATGGTCGCGCTTGGCACGTCATCCGCGGCGAGCACGCATCATTTCGACATCGTCGCAACGGCAGCCGCACGTGCCCTGATGGATATGTCGGTGCAGGAATCGCTTTGCATCGGCAACGGCATCGTCCCACTGCAGGGAATGTACGAACAGGCCTGGACACGCGCCGGCGCAGGAAGGCGACAAGGGTGGCTTTGCAGCCGCGTGCGCACATCACCATGGATTCGCCGTGAAGAAACGGCTTGGAGCCTCACGGCGTGACGCAATCTCGGAGACAATGACCGAGCCACCGTGCGCGCCAGGCCACCAAGCGCGGCGCCGTGCCCGGCTGGCCGCCGTGCAACGGCACTCTATCAGATGGATGCGCGGCAAGCGGCGCGTCTTCGAGATCACCAAGCCGAATACGAGGCCTTTCGTCTCGGCAAGGAAGTCGACGGCGCACTCTAGCGCGAGGCCGATGGCGCAATGGTTCTCGCGCCATCCACGGGTGTCGTCGAGAACCAGAAGAACCGGCGATACCCGGGTGATCATGTGAGAGCCGCCAGGCACTGAGCGAGGATTGCCGCGTGTCGAGGCTGCGATTCGACGACTGCGACGCATTCTGCGCGCCGGCGTCTACGAGCTGATGGAGCGCGAGGATGTCCCGTCGCCGTCATCGTCTCCGCATATGTCGACATCGCCAAGGCCTTCTACGAGGAAGATGAGCCGACGCTGTGTCAATGCCGGGCTTGACCGTGGTGTCTCGCGCCGGGTGCGTGGCGAAGGGGCGACGGCGAAGGGCGCATCATGACAGCAATCGCCGTAGCGGCGGGCAGGGCGGCGAGTCGCGCCCGCTTTGATCCTCGCCCAGGCATCGCAGGCGATCATCGGCTCGGACCGCCCCATCGCCATTTCCATGCGCTGGCCGGGCAATATCTGACTTGGTGCCCGACAATCGCTGGCAACGGCAGGCCGGTCACCGCTTCAACATCGGCGTGGCGCTCGGAGGCGCGCGCAACGACAACCACCAGAGCACGTCGACCATGGTCGACTATCTCAACCGGTCCGGAGAACCGCCTGTCTATGTCGACATTCCGCATGTCAACCACAATTCGGGTGAGCGGCTGCAAAGCTATATCGCGACGATGCAAGTCGCCGATCTGGAACCCGTCGTCGTCGACGCGGCGCGCGACTACACCTGGGACTTCGAGCGCATCGGCCATGAATGGATGGAAAGGACACTCGATGCTGGCGGTCTGCCCGGCCGCACCATCCTGTGCGCCAATGACCGTCTCGCCTTTGGCGTGATGTCGGCCGCGTTCTCGCGCGGCCTGAAGATCGGCCGCAAGCCCGATTGCGATCTGCGCGTTGCCGCGCATGACGATCATCCGTTGAGCCGTTACACCTGTCCGGCGCTGACCACCATGGCGCAGGATTTCGCCGCCATGGCCGGCCGCAGCGTCGAGATTCTATTGGCCCTGCTGGACGAGGCCGACCCGCCAAAGCAGGGCTTGGCACGCACGGTCAAGCTCGGCGCGACCCTGGTGATGCGTCAGTCGGCCTGAGCGTGCACCGTCAGCGACTCTCGAATTGGCGCCAGGCAGCCACCGCCTCGGCCACCGCTTGCCGCGCGGCCGGGATATGGCGTCCCATCGAGACGAAGCCATGGATCTGGCCCGGCCATTGCCGCACGATCTGCGGGACGCCGGCGGCCTGCAGGCGCGCTGCATAGGCTGCCCCTTCGTCGGCGAGGATGTCGCAGCCGGCAAGCGCGACGAAAGCCGGCGCGACGCCGGCGAGATCAGGCGCCAGCAAGGGCGAGACGCGCCAGTCCAGAATGTCATCCGGTGCTCGCACATAGTGGTCGCGGAACCATGCCATGGTGGTTGCCGTAAGCCCGAAACCGTCGCCGAAGCGCCGGTAGCTGTCGGCCGTCTGCCGCGCATCGGTGTTGGGATAGATCAGGATCTGCGCGGCAAGCGACGGCGCCAGCCCGTCGCGCGCAAGCAGCGCCAGCACGGCGGCGAGATTGCCGCCGGCGCTGTCGCCGGCAATGGCGATGCGGTCGCGATCGATGCCGAGACTGACGGCGTTCTCCGCCATGAAGCGGAGCGTTGCCCGAGCATCCTCCAGCCCGGCGGGAAATTTGTGTTCCGGAGCCAGGCGATAGTCGGGACAGACAATGACGGCGTTGCCGAGATTGGCCAGCCAGCGGCAGATCTCGTCATGCGAATCGAGATTGCCGACGACCCAGCCGCCGCCATGCAGATAGAGCAGCGCCGGCGCGCCGCTCGGTGGTGCGCCGATGCCGCGATGGATGCGGACCGCGATGGGGCCGTTCGGCCCGTCGATCCGCTGTTCCGAGGTCGCGGCAGTCGGCGCGTGTTCGCCCTGTTGCGTCGGGAACGAGGCGTTGTAGGCGGCCCGCGCCGCCGCCACGCTGCCGTTCTCGAACGGCTCGCCGCCGGTCGCGCGGCCGATTTCGAGGACGCGCAGCGCATCCCGGTCGAGCGTCATCGTCATCTCCTCAGGCAAGAAGGTCGCTCGCCTCTTCCTCTGTCAGCAGGGCCGGCTGGGTGACATCGCCCGCGACCGCGACCGAGCCCTGGCTCTCGCCGGAACGCAGGATCGCCTCCATGATCTCAAGCACATGCAGCGCCACATTGCCGGACGCGCGTGGCGTCTTGCCGGTCTGAAGCGAGCGCACCAGATCGGCGACGCCGAGCATGCGATAATTGGCGCGGTCGGGCGCCGCATAGGGCCAGTTGCGGGCGCCGTAAAGTTCGCCTTCGCTGGGGAAATCCTTCCAGTCGGCGCCGCATTCGGACAGCGACACGGTGCCGCCGAACGTGTCGGGATCGGGCAGGCGCAGCGAGCCTTCCGTGCCGTGCAACTCGATCGGGTGGTTGGAGTGGCGAAAGACGTCCCAAGAGGCGCCGAAGGTGACGGTCGCGCCGGAGCGGAATTCGAGCAGCGACAGCACGTTGGTCGGCGTGCCGACCTTGAATGTGGTGTTCCTGAACGGCCCGTCGGCGGTGATCAGCCGTTCTTCCTGGCCGCGCGTCGCCATTGCCATGACGCGCTCGACCGGACCGAGCAGGTTGACCAGCATGGTCAGATAGTAGGGCCCCATGTCGAACACCGGCCCGCCGCCCGGCTGGTAGTAGAATTGCGGATTGGGGTGCCAGTGCTCCATGCCGCGGCCCATCATGAAGGCTGTGCCGGTGACCGGACGGCCGATGGCGCCGGCGTCCATCAGCCGGCGCGCCCGGCGCCCGGCGGCACCGAGGAAGGTGTCTGGCGCCGAGCCGAGCTGCAGGCCGCGCGACTTCGCCTCGCTGACCAGGAGCTGCCCGTCGGCGGCCGAGGTGGCGAGCGGCTTTTCGGTGAAGACGTGCTTGCCGGCCGAAAGCGCCGACATGGTGACGTCGAAATGCACGGCGGGGATGGTGAGGTTGAGAACGAGGCCGATTTCGGGATCGGCGAGCAAGGCATCGACGCTCATTGCCCTGATGCCGTATTCACGGGCCCGCAGGGCGGCCGCGTCGGCCGAGATGTCGGCGCAGGCCTTCAACTCCACGCCTGCAAAGAGTGCTGCGTTGCGCATGTAGGTCATGGCGATGTTGCCGCACCCTATGATCCCTACACCAAGCTTTTCCATTCGTCCTCCAGTCGGCCGCCGTCCGTCATTCAATGCCGGATCGGCGGTTCTTCGTCCACGTCGTGGCGATCCTTCGCCCACGTCATAAGCACATCGATGCGCCATTATGCAGTTTAAATCTTGACGCGCGACAATTTTTTATAAATCATGTGCGAAGTTGGACGGGCGGGAGTGGCTGCCGTCAACTCTGGGAGGACTACAAATGGACAAGTCAAGGAAGGGGCCGCGCGGCGGCTCCAAGTCGATAGGGCATGTCACCATTGCCGATCGCCGGCAATTTCTCATCGGTTCCGCCGGCCTTCTCGGCGCGGCGGCGTTCGGAGCGGGAACCTCGCTCGGCATCGGCCGGGCGCGTGCCCAGAGCCGGGCCGAAATCTCGTTTGCCAGCGCCGCCTTCTTCGGCAAGGAGACCTTCGGCGACCTGATCAAGGCCTTCAACGAATCGCAGGACCGCATCCTGGTCAAGAACATCGAATTGCCGCCGCCGAGCTCCTCGACCGAGGTCTACCAGGGCCTGGTACAGCAGCTCGCCCGCCGCACCGGCACGCCCGACGTCTTCAGCCAGGACGTGATCTGGATCGCCGGCTTTGCCGCCGCCGGGTGGGCGCTGCCGCTGGACGAGTATTTCCCGGCCGACAAGCGCAGCGCCTACTTCACCGGGACCCTCGATGCCTGTACCTATGGCGGCAAGCTCACAGCCCTTCCCTGGTTCATGGATTCGGGCATGTTCTATTACCGCAAGGACGTGCTGGAAAAGCATGGCGGCAAGGTGCCGGAAAGCTGGGCCGACATGGCGACCATTGCCGCCGCCGCGCAGAAGGCCGGCGATATCGATTTCGGCTATCTCTGGCAGGGCAAGCAGGCCGAGGTTCTGGTCTGCGACGCGGTCGAGATCATCACCTCCAACAGCGGCGCCATCCTGGCGCCCGATGGCAAGTCGTCGCTGATCAACCAGAAGGGCGCCGTGGATGCGATCCAGTTCCTGCACGACACCATCGCCACCAACAAGATCAGCCCACAGGATGTGCTGTCGTGGGACGAGGAGCCGTCGCGTCAACCCTTTACCTCGGGCAAGGCGATGTTCATGCGCAACTGGTCCTATGTCTATCCGATCGCCCAGGACGCCAAGGCTTCCCAGGTGGTCGACAAGGTCGGCGTCGCGCCGCTGCCGTCGTTCCCCGGCGGCAAGAGCTCGGCCTGCCTCGGCGGCTACCAGCTCGGCGTCAATGCCAACTCGAAGCAGCGGGAAGCCGCGATCGAACTGTTGACCTGGCTGTCGTCGACCGAGATCCAGCATCGCATCGCGCTGAACTTCGGCCTCGCACCGACACGGCCGGCGCTGTTCCAGGACGCCCAGATCAAGAAGGAACAGCCGTTCATGGCCAGCCTCGAGAAGGTGTTCACCGGCGCCACGGCGCGGCCGATCACGCCCGAATACGCGAAAGTGACGTTGGCCCTGCAGTCCGGCATCTCCAAGGCGCTGGTCTCCGGCAACATCCAGGCCGAGATGGACGCGCTGGCGGGCCAAATCAACAAGATCGTAGGCTGAACCAATGTCCGCGGCCGCCACACTTCCAGGCATCGGCCGACCGCGGAGCCTTGGCAAGGCGCTTCCCGGCGCCTTGTGGGCCCTGCTTCTGCTGACGCCGGCCTTCGTGTCGCTGGCGTCGGTCTCCTTCTACCCGATCGTCAACGGGCTCTACCTGTCGCTCACCAACACCTCGCTGATCACGCAGGAGCAGGATTTCACCGGCTTCGCCAACTATGTGGAGCTGTGGGGCGACCCGCAGTTCTGGAATGCCTGGTGGCACACGATGTGGTTCACCGCCGCCTCGACGGTGCTGGAGACGGTGATCGGGCTCGGCATGGCGCTTATCCTGTGCGAGACTTTCAAAGGGCGGGGGCTCGTCCGCGCGGCCATGCTGGTGCCGTGGGCGATGCCCACCGTCGTCACCTCCAAAATGTTCGGCTGGCTGTTCGACGGCCAGAACGGCATCGTCAACTACATCCTCCTGCATGCCGGGCTGATCGACCAGAACATCAACTGGTACGGCTCCCCCGACACGGCGATGATCACCATCATCATGGCCGATGTCTGGAAGACGACGCCGTTCATGGCGCTGCTGCTCCTGACCGGGTTGCAGACCGTGCCCAATTCGCTGATCGAGGCGGCGCGCATGGATGGCGCCAAGGGCTGGATCACCTTCTGGTATATCCGCCTGCCGCTGCTGATGCCCACCTTGCTGATCGCCGGCCTGTTCCGCGCGCTCGACGCCTTCCGCGTTTTCGATCTCGTCTATGTGCTGACCGGCGGCGGCCCGGCCGATTCGACGGAGACGCTGTCGACGCTGTCCTACAAGGTGCTCTTCTCGACGCTGCAGTTCGGCTACGGCTCGGCCGTCTCGACGGCGATGTTTGCCACCGAGGGCATCATCGCGCTGGTGTTCTGCCTCTACCTCATCCGCCAGATCAGGAGAGCGCAATGAACGACACGCGCTCGCCGCCGCAGACTTTTCTCATCTATCTCGGCGCCGTGCTGATCCTGGTCTGGTCGGGCGGTCCGTTCATCTGGCAGTTCTCGACCTCGTTCCAGCTCGACAAGGCGCTGACGTCGGGCTCGCCGTCGCTGATCCCGCATCCCTTCACGCTCGAGCACTACTACAACGCCTTCGTTGAAAAACAGCTTCACCGCTATGTCTGGAACTCGCTGGTGGTCTCGCTGGCGACGACCTTCCTGTGTCTGTTCGTCGGCTCGCTGGCCGCCTTCGCGCTGTCGCGGCTCAACATCAAGGGCCGCTTCGGCATTCTCATGGTCATCCTTTCGGTATCGATGTTCCCGCAGATCGCGCTGGTTGGGCCGCTCTATCTGGTCGCCACCAATCTCGGCCTGCTCGACACCTACACGGCGCTGATCATCACCTATCTGGCGCTCGGCCTGCCGCTGGTGACCTGGGTGCTGTTCGGCTATTTCGAGACGCTGCCGCGCGAGATCGACGAGGCGGCGCGCATGGACGGCGTCAGCGTGCCCGGCCTGCTCTGGCGCATCATCCTGCCGATGTCGCTGCCGAGCCTGGTGACCACCGGCCTGCTCGCCTTCATCACCGCGTGGAACGAATTCCTGTTCGCGCTCGCCTTCACCTCCAACATCGACCGGCAGACGATCCCGGTCGGCATCGCCAACTTCACCAACCTCTATTACGTCCCCTGGGGCGATATCGCCGCGGCCTCCGCCGTGGTGACCGTGCCCTTGATCCTTCTGGTGCTGTTCTTCCAGCGCCACATCATCGAAGGCCTGACCCAGGGTGGCGTCAAGGAATGAACGACATGACGAAGACGAAGCTAAAGGTCGGCTGCCAGACCTTCACCTGGGAGATGCTGGGCAAGGCCTGGACCGGCGGCCCCGACGATCTGTTGAAGGCGATAGGCGATGGCGGCTACGCCGGCATCGAGATCACCGACACCATGATCGGCGACTATGCCGCCAGGCCGGCCGAGTTCGCTGCGGCGCTCGGCGCCCGAGGCCTCGACTTGGTGTCCTTCGCCTTTGGCTCCAAGAGCGGTTTCACGCTGAAGGAAGCGCTGGAAAGCGACCTCGAAGCCGCCCGGCACTGGGTTGGCTTTGCTGCGAATTTTCCCGGCGCGCTGGTGTCGATCGGTTCGGCGACGGTCGTCTCCGATGGTCCGCGCGAAGACAAGTTCGCGATAGCAGCCGAATTCTACAATCGCGCCGCCGAGATCGGCCGCCAGGCCGGTGTGGATGTCGCGGTGCATCCGAGCTCGCATCACAACACGCTGCTGTTCGACCGCGCCGACTATGACACGATCTTTGCCTTGCTCGACCCCGATCTGGTCGGCTGGGTGCCGGATACCGGCCATATCCTGCGCGGCCACGAGGACATGCTCGACACGCTGCGCACCTACCGCGACCGCATCCGCTACATTCACCTCAAGGACGTCGACGCCGAGGGCACCTGGGCCATGCTCGGCAAGGGCGTCTGTGACACCCCGGCGGTCATCGAGATCGCCGGCACCGCGCCGCGCTTCACCGGCTGGCTTGTGCTCGAAGAAGAATCCGACACGGCCGCCGCCGAACCCGCTGGCGCGGTCATGACCAACCGCCAGACAATGCGCTCCTACGGCGCCTGAAGAACGAGACGATGATCAAGAAACAGGACAGACGCCTCAGGGTCGGCGTGCTCGGCTGCGGCCCCATCGCGCAGTTCGCGCATCTCGAATCCTGCGTGAAGGCGGGCAATGCCGATCTTTACGCCATCTGCGACGCGGCACCCGACCTGCTTGCCCGCATGGGTGCCACCTACGAGCCGCGCAAGATGTATGCCGACTATGACGCGATGCTCGCCGATCCGGAGCTGGAGGCGGTGATCGTCGCCACGTCGGACGCCTATCACGTGCCGATGTCGATCAGGGCCCTCGATGCCGGCAAGCATGTGCTGTGCGAAAAGCCGATCGGCACCTCAGTGGAAGAGGGCGAGGCCCTGGCCGAGGCGGTCAGGCGCTCCGGCAAGGTCCTGCAGGTCGGGCATATGAAGCGCTTCGATCCGGCGCTGGAGGCGGCGCGCGATTTCGTCCGCGACGAGATCGGCGAGGTGCTGGCACTGAAGGCCTGGTACTGCGATTCCACCCATCGCTACACCAACACCGATGCCATCCAGCCGCTGCCCGTCACCAGCAAACTGGCGAGAAAGCCGACCGGAAATCCGAAGGCTGATCTCCGGCAATATTTCATGCTGGCGCATGGCTCGCATCTGGTCGACACCGCGCGCTTCCTGTGCGGCGATATCGTCGCCGTGCGCGCCCGCCTCAACGAGCGTTTCGGCGCCTATTGCTGGTTCGTCGAGACCGAGTTCGCCAGCGGCGCGCTCGGCCATCTCGATCTCACCGTCGCCGTGCGGATGGACTGGCACGAAGGTTTTCAGCTGTACGGCGAGAACGGCTCTGTCATCGCCAGGACCTTCAACCCCTGGTATTTCCGCGCCAGCGAGGTCGAGATCTTTCACGAGAAGACCGCCACGGCGCACAAGCCGCTCGGCGCCGACGGCCATTTCTTTCGCCGCCAGTTGGAAGGTCTTGCGCAAACGGTGCTGGACGGCGTGCCAATGCGCGGCGCCAACGTCGAGGACGGCATCGCCTCGATCCGCGCCATGGTCGCCATTGCCCGCTCGGTGGAGACCGGTGAGCGTGTGGAACTCGCCTCGGTTTCGGGAGCGGTCTGATGCGTCTCGGCATCTTCGCCAAGACATTTGCGGGCACCGAGCCGGCCGCGGTTCTCGCGGCCGTGCGGCAGGCTGGCTATGAGGCCACGCAGTTTAATCTCGCTTGCGCAGGCCTGCCGTCGATGCCGGATGCCGTGCCTGAAGCGGCCGTTTCTGCCATTCGCGCCGCCGCGCAATCGACCGGTATTTCGCTCGCAGCACTTTCGGGCACCTACAACATGGCGCATCCCGACAAGGCCGTCCGCGACGATGGCCTCAGGCGGCTCGCCGTCGTCATCGAGGCTGCTGCCGCCCTGGACATTCCCCTGGTCACGCTCTGCACCGGCTCGCGCAACGCCGCCGATCAATGGGCATATCACCCCGACAATGCCGATCCGGCCGCCTGGGCCGATATGGCCGCCGGGATGGCGGAGGCGCTGGCACTGGCCGAACGGGCCGGCGTCGATCTCGGCATCGAACCCGAGCAGGCCAACATCGTCACCTCCGCCAAGGATGCGATCCGGCTGATCGCCGAGATGGGATCGAAGCATCTGAAGATCGTGCTTGATCCGGCCAACCTGTTCGAACACGCGACGCCTGACCAGGCGCGCGCCATCGTCGCCGCCGCGATCGACGAGGCTGCCGGCCACATCGCCATGGCGCATGCCAAGGACCGCCATGGTGACGGCCGCTTCGCCACCGCCGGGCAAGGCATTGTCGACTTCCCCGATTTCGTCGGACGGCTGAAGGCGACAGGCTTCGACGGGCCGCTCGTCACGCATGGCCTGTCCGCCGACGAAGCTCCCGGCGTCGCCGCCTTGCTGCGGAGGCTCCTCTGATGGGCGCCGCGCCGACGATCATGCTTCGCGACGATGCGGCACTTCGTGTCTTCGATATGGGGCAGGGTCTTCCCGTCGTTTTCCAGCATGGTCTCGGCGGCGATGCGGCGCAGGTGGCGCAGAATTTTCCCGACAGCCCGTTGTGCCGCCGGCTGACCGTCGAGTGTCGCGCACAAGGTGGCTCCGGTGCGGGCTCCAGGCGGCCTTTTTCGATCGTCATGTTCGCAGAAGACGTGCTGGCAGCCACTGATGCGGCCGGTCTCGACCGTTTCGTCGCCGGTGGCGTCTCGATGGGCGCGGCGATCGCGCTGCGGCTTGCAAGTCTTCATCCGGATCGCGTCCTTGGTTTGGTACTGGTGCGTCCAGCCTGGACCTTCGATGCCGCGCCGCAGAACATGCGCCCTTATGCGGAAGTGGCGGAACTCATCCGCGAACTGCCGCTCGATAAAGCGCGCGCGGCCTTCGCGGCCTCCGTCACCGCAGCCCGCTTTCGCAAGGAAGCACCGGACAATCTCGCTTCGCTGCTCGGCTTCTTCGAGCGCGACAACGCTGCCGTCTTCGCCGCGGTGATGCAGGAGATCGCAAACGATGGGCCTGGCATCACGCGGGCTACGGCCGCAGGGCTCACTATCCCGACGCTGGTCATCGGCAGCGGCGTCGATCTCGTCCATCCGCTGGCGGCCGCGCGAGAGCTCGCCGACGCCATCCCCAACGCCGCCTTTGCCGAGGTGACGCCGAAGGCCACCGACAAGGATCGCCATTTCGCCGAGGTCCGCGCTGCCATCGCGGGCTTCCTCGCTGATCGTTTCAAAAACCAGGACCAGTCATGATCTCGAAACTTCTCTCAGGCCCGGCCGCCATCGCCGCATTGCCGCGCGATCGCATGATCGCTGAATTCTCGCTGTGGTCCGCCGACCTCGTCAATTTCGAGAGCGACCTGAAGCGCATCGAGCCCTATGTCGACCTTCATCACATCGACGTGGCGGACGGTCATTTCGCGCCGTCCTTCCTGTTCTTTCCCGATCTCGTCGCCCGCATCGCTGGGATGACGGCCAAGCCCATCCATGTCCATCTGATGGTTGACGAGGGAATCGTCGAGGCCCAGACGCGCCAGTTCATCGAGGCCGGGGCTGACATGATCAGCGTCCATGCCGAGAATGGCGAGGCGGGATTGCGCGCCGTCCGGCTGGCGCGGCAACTCGGCGCCGAAGCCGGCGTCGTGCTCAGGCTGGAGACGCCGGTCGAGACGGTGACGCCTTTCGTCTCCGAGGTCGCTTTCGTCACGCTTCTCGGAACCGCAATCGGCGTCAAGGGCCAGAGCCTGTCGGACAAGGCCTGCGACAGGCTGGGTGCCGCCCGCGCCATCCTGAAACAAGCCGGCCGCGAGGCGGAAGTGGTTCTTGCCGCAGATGGCGGCATCCGCCACGAGACCGTGCCGTTGCTGCGCGCCGCCGGCGCCGAAACCGTGGTTCTCGGCTCGCTCGCCTTCGGCGACAAGGACCTGGCCGGCCGCATTGGGTGGCTGCATGGGCTGAAGGTCGCGGCATGACCAACGAAGCCGCCCTTGCGATCGATCTTGGTGGTACGGAGCTTCGTGCCGCCCTGGTCGACCGCGACGGCAAGATCCTGGCATTCGCCGCGGTGCCGACGCAGGCACAGGCTGGCCCCGACGTGATTATCGGCCAGATCGAGGCGCTGGCTGCAACGGTTCATGGCGACGCACCGGCACTCGCCGTCGTCGGCGTCGGCGTCGGCGCGCCGGGACCGCTCGATCCACTGGCCGGCATTGCCGTTGGACCGCCGACACTTGCCGGCTGGCAGGACGTGCCGCTTGCCGACATCCTCGAGCGGCGGCTCGGCCTGCCGGTGCGGCTGGAAAACGACGCCAATGCCGCCGCGCTCGGCGAATGGCGTTTCGGCGCCGGTCATGGCGCCCGCTCGCTGGTCTTCGTCACGGTTTCCACCGGCATCGGCGGCGGCGTCGTCGTCGACGGCCGCATCCTGCATGGCCGCCGCGGTCTCGCCGCCGAGATCGGCCACATGACCATCACCAATGAAGGCGAGCGTTGCATGTGCGGCGTCGTCGGCTGCTTCGAGGCCATCGCCTCGGGCACCGCACTTGGCCGCCGCGCCAATGCCGCGACAAAGCCCTTTGACGGCTCCGCGCTGCGGCGCCTTTCCGGCAACGCCGAGGTGACCGGCCGCCACGTGGTCGAGGCGGCAAGGCTGCAGGACGACCTCGCCATGGCCCTGCTCGATGAGGAAGCACGCTGGCTGGGCATCGGCTTCACCAATCTTTTGCATCTCTATTCGCCAGACGTGCTGGTCGTCGGCGGCGGCATTGCCAATGGCCTCGACCTGATGGCGCCTGTCATCGAGGCGACGATCAGGCAACGGGCCATGCGCGCCTATCGCGACGTGCCGGTCGTCCAGGCGCAGCTCGGCCGCCACGCCGGGCTGGTCGGCGCCGCCAGCCTTGTCCTGTTCGATGACGGCGGCACGCTGGCGGCACGCATGCCTGTCGGTCCAAGCACATATCCGGACACGAGGAGGGACTTCAATGGCTGAGCTCAAGCTGCGCGGCGTGCGCAAGTCCTATGGCAATGCCGAGGTGATCAAGGGCGTCGACCTCGATGTCGGCGACCGCGAGTTCGTCGTCTTCGTCGGCCCGTCGGGCTGCGGAAAGTCGACGCTGCTGCGCATGATCGCCGGCCTCGAGAAGATCACCTCCGGCGAGCTCATGCTTGACGGCGCGCGCATCAACGAGGTCGATCCTTCCGAGCGCGGCCTCGCCATGGTGTTCCAGTCCTATGCGCTCTATCCGCATATGACGGTCGCCGAGAATATGGGCTTTGCCTTGAAGATCGCCGGCCTGCCGGTGACCGAGCGCGACGCCAAGGTCAAGGCGGCGGCCGAGGTGCTGCAGCTGTCGCACCTGCTCGAGCGGCGGCCGAAGGAGCTTTCCGGCGGTCAGCGCCAGCGTGTCGCCATTGGCCGCGCGATCGTGCGCCAGCCGAAGGTCTTCCTGTTCGACGAACCGCTGTCGAACCTCGACGCAGCACTTCGCGTCAACATGCGGCTGGAGCTGATGCAACTGCATGAGCGGCTCGCCGCCACCATCGTCTATGTCACCCACGACCAGACCGAGGCGATGACCATGGCCGACAAGATCGTCGTCCTCAATGGCGGCACGATCGAGCAGGTCGGGTCGCCGCTCGACCTCTATGCCAGACCGGCCAATGTCTTCGTCGCCGGCTTCATCGGCTCGCCGAAGATGAACATGCTGCCGGTCAGGGTCATGTCGGCCAAGGCGGATGGCGTTGAAGTCGCCTTGCCGGGCGGTGCCAGCCTCGTCGTTCCGGTCGAGGCTGGAGGACATGCACCGAACAGCGAGCTGCTGCTAGGCATCCGGCCGGAGCATCTCCGCATCGCGGATGCCGGCCAGTTCAAGGGCGAGGCGGTGCTGGCCGAACGGCTCGGCGGCCTGACCATCCTGCATGCCGACATCGGCGAGACGACAAGGCTGGTCGTGCAGACCGAGGGCACCGATATGACGCCGCTGCACAGCCCCATTGCGCTGCAGGCCGACCCCTCCCGCTGTCATCTCTTCGCCGCCGACGGCAAGGCGCTGGCACCGCTGCGCAAAGCCGCCTGACATCGTTGTGACCTGTACGGCAAAGGCCGGAAGCCATGGGCTTCCGGCCTTTGATTGGTGTTGAAGCGCTCGGATTACTCGGCGGGAACGATGTCGGCCGGCAGGCTGTCGTCGGCCGTGCCTGCCAGTGCCCTGGCGAGCTTGGCCTCGTCGAGCTCGCCTTCCCAGCGGGCGACGACCAGCGTGGCGACAGCGTTGCCGACGAAGTTGGTCAGCGCCCGGCACTCCGACATGAAGCGGTCGACGCCGAGGATCAGCGCCATGCCGGCGACCGGCACCGCCGGAACCACCGAAAGCGTCGCGGCAAGGGTGATGAAGCCGGCTCCGGTGATGCCGGCGGCGCCCTTGGAGGAAAGCATCGCAACCAGCAGCAGCAGGATCTGGTCGCCCATCGACAGGTGAATGTTGGTCGCCTGTGCGATGAACAGCGCCGCCAGCGTCATGTAGATGTTGGTGCCGTCGAGGTTGAAGGAATAGCCGGTCGGGATGACCAGGCCGACCACCGAGCGCTTGGCGCCGGCTTTCTCCATCTTTTCCATCAGCGAGGGCAGGGCGGCTTCAGAAGAAGACGTTCCCAGCACCAGCAGCAGCTCTTCCTTGATGTAGCGGATCAGCGACAGGATGGAGAACCCATTGTAGCGGCAGACCGCACCCAGCACGACGAACACGAACAGCAGCGACGTCACGTAGAAGGTGCCGACCAGCATGGCGAGGTTGATGACCGCGCCGATGCCGTATTTGCCGATGGTGAACGCCATGGCGCCGAAGGCGCCGATCGGCGCAGCCTTCATCAGCACGCTGACCAGCTTGAAGATCGGCGTCGTCAGCGCCTGCAGGAAATTGAGGACCGGCGCGCCCTTGTCGCCGACCAGCGCCAGCGAAATGCCGAACAGCACCGAGAAGAACAGCACCTGCAGGATGTCGCCGTCGGCGAAGGCACCGACGATAGTCGTCGGGATGATGTTCATCAGGAACCCGGTGACCGACTGGTCATGCGCTTTGGCGGCGTAGGTGTTGACGGTCGAGGCGTCGAGCGTCGCCGGGTCGATGTTGAAGCCGGCACCCGGCTGCACGACATTGGCCACGACAAGGCCGATGATGAGGGCCAGCGTCGAGAAGGTGAGGAAGTAGAGCATCGCCTTGCCGGCGACACGCCCGACTTTCTGCAGGTCGCTCATGCCGGCGATGCCGGTCGCCACGGTCAGGAAGATGACCGGGGCAATGATCATCTTGACCAGCTTGATGAAGGCGTCGCCGAGCGGCTTCATGCTCTCGCCGATCGACGGATAGAAGTGACCGAGCAGGATGCCGACGGTGATCGCGACGAGCACCTGCACGTAGAGTTGGGCATAGAAAGGCTTGCGCTGCGCGGAAGGCGCGCCTGATTGATCTGCGATATGCATCGAACTCTCCCTGCCGGATGGGGCGGAAATGCACCGCCCTGCGTGACTTCTCCCATCGCGGCGCTCCGGTCGCACGCCGCTGCAAGGACTTTTGCAAGCGCTGTGCCAGATCGATGAAAGGCCGGAATCCCGGAATTTCTGCGGTTGTCCGGTGCTTTGCGGCAAATGCCTGTGCGGATTTCCGCACAGGCAGCGTTTGCCTGGGCGGAATTTCGCATTACACTGGCCGCCAAGCTGCGAAGAAACGGGGCCGCGAAGAAAAGGGAGAGGGCAGACGCCGCAAGCAGGCACCGATAGCGGGTCCGCAGGGTTTCCCGGCCGTGAATTGCTGCGCGAGGCGGCGGCCCGGCTGCGCGATGGCCGCTGGCGTGTCGTGGTCGTCGCTCTTGCGGTTCTGGCTGGCGCGATCGCCATCGCCGGTCGCATCGCCTCCGGCCAGGCGGCCGACAATCTGCGCGACGGCGCACTTGCCGCCTTGCCGCTGGCGGCGGGAACCCTGACCGGCGAAATCGAGAAGCAACGCCTGGTTCCATTGGTGCTGGCACGCGACGATGCGGTGCGCGGGGCGCTGCGCCGGGCCGGAAAGATGCAAGAAGCGGCCCTCAACGACAAGCTCAAGGCGATTGCCGGCGATGCGTCGGCGTCCGCCATCTATGTCATCGACACGGAAGGCATCGCGATAGCCGCCAGCAATGCCGGCGAGCCGACGAGCTTTGTCGGCATCGACTATAATTTTCGCCACTATTTCCAGGAGGCGATGGCCAACGGCGCCGCCAGCCAATATGGCCTCGGCACGATCAGCGGCCGGCCGGGCCTCTACCTTGCCAGCCGCGTCGACGATGGCGCCAAGCCGCTTGGCGTTGTGGTGCTGAAGGTCGAACTCGACCGCGTCGAAGCCAATTGGCGCTCCAGCGGCTTTCTTGTTTTCGTCACCGACGAACGCGGCGTGGTGCTGGCCACCAGCCAGCCCGAATGGCGGTTTCATGCCCTGGCACCGCTCTCGGCCCAGGACGCCGCCGCCGCCCGCGAGCAACTTCAACTGGCCGATGCCGGCTTCGAACCGCTGCCGTTGCGACGCGGTGCTGGCGACGGCCTGGCGACAATCGACAACAATGGAAAATCGCGCCAGTTCGTCGAGGTCGTGCAGGATTTGCCGGGAGCAGTCCCCGACTGGCGTCTGTGGCTGCTCACCCCCGCCGACGCCGCGCTCTCCTCCGCTGCCAACACCGCGCGCCTGACCACGCTGTTGGGCCTGCTGCTTCTGGGGCTGCTTGCCTTCGTTCTCACCCGGCGCCGGCGCGCCCGCCGGCTGCGGCAGGAGGCACTGGCGCGCATGAATGCCGAACTGGAGAGCCGGGTCAGCATGCGAACGGCCGAGCTGACGCGCTCCAACACGGCACTTGCGGGGGAAATCGCCGAGCGCGAGAACGCGGAAGCCAAGGTCCGCCGGCTGCGCGACGACCTCGCCCAGGCCAACCGGCTCTCCATCCTCGGCCAGATCGCCGCCGGCGTCGCGCACGAGATCAACCAGCCGGTCGCCGCCATCCGCACCTACGCCGAGAACGCCGGCCGCTTTCTCGACACCGGCAAGACCGAGCCGGCCAGCGGCAATCTGACGTCGATCGTTTCGATGACCGAACGCATCGGCGCGATCACCAGCACCTTGCGCACCTTCGCCCGCCGGCCTGGCGTCGCCGCCTCGCCGCTCCCGGTGCGCGAGGCGATCGACGGTGCGCTGTCCCTCCTGTCCGGCCGCATCCGCGATTCCGGTGTGACCATCGTCAAGCCGCGCGGCAATGCGTCGCCGGTGGTCATGGCCAGCCGCATCCGGCTCGAACAGATCCTCGTCAACCTGCTGCAGAACGCGCTGGACGCCATGAAGGACCAGCCTGATCCCCGCATCGAGATCGACATCGCCGAGCGCGAGGACAGAGTGCTGATCTCGGTGCGCGACAATGGTCCCGGCCTCGGTCCGGAGGCCGCCGGCAATCTGTTCATGCCGTTCCAGACCACCAAGGAGAAGGGGCTTGGCCTCGGGCTGGTGATTTCGCAGGAGATCGCCCAGGAATTGGGCGGCACGCTGCGGCTCGATCCCGGCAGCGCCGGCGGCGCGTCCTTCACCATCGACTTGAGGCGAATTGAATGACGGACGCATCCGGGCCGGTGGCGCTCGTCGACGACGATGCGGATTTGCTGCACGCCACCACGCAGTTGCTCGAACTCGCCGGCTTCACGGTGACCGCGCTCGACGCCGCCGAGGCAGCGCTTGCCGTCGTCGACAGGGATTTCGAGGGCGTGGTCGTCAGCGATATCCGCATGCCCGGCATGAACGGGCTGCAGCTGTTCGGTCGCATCAAGGCGATCGATCCGGACATACCGGTGATCCTGGTCACCGGGCATGGCGACGTCGATCTCGCGGTGGCCGCGCTCAAGGATGGCGTCTACGATTTCATTCCGAAGCCCTATGCCGGCGATCGCCTGGTCGAGGCGTTGAGGCGGGCATCGGAAAAACGACGGCTGGTGATGGAGAACCGGCGGCTGCGCGAAGCCGCGGCGCTGGCCGCCGACGGCCTGCCGCTGATCGGCGAGGCGCCCGCCATCAGCCGGCTGCGTGAGACCTTGCGGCAGATCGCCGACATGGATGTCGACGTGCTGGTGGAAGGGGAGACCGGAACCGGCAAGGAAGTGGTGGCGGACCTCCTGCACCGATGGGGCCGGCGGCGCGCGAAACCCTTCGTGGCGCTGAATTGCGGTGCGCTGCCGGAAACCGTCATTGAAAGCGAGCTGTTCGGCCACGAGGCGGGCGCGTTTACTGGTGCGCAGCGGCGACGGATCGGCCGCATCGAGCATTCCAGCGGCGGCACGCTGTTCCTCGACGAGATCGAATCCATGCCGCCGGCTCTCCAGGTCAAGCTGCTGCGCGTGCTCGAAACGCGCAGCGTCACCCCGCTTGGCTCGAACGAGACCCGGCGCGTCGACCTCAGGGTTGTCGCGGCAACCAAGGTGGATCTCAGCCGGCAGGATCAGCGTGGCGATTTTCGCGAGGATCTCTATTTTCGCCTCAACGTGGTGACGCTGCGCATCCCGCCATTGCGCGAGCGACGCGGCGACATCCCGATGCTGTTCGGCCATTTCCTCGGCAAGGCCGCAGAACGGTTCGGCCGGCCAGTCGCGAAGGTGAACGCGGCTATCAGCGATCATCTGCAGTCGCATGCCTGGCCGGGCAATGTGCGCGAGCTCGCGCATTTTGCCGACCGCGTCGCGCTCGGTCTCGGCCCGGACGACGAGACGAAAGCGGTTCGCGCGCACTTGCCGGAGCCTGCGGCCACGCTGCCCGAACGTGTCGGCCACTACGAGGCGCAACTCATCCGTGACGCGTTGCGCGATCACGGCGGCGATGTGCGCAGCGCCATCGACGCGCTCGGCGTGCCGCGCAAGACCTTCTACGACAAGCTCAAGCGCTACGGCATTGCCGCCTCCGAGTTCCGCAATGGTGGCGATCCGGATCCGCAACCTGTTAGGGGCCAGAGATAGAAATTGCGGTGAGCGCCGTGCCCCTCGTAGCGCTGCGTCGTATGCAACCGCGCATCTCGGAAAAAGCCATGAAGACGACACTTGAAACGACCGCAAATCCCTTGCCTGAGGAACTCACTTTTCTCGCCGAACGGCTGACGGCGTTCAATGACGCAGATGTCGGCGCTTCCGAAAGGAAGGCCCTGGCGGTGTTCGTGCGCGACGAGGATGGCGCGGTCGTCGCCGGCATCTCGGGCTACACCGCCTGGGGCTGGCTTTACGTGCAATGGCTGTGGGTCGATGAAAGGCTGCGCGGCCAGCACATGGCCGGCAATATGCTGGACGCGGCCGAACAGGAAGCGGTGGCGCGCGGCTGTCGGAATGCCTGGATCGACACCTTCAATCCAAACGCCGCCAAGGCCTATCAGCGCCAGGGCTATAAGCCGTTCGGAACACTTGCCGATTTTCCCGTCGGCCGCAGCCGCATCTTCTTGCAGAAGACGTTGGTTTAACCGGCGAGCTTTCCGCCGCGCATCGGCTGCGGTGCGCCGGTTGTGCTCGGGAAACTGATCGGCAGGCCTCGCAGCACACGAACCGCGAGGAAAGCAAAACACTCCGCCTCCACCGCGTCGCCGCTCCAGCCAAGCGTCTCGGCCTGCACCACCTCGACGCCGGCACGGCTGGCGAGCATTGCCATCATTGTCGGGTTGTGGCGGCCACCGCCGCTGACCACGAGTTTCTTGGGCCGGCGCGGCAACAGGTCGAGCGCCTTGCCGACGGCGGCGGCGGTGAAAGCGGTGAGCAGGGCCGCACCGTCCTCGGCGTTCAGGCCATCCGCCATCGCGGCGCCGAAGTCGAAACGGTCCAGCGATTTGGGATAGGGCTTGATCAGATAAGGATGCTGCAGCAGCCTGGCGAGCCGCGCCTCGTCGACCTTGCCCGCACGGCCAAGCGCGCCGTCGCGGTCCATGTCGCCGAGCCCTTTCGATTTGATGAAATCGTTGAGCGGCGCGTTGGCCGGTCCGGTGTCGAAGGCAACGACATTGTCGAGGCCGTCCCACCAGGTGATGTTGGCGACGCCGCCGAGATTGAGCACGGCCACCTCGCCACTGGCGCCGGCGCTGCGCATCAGCGCGGTGTGATAGGCGGCGGCCAATGGCGCGCCTTGCCCGCCGGCGCGCATGTCGGCCGAGCGGAAATCATAGGCGACCTTGGTGCCCAACAGGGTATGCATCAGCTCGCCGTCGCCGAGCTGCCTTGTTTGGCCGAGTCGGCCCACTTGTGGGGCGCGATGCAGCACGGTCTGGCCGTGAAAGCCGACGACGCCGATATCGGCCATCCTCATCCCATAGCCTTCGACGAGTTCCTTGACCGCCGCCGACTGCGCACGCGTCAGGGCTTCTTCCGCCTTGCGAAAGATCGCCGGCTCCGGCCCGGTGAAATTCCAGGCCCTTGCCTCGTTCAGTGTCTCCTCCAGCAGGGAGCGGATCGAAGGGGGATAGGGCATCAGCCGATAGGTGCCGAAATCGTCGATCCGTTCGCCATCGGTCTTGATCAGTGCGACGTCGATGTTGCCGTCAAGCACGGTGCCGGTCATCAGGCCGACGGCCCAGATTGGTTCCATGGTCACTTCCCTAACAATCCCCGTTGACAAGGTCGCCGACCGCCTGTCGAAGCGAAGCGATTTCGCTGTCGAAATGACGTGTCGGATGGATCCGGTTGGTGAGCAAGGTCCAGGCCTTGCCCCTGTCGAAGTCGATCCACAATCCCGTGCCGGTGAAGCCGGTGTGGCCGATGGTTCCGGGGCTGCACAACGCCCCGCCGGACCAGCCCTCATGGGGGCGCTCCCAGCCATGCGTGCGGGTGGCCGACAAGGGCGTTCGCATCAGCGCGATCGAACGCTCGCAAGCGCCGGTGCCATCCAGCAGCCCCTGCGCGAAAACGAGGACGGAAGCGGCTGTTCCGAACAGGCCGGCATGACCCGCGCCTTGCAGTGCCGAGCAATTGTCGTCATGGACCTCGCCGGACAGCACGCGATGGCGCCAGGTGCAGTCCTCGGTCGCCGCCGACGCATCCGGCTCAGCGGAGAAGGCAAAGCCGGGGCCGGGATCCATGTCCCGGATCGTCTTTCCCGACAGCCGCTCCAGCGCGAAGCCGAGCAGGATGAAGTTGATGTCGGAATAGACCGGGTCGCGAGCCCGCCATTCGCGCTGCAGGATGAAGGCACGCAGCAGCTCGGGGTCGCGCCCATAGGTGTAGATCGGTTCGACCGCGGGAAACGGCGTCTGGTGGCCAAGACACTGGCGGAAGGTCACCTTCCGCTCCCAGGCCTCTTGATCATACTGGCGCAGGTCCGGCAGCACCGAGATCAGCGGCGCATCGAGATCGACGATGCCCTCTTCCGCCAGCGCCAGGATGCGCGGCGTCGTGAAGATGACCTTGGTCAAGGATGCCAGGTCGAACCATGTGGCGTCCTGCATCGGGCGCGGCGTCGGCACCAGCTGGGCCGAGCCGATCGACCTGACCATGCGTTCGCCATTTCTGTCGACAATGCCGAGCACGCCGCCGGGAATGCGTTTGGCGGCCACTGCAGCTGCCAGCGGTGCGAACGCTCGATCGAAGAGCTGGGCGAGGGCGCTCAATGCCGGGCTCCGTCTGAAAGGCAGCGTTCCGTCCCACCCCCCTCTGTCCTGCCGGACATCTCCCCCGCAAGGGGGGAGATCGGCAGTTCGTGCGCGCCGCCAGCCTTCAAACTTTGAAGATTGGCGAAGGCCGATGCGACATCCAATCTCCCCCCTTGCGGGGGAGATGTCTGGCAGGACAGAGGGGGGTGCTGTCCCGCCGACCCTGCATATTTCCGGATGCAACCCATCACACCTCCGCCCTCGCCATATGATCAGCCCCAAACCGCTCCCACCTCGCCGGCGCCGGCTCATACCCCTGCGGGCGCACCAGCGAAGGGACCTGGCGCGTGTCGAGCTCGAAATGTTCGTGGCGCCGGTCGATGGTCGGCACGGCGGCGATGAGCTTCCTCGTATAGGAATGCTTCGGCTTCGACAGCACCGAGGCCGCGTCGCCGATCTCGACGATCTGGCCGGCATAGATGACGGCGATCCGGTGCGCGATCCGTTCGACGACCGCCATGTCGTGCGAGATGAACAGATAGGCCAGCCCAAACTCGCGCTGCAGGTCGACCAGCAGTTCCAGCACCTTGGCCTGTACCGAGACGTCGAGCGCGGACACTGCTTCATCGAGAACCACGACGGAAGGATTGAGCATCAGCGCGCGGGCGATGCACAGCCTTTGCCGCTGGCCGCCGGAGAATTCGTGCGGATAGCGTTCCAGGCTGTTCTTCGGCAGGCCGACGCGTTCCAGAAGGCGCACCATCCTGGCCCGCGTCTCGGGATTCACCCGGCCGCCGGTGGCGATCACCGGTTCGGCCAGGATGCTCTCGATGCTGAGCCTCGGATTGAGCGAGGCATACGGGTTTTGGAACACCATCTGCACGGGCAGGGCGCTTTGCTCGGACGAAGCCTTTCGGGCGCCGACAGAGAAGCTGCCACGTGCAGACCGCACCAGTCCCAGCACGGCGCGCGCGGTGGTGGATTTGCCCGAACCGCTCTCGCCGACGATGGCCAGCGTCTCGCCGGGCATCAGGTCGAAATTGACCCCGTCGACGGCATGCACCGCGCCGGTGGCGCGGCTGAAGAAACTGCTTTTGAGGGGAAACCGCACCACAAGATCGTCGACCTTCAAAGCCGGTTCTGTGCTCGCATTCTCGCCGCGCTGCCCGTCCGCGCGCGTTGCGCTGCCATTGGCGAAATGCGGCACGTCCTGCAGCAGGTGCTGCGTATAGGGATGCTGCGCATGGTCGAGGATCTGGCTCAGCTCACCCTGTTCGACGGCCTGCCCGTTCTGCATCACCATCACCTTGTCGGCGATGCCGGCAACCAGGCCGATGTCATGGGTGATGAAGATCATCGACATGCCGGTTTCCCGCTTCAGGTCGGCCAGCAGCGCCATGATCTGCGCCTGCACCGTGACGTCGAGTGCCGTCGTCGGCTCATCGGCGATGAGAAGGCGCGGATTGCAGGCCAGCGCAATGGCGATCATCACCCGCTGCAGCATGCCCCCGGACAACTGGTTGGGCGTGTATTTCAGCCGCCGCGCGGCATCAGGGATGCGCACGCGGTCGAGCGCATCCCTGGCTGCTGCCGTGGCTTGCCTGCCGGTCAGCCCACGGTGCAGCCGAAACGATTCCTCGATCTGCGTGCCGATGGTCAAAACCGGATTGAGCGAGGTCATCGGCTCCTGGAAGATCATGCCGATCTCGGCGCCGCGAATGCCGGTCAACTGCGGTTCGGTGGCGGTCATCAGGTCGAAGAGGCTGCCGTCGGCCCGTTTCAGCTTCATGGCGCCGCCGGTGATGCGGCCGCCGCCGAAATCGATGAGACGGTTGATCGACAGTGCGGTGACGGATTTGCCCGATCCGCTCTCGCCGACAATGGCCAGCGTCTCGCCGTCGGCGAGGTCGAAGCTGACGCCGCGCACCACCTCGTTGGCCTGCGGATTGCGGCCGAAGCCGACGCGCAGATCGCGGACGGACAGCAGCGGGGTCATGCCGGCGCCCTCCGCATCTTGGGGTCGAGGATATCGCGCAAGGCGTCGCCAAGCAGGTTGAAGCCAAGGATGCTGATCATGATCGCCAGGCCCGGAAAGATCATCAGCCAGGGCGCGGTCTCCATCAAATTGCGGCTGTCGCTCAGCATCAGGCCGAGCGAGGCGGCGGGCGGCTGCGTGCCGAGCCCCAGGAAGCTCAGGCCCGCTTCGGTCAGCAGCGCCCAGGCCAGGGCCAGCGTCACCTGGACGGTCAAGGACGCCACCAGGTTGAGCAGCAAATGGCGCGTCACGATGTAGCTCGAGCTGCTGCCGAAGGTGCGTGCGGCATCGACGAATTCGCGCGCCTTGAGCGACAAGGCAGGGCCGCGCACCACGCGGGTGAAGATCGGCGTGTAGACGATGCCGATGGCAACGACGCTGGTCCATGTGCCCGGCCCGGCGACAGTGACGATAAGCAGCGCCAAAAGGATTGCCGGGAAGGCCAGCAGCACATCCATGATCCGCATCAGCACTCCGTCCCAGCGGCGGCCGAGCCAGGCGGCGGCAAGCCCCAGCACAGTGCCGGTAAGCGTCGCGAAGGCGACCGAGAAGAAGGCGACGGTGAAGGACTGGCCGACGCCCGCCATCAGCCGGCTGGCCACGTCGCGGCCGAACAGGTCGGTGCCCATCCAAAAGGCGCCGTTAGGCGCATGCAGCCGGTCGACCCGGTATTGCGTGATGGGATTGTGCGGTGTCAGCCCGAGCATGCCGAGGATGGCGACCAGCAGATAGACGCCGACGATGATGCCGCCGATGCGGCCGCTGCCGTGTCCGAAGATGGCGCGCAGGATGCGCATCACGACTCTCCCAGCCGGATGCGCGGATCGAGCGCGACATAGGCGAGATCGACCAGGAGATTGACGATCATGAAGTTGAAGGCGATGAACAGCACGCTGCCTTGCACTAGTGCGTAGTCGCGCTGCTGGATGGCATCCAGCACCATGCGCCCGAGGCCCGGCAGGGCGTAGATCTGCTCGACGATGACGGCGCCGCCCAGCAGATACCCGAACTCGATGCCGCTCAGCGTGACGACCGGGATCAGCGCATTGGGCAGGGCATGCCGCCAGATGACGCTGCGCGCCGACACGCCCTTGCTGCGCGCGGTCCGGACATAGTCGTCGCTCAGCACGTCGAGCATGGCCGAGCGCGATATACGGGTGACCGACGCGGCGAAGGCGAAGCCGAGCGTGATGGCGGGCAGGATCAGCTGGCTGAGATTGCGCAAGGGATCCTGCCAGAGCGGCGCGAATTCGCCCATCGCCGGCAGCACGCCGAAGCCGGCCGACAGCGTGTAGATGATCAGCAGGCCAAGCACGAAGCTCGGCGTCGACTGGCCGATCATGGCGACGATGCGCACCCCGAGGTCGGACAGTTTCTCATTGCGGGTGGCGGCAAAGACCCCCGCCGGCATGCCGACCGCAAGCGCGATGATCATCGAGAGCACGGCCAACTCCAGCGTCAGCGGGAAGCGCTCGATGATGACGTCGAGCACCGGCCTGCCATAGGTGACCGAAATGCCGAGATTGCCGCTCAGGATGCCGCCTATCCAGCGCCAGTACTGGATGAACCAGGGCTGGTCGATGCCGAAATAGGCGGCGAGCGAGTCGCGTTGTGCCGGCGTCAGCAGGCCGGCTTCGGTGCCCAGCATTGCCGTGATCGAATCGCCCGGCACCATCCTGATCGCAACGAAGACCAGGATGGACACGCCAAGCAGGACCAGAGGAAACGTCGCCAGTCGTCGCATCAGATAGTTCACGCGAAGAGTACCTCTCGTCCAATGCCGGCGGTGACTACTGCTGGATGGTCACCTTGCTCAGGCTGAACAGCGTGCCCGTCGGCGTCGGCACGAACCCGGCTATGTTCTTCTGCTGCGCCGTGTAGCTGTACGAGGTGTAGAGCCAGATCCACGGCGACGTTTCGGCGAGGTGCTTCTCGAACTCGGCGAAGATCGCCTTGCGTTTCGCAGGGTCGGTCTCGGCGCGGCCTTTCTGCATCAGGCTGTCGAGCGTGTCGTCGATGTAGTTCGCCACCTTCTGCAAATTGCCTGCCTTGGTCCAGTAGCGGTTGTACATCGTGTAGGGGTCGGCGCGGCCGCCGTTGAGCGCGATCGCCATGTCGAAATCGCCCTTCAGCCAGGCGTCGACATAGACGTTGAGCTCCATCATCTTGATATCCAGCTTGACGCCGATTTCGGCCAGCTGCGACTGGATGACCTGGGCTTCCGCCGCCGCCGTCGGCGGCTCGCCGGTGGCGCCGATCACCGTCGCCGAAAAGCCGTCGGCATAGCCGGCTTCGGACATCAGCTTCTTGGCCTTCTCGACGTCGCGCTTGTAGCAGAACAGCTGGCTCGGATCGGTTGCCAGAGCCGGGATCGTCAGCGGGCCGGTGACCTTGCCTTCGCCGAGCGAAGCCGTGTCCAGAACCTCCTGCCGGTCGACGGCGCAGGAGATGGCCTGGCGCACCTTGAGCTCCGTCATCGGCTTGCGCGACGGGTTGAGCTGCAGCACGTGATAGGCGAGCACCGGCACGCGGTTCAGTTGCAGGCTGGCCTCCTTCGGCACCAGCGTGGCGACCAGCGGATCGTTGAGCAGAGCGAAATCGATCTGCTTGGTGCGCATGGCGGCCAGGATCGCCGCTTCGTCGGGAAGCACACTGATCTCGATGCCGTCGACGCCGGTCGGGCCGCCGGCCCAATCCTTGTTGGCGCTCAGGACTTCCTTGGCGTTGGGATCCCATTTGTCGAGCTTGAACGGGCCGGAGCCGAGCGCCTTGGTGCCGATCGAGCCGGCCTTGATTTCGCTTGCCGGAACGATGGCCGCGTTGACGTCGCTCATCGCCGTCAGGATCGGCGCGTCTGGCTGCGACAGATGGAAGACGACGGTGGCAACATCGGGCGTGTCGATGCTGGCGATCGACAGGAAGTTGGCGCGGGCGGCCGCGCCCGTCTTCTCGTCGAGGATACGCTCGAACGACGCCTTGACGTCGGCCGAGGTGACAGCCGTGCCGTCCTGGAATTTCGCCTTGGGATCGAGCTTGAAGGTCAGCTCCTTGCCGTCCTTGGAGAACTCCCAGGACGTGGCGATGGCCGGGATGATCTGCAGGCTGGCTTCGACCCGCACCAGCGGCTCATAGATCAGCTCCAGCAGCCGTAGCGACGAAAAGGCCGTCTGCTTGTGCGGGTCGAGCCCGGTGGCGTCCTGCGACCAGGCCATATGCAGCGTCGCCGCATTCGCCTGCGTTGAAACCGCAGCCACGCTCAGCATCGCGGCCAAGGTAATGCTCGACAGCGTCATGCCCGACAGCAGTTTTCTTGTGAGGTGAACCATTCTCGTCTCCCATTGTCATTGAACTTGATGCCTTGCAGTTTCTGCGGACCGCTTCCAGACACACATGCTTTGGAGTATCGGCCCAGTCTATGCGGCTTCACGCCGTCTTGTCCGGCTTCAGCCGTCTTGCGTCATGCGGCTTTGCCGCCTTGTTCCATGCGCCTTCACGCCGTTCTGTCGCTGATTGCCTTTCGCAGGAATCCTCCGGCCTTGCCGAGAGCCACGCGCGCCTGCTCGACGCCCATGCCTGTGATCGTCACCAGGATCGCCAGCTTTACATCATTGCCGGTCAGGGCAAGCACCTGTTTTGCCTGCTGCGCCGCGCAGCCGGTCGTCTGCATGACGATCCTGATTGCTCTGGCGACCAGCTTCTTGTTGGAGGGGTTAAGGTCGACCATCAGGTTCTGGTAGCTCTTGCCGATGCGGATCATGCTGGCGGTGGTCAGCATGTTGAGCACCAGCTTCTGCGCGGTTCCCGATTTCAGCCGGGTCGAGCCGGTGAGCACCTCCGGGCCGACGACCGGCGAGATGGCAATGTCGGCGATGCCGGCGATGGTCGAGGCCGGATTGCACGATAGGGCGACCGTCGTTGCGCCCACCTGCCTGGCATAGTTCAGCCCGCCGATGACATAGGGCGTGCGCCCGCTGACCGCGATGCCGACGACCACGTCGTCTGATGTGAGCCCGATCTCCTGCAGCGCCCTCGCGCCCATTTTCGGATCGTCCTCGGCGCCTTCCGTCGACCGCACCAGGGCGTCGGGACCGCCGGCGATCAGGCCGACGACCATGCCTTCGGGCACGCCGAAGGTCGGCGGACACTCCGAAGCGTCGAGAACGCCGAGCCGGCCGCTGGTGCCGGCGCCCATATAGATCAGTCGCGCGCCTTTCTGGAACGCAAGCACGATCCGGTCCACCGCGGCGGCGATGTCCGGCACGACCCTTTCGACCGCCGCCGGGACAGCCTTGTCCTCATCGTTGATCTTGCGCAGCACGTCGATGGTCGGCAGCAGGTCGATGTCCATCGTCCTCGGGTTGCGACCTTCGGAAACCAGCCGGTCCAGCTCAGACATCAGCCCCTGCTCGGTCATCCCAGTGCTTTCAAAAATCATGCGGCACAGCCGGTTGGCGAGCATGGCTCGTCCAGCGGCGCCACTGCGCACGGACCACAGTCCGTGTTTGCTACCCTGTTTTCTTTGTTAACTTTTTAGAATTGAATATTCGTATCGTCAACAGAAATATGGAATACATTATTCCATCCGGACAAGGCGCTTTCACCTGCCGCAAGACCTTTTGGCAAGGATGATCGCTCCCGAGACAGCATCGCCGTCAGCGGGCTTCAGGCGGCGCCGGACATCGGGGGAGAGCCAGGGCTCGAGAGGGCTGGACAAGCCGCCCAGCAAGGTCACGCGCGGTGCGCCTTGTTCGAACAGCACCCGCACCAGCGTGTCGATCTGCTCGGCCGCACTTTGGAGGATGCGCCGCCCGACCGGATCGCCCTGGTCGGCGTGGCGCATCACCATCGGCGCCAGGGCCGCATAGTCCGTGGCGCTGGCGCGGTCCATCCAGGCGACCGCTTCCATCGGGTCGCCCTCGAAGCGCTGCATCACCTCTGCCAGCAGCGCCGTCCGCTCGTGCCGTCCGTCATGGGCGCGCAACGCCAACTGCACAGCTTTCAGTCCAAGGTCGGCGCCGCTGCCCTCGTCGGAGATCGGGAAGCCATAGCCGCCGACGCGCAGGTCGCGGCCATCGACGAAGCCAAGGCCGATCGAGCCGGTGCCGGCGATGACGATGGCGCCGTCCTGACCGGAATGCGCGCCAAGGCAGGCGCCGACGCCATCGCTGACGAAATCGATGCTGGCAAACGGATGCGCGATCGCCCGCAACGCTTCCAGCGCGCCCTTGCGGCCGATGCCGGCAAGGCCGATGCCGGCGCTGATCCGGGCGGTCTCGGCCGGTCCGAACCCTGTCTCCTCGATCGCCGCGCCAAAAGCTTTCGCAATCGAGGCCCAGGCCGCGTCGATGCCGAGCCGCGTTGTCGCCGGACCCGACAGGCCCTGTCCCAGCACGGCTCCGTCCGCATCCTCGATGCGAGCCCGGCAGCCGGTGCCGCCGCCGTCGACGCCGAGGAAATAATCCGCGCCGCTGTTCATGCGCTCAGCCGCTCGATGTCGGCGCCGCAAAGGCGCAGCTTGCGGTCGAGTTGTTCATAGCCGCGGTCGAGGTGATAGACGCGGTTGATGGTCGTCTCGCCCTCGCACACCAGCGCCGCCAGCACCAGCGACACCGAAGCGCGCAGATCGGTGGCCATCACCGGCGCGCCATGCAGCTTCGCGCCACCGCGCACCAACGCCGTGGTGCCCTGCAGCTTGATGTTGGCGCCGAGCCGCATCAGTTCGGGAACATGCATGAAGCGGTTCTCGAAGATGGTTTCACGCAGCAGCGATGCGCCCTCCGCGCAACACATCAGCGCCATGAACTGCGCCTGGAGATCGGTCGGAAACCCCGGATAGGGTTCCGTCGTGACGTCGACCGCCTTGAGCGGCCGATCACGTGACACGATGAGCCCGCGGTCGCCCGGCCAGACGCTGACGCCGGTTGCTTCCAGCAATTGCACCACCGAGGCCATGTGCTCGAGCCGGGCGTGGGTCAGTTCTAGCTGGCCACCGGTGATGGCGGCGGCGATGGCATAGGTGCCGGCCTCGATGCGGTCAGGGATGATGTCGTGCCTGGCGGCGTGCCAGTCTGTGTCGCCCGCGATCAAGATGCGGTGCGTGCCGGCGCCCTCGATGCGCGCGCCCATGGCGTTGAGGCAAGCGGCGAGGTCCGCCACTTCGGGCTCGCGCGCCGCGTTGAGGATTTCGGTTTCGCCCTTTGCCGTGGTCGCCGCCATCATGGCGGTTTCCGTTGCCCCGACCGACGGCGAACTCAAGACGATGCGCGTGCCGGTCAGCCCGTTCGGCGCCGATGCGACGATCGAACCGTTCTCGATGGCGATCCGGGCGCCCAGCGCGGCGAGCGCCGCGACATGCATGTCGACCGGCCGCGCGCCGATCGCGCAGCCGCCCGGCAGTGAAACCCGCGCATGGCCGAAACGAGCGAGCAGCGGCGCCAGGACGAGCACCGTCGCCCGCATTTTCCGCACCGTATCGTAGGACGTCTCCTTGGAAACGGCGGCGCTGGTGTTGATCGTCGCGGCATGGGCCGACCGCGTCACTTCGGCGCCGTGAAGGCGCACCACGCCGAGCATGTTTTCGACATCGGTCACGGCAGGCAGGTTGGTCAGTTCGAGCGGGTAGGGGCTGAGCAGGGCGGCTGCTATCTGCGGCAGGGCGGCATTCTTGGCACCGGATATGGTGACCGCGCCTTCCAGTCTCTGTCCGCCGACGATCCGCAGTCTGTCCATGCGCCGAAACCTTGTGTGATAAAGGTCGAGAATTAATTGTGCGTTCTTGGCTGTCAATCAGAATTGGAATATTTTATTCCTATCTTGGCACGCTGTGCGGCTTGCCGGCCTGAAACGCATAAAGGGGATCCCGTGTCCGTTCTGAACAGGATCAATGCGAAGCTCGACGGCATGGCGCCCGGCGATCGTGAGATCGGCCGCTACATCGTCGACAATCCTGACCAGATGCTGCGCCTGTCGACGGCCGCTCTGGCGGCCGAGATCGGACGCAGCCAGTCGAGCGTCGTCAAGTTCAGTCAGAAGCTCGGCTATGCCAGCTATCAGGAGCTGAAGCTCGCCGTCAGCGAGGCCAAGGCGCAGGAATGGCAGGTACCGGCGGGCATGATCCACGGTTCGATCGAGGTCGGCGACGGCTACCAGGTCATCCTGAAGAAACTGATCGGCAGCAAGCTTCTGTCGATGCAGCGGACCGTCGCCGCCAACACGGAGCGGATCATCTCCAGAGCGCTGGAACTGCTGGATGGCGCGCGCCGCATCCATCTGGTAGGCGTAGGCGCTTCCTCGCTGGTGGCGCGCGATTTCTCCTACAAGCTGATGAAGCTCGGCCGCAATGTCCTGCACGACAGCGACAGCCACGTCCAGATGGCCAATGTCTCGACGCTCGGGCCCGGCGATGTGCTGTTCGCACTGTCCTACTCGGGCGCCAGCATCGAAACCTTGCGCATCGCCGAGCTGGCCCGCAAGCGCGGCACGATGGTGATCGCCGTCACCGGCGTCCACGACAATCCGCTGAGCCGGGTTTCCGACATCTGCCTTTACACCATCGCCGACGAGGAGCGTGCGCGCTCGTCCTCAATCACCGCGCGCGACGCGCAGCTGGCGCTGACCGACCTTCTTTTCATCCTGCTGCTGCAGAGGCAGCCGGATGCCAACGAGTATGTCCACAACAGCGAAGTGGCGGTCTCGGTGCTGAAGGCCGAGCTGTCCTCGTAAATACTCAGACGCTTTCCAGGTAGGTCTCGATCTCGAAGTCGCTGACGTTGAGGGCGAATGTATTCAGTTCCTGGCGTTTGCAGGCGACAAAGGAGTCGCGCAGGATCGCCGGAAAGATCTCGGCCACATGTGTCCCGCTCTCGAAACTGGCGATCGCGGAGGCCCAGTCCGGCGGCAGCTTGGCCGGCACAAGCCCTTGCCCGTCGCTCCCGGTCGGATCGCCCGGCGACATCTGTCTTTCGATGCCGATCAGTGCTGCGCCCAATATGGCGGCAAGCACGAGATAGGGATTGGCGTCCGCTCCCGAAACGCGATGCTCGATCCGGCGCGCACCCGTCGGGCCGCCCGGAATGCGGATCGCGACCATGCGGTTCTCATAGCCCCAGGCCACGGCGGTCGGCGCATAGGATCTTGGCCGCAGCCTGCGGTATGAATTGAAGTGCGGCGCGAATACCAGCGTGCTCTCGGCCATCGCCGCGAGCAGCCCACCGACGGCATGGCGCATGATTTCCGAGCCCTGATCGGTGCCGTCGTCGAAGACGTTGCGCCCCTCGGCGTCGGTCAGGCTGAAGTGCACGTGAAAGCCGTTGCCGGCGCGGTCGCCATAGGGCTTGGCCATGAAACAGGCGGCAAAACCGTGCTTGCGGGCGATGCCCTTCACCGTGCGCTTGAACAACACGGCATCGTCAGCCGCGCGCAGGGCGTCGGCGACGTGGTTCAGATTGATCTCGAACTGGCCGACGCCATTTTCGGCAATGGCCGTGTCGACGGGAATGCCTTGCGTTCTGCAGGCTTCGTAGACGTCGTGGATGAAGGATTCGAAGTCGTCGATCTCATCGATCGAAAGTGCCGCGTCGGAATCGAGACGGCGCCCGGTGACCGGCGAGACTGGCCCGACCGGCCGCTGCGATTGCGGATCGACCAGATAGAATTCGAGTTCCGTCGCCGCGACCGGGGTCAATCCCAAGGCCTTGTAGCGATCGAGAATGCGGGCCAGCGCCCGCCGTGGATCGCCAAGATACGGCGCGCCGGTTTCGTCGGCGAGCCAGAGCGGGACAAGCGCCGTCGGGTGCGCCGTCCAGGCCACCGGGAGAATGCCGCGCCCCGTCCATTGGCAAAGCCCGTCGGCGTCGCCGGTCGAGAAAACCAGCGTGTTGCCTTCGATGTCCTCGCCCCAGATGTCGAGCCCGATCAGGGAATAAGGCATGCGCAGCTTGCCTTCCAGCGCCTTGCGTGCCTGTTCGACCGGGATGCGCTTGCCGCGCATGACGCCGTTGAGGTCGCACACAGCCGCCCTCAGGCTCTGGATGTCGTTTCGGCTTTCAAGCCAGTTCAAAACGTCCGCAATTGCATCGCTCAATTTCTAACCTCCTGGTTTTTGAAGGCGCCGTAGCCTGATCGGCTACACTGTCCCTGGTAAAGATGGCTGGTGAGTTTTTGAAAACAAACTGCGGCTGCCGCCGGAGTTTTTCCTTAATTTTTCAAGTCACTAGCTGGGATGTCGGGAGGCATTTCAAAACCAATTGCGCGATCTGCGATCGCAACATAGAGGCAACAAGACGGAAAGCCAAGTGGCTTTTGAACGGCGATGTCGGACCCGCCTCGCTCCATCGCGTCGTCATCCACGGGCGGAGCAAGGAGCGCAGCGACGCAGCGCAAACCCGAGGATCCATGCCGCGACCTCAAAGCGCCGCTACGGTGCAGAATTCTGCCCCGCGGCACCCTGCGGCCAAGGTCCCGGCATGGATCCCGGGGTCTCCGCGACGAAGCTCCGCTCCTGCTTCGCCCAGGGATGACGAAGTTGGGGAGGCCTCGCCCAATCGCGAATGTTTGCTCCACCGAAGCGAACGATGAAATCCCGGCTGCCAAGAGACCTCCAATCCGTCAAATCCTCCGCGCTGCGGTTCTCGCTTCCGGAAATCTGGCCTGCTGAAGGATATGTGTCGCGCCTTCGTCGATGTCGCGAACGATGGCCGTGCGCGCGCGCTCCCCGTCCTGAGCCTCGATCGCCGCGACGACTTCCTCGTGGTAGTCGATGTCGAGAATGGAGGCGAGATCGTCCTCGAATCCCATGGCCAGGTTCCGCAGGAAAGGGCCAACCTGCATCCATACGGTCTCGATCAGGAAGATCATCTGCTCATTGCCGCAATGGCGATAGATCGAGAATTTGAAGTCGTGGTTCTTGCGCAGATAGTCGTCGATATCGCCCTGGCGGGCCGCCAAAGTCAGGTCGCTGCAGTGGCGTCTGATGGTCCGCAGATTGTTGCCGTTGATGAGCTTTGTCGCAAATTCAGTCGCCGAGCCTTCGAGGATCGTCCGCACGGCGGTCAACTGCGAAAACCGTTCGGCCGAAATGACCGGCACTTCCATGCTGCCGTTCGGCATCGGGCTCAGCGCCCGCAGCGCCTGCAGCCGCATGAAGGCGCTGCGCACCGGCATGTCGCTGGTGCCAAGTTCCTTGGCGAGCTTGCGCGAGGTCAGCTTCTGGCCAGGCAGGAACTGCCCGGACATCAGGGCTCTGACCAGCTCCAGATAGACTTTCTCGTGCAAGGGAACGGTGTCGACGGCGGTCAACCCGAATTGTGTTCTGTCGGCCATTGGTGGTGCGCTACTTCATTCGTTCTGAAATCTACGCAGCTGAGACAACGTTCGCCGCAAGTCATTGTTTGCTGGCTGAACGCCGTGTGTGGGCCGTTGTCAGCGACTTCTCGGCTGGAATGATAGACGCATCGATCGCAGCGCCGCAAGCCGTGTTGGCAATGCGGCCATGGACCGGGTCTCGCAACCAGGCTGTCAAGCCTCTCGGCTGCGGCTTGCAAACTAGTCATCACAAATCTTGACCTTTCCCGCACTTGCACCTCTGGCCGCTCTCTGGCTTTTTGAGGTACCCATCCGAACGGACTGATTCGCGTCATGCCGCTCGATTGCAATGTCCCCCATAGGCAGTCTGCGGACGGGTCGTGAAGCGCGCGCAATGGCGAAGGAGAAACAGGCATGGCCGAGTTCAAGAAGCCCGAAATCTCCGAGATGAGACCCAAGATCACCGTTATCGGCGTTGGCGGCGGCGGCGGCAACGCCGTCAACAACATGATCGCGGAGCAGCTTCAGGGAACCGAGTTCATCGCCGCCAACACCGACGCGCAGGCGCTGACCATGTCGAAGGCAACGCGGCTGATCCAGCTTGGCGCCCACGTCACCGAGGGATTGGGCGCCGGATCGCTTCCCGAGATCGGCCGCGCCGCGGCCGAAGAATCGCTCGACGAGATCATGGACCATCTGGCTGGCACGCATATGTGCTTCGTCACCGCCGGAATGGGCGGCGGCACGGGAACCGGTGCTGCTCCGATCATCGCCCAGGCGGCGCGCAAGGCCGGCATCCTGACCGTGGGCGTCGTCACCAAGCCTTTCGCCTTCGAGGGCAGGCGCCGCATGCAGATGGCCGAAGAGGGTATCGAGCGGCTGCGCGAGAGCGCCGACACGGTGATCGTCATCCCCAACCAGAACCTGTTCCGGATCGCCGATGCCAAGACCACCTTCGCCGATGCGTTCGTCATCGCCGATCGCGTGCTCTATTCCGGCGTCAGTTGCATCACCGACCTGATCGTCAAGGAAGGCCTGATCAATCTCGACTTCGCCGATGTGAAATCGGTGATGCGCGACATGGGCCGCGCCATGATGGGAACCGGCGAGGCCTCCGGCGAGAGCCGGGCGATGAAGGCGGCGGAAGCCGCGATCGCCAACCCGTTGCTCGACGAAGTGTCGATGAAGGGCGCCAAGGGTGTCCTTGTCTCGATATCGGGCGGCAGGGACATGACCTTGTTCGAGGTCGACGAGGCCGCCACCCGCATCCGCGAGGAGGTCTATGAGGACGCCGACATCATCGTCGGCGCCATCTTCGACAAGAGCATGGAAGGCCGCTTCAGGGTCTCGGTGGTGGCGACGGGCCTCGACCGTTCGTTTGGAGCAGAGGATGCCGATGCCGGCATCGCCCGGGATCACGCCGGCCAGCCGCCAGCGCGCACGCTTCAGTAGAGCGTATTCGATCCGGATCGACCGAGCCCGGGATGTCGGGTGGGCTGCTGGCATTGCCATGTTCGGGCTCGCCGCACCGATGGCCGCCTGCACTCCATCTCGCGCCTTGGCTGAGGCCGCTTCTCACGGACGACGGGCTCTCCCGGAACAAGCTCTCAACTGAGATTTAAAACGTTTGCAATTTTGCGAAAGGCGATTACAAACGTTTCAAATTCGTCTGAGGGAGGAACGATGACGACCCGCGTCATCACGCTGAAAGAGCTTGCGGCAAGCCTCGACCTGTCGATCACCACGGTCTCGCGGGCGCTTGCCGGCCATGAACAGATCGCCCTCAAGACGCGCGAGCGTGTCGCGCAGGCGGCGCGCCAGGCTGGCTACGTGCCCAACACCGCGGCGCGCACGCTGGTCTCCGGCCGCAGTGGTTTCGTCGGCCTTGTGTTGCCGATCCGCGGGCCGAACCTTGTCGATTCCTTCCTTGGCGAATTCGTCACCGGGCTTGGGGAAGGGCTGGTGTCGCACGGCGCCGACCTGATCCTGGCCACCGCGGCCTTTGGTCATTCTGAACTGTCGGTGCTGCGTCATGTCGTCGAATCCGGGCGTGCCGATGGCGTCGTCGTCACGCGTATCGCCGAAGTCGACGAGCGCCTCGCCTATCTGCGCGAGCGCGGCTTTCCGTTCGTTGCCCACGGCCGGCTGATCGAGAGCGACTTTGCCTATAACTGGCTCGACACCGACGGCGCGCACGCCTTCGGCGAGGCTTTCGACATGCTCTATGAGCTAGGCCATCGCCATTTCGGCCTGGTGACGATTTCCGAGCCGATGACCTTCCGGCATCTCAGACAAGACGGCCTCGCCGCGGCCATCGCCCGGCGCGGCGATCCGTGGGTGCGGCTCGACGTGGTGACGGCGCCGCGCTTCGATCACGAAGCCCGCATCGAGGCCGTCAACCGGATGCTAAAGCGGCCCGACCGGCCGACGGCCATCGTCGCTCTGTTCGACGAACTGGCGCTGACCGTGATGGAGGAGGCCGCCCGCGCTGGTCTCAGCGTGCCGCGCGACCTCTCCGTCATCGGCTTCGACAATATCGCCGCGTCGGCCTACGCGCCGCCAGGCCTCACCACTTTCGATGCCTCGATCCGCCAGTGCGCACGCGAGATCGCCGACATGCTGCTCACAATCATCGCCGACAGGCCCGCCGCACCACTGACGCGGCTGATCCGGCCGACGCTGGTTGCGCGCGCAAGCCATGGACCCGCACCGCGGACAAGAAGCTGACGCCGCCTGACGGCGCATATCCAGGGAGGAAGACCATGATGAAAGCGTTGAAGACACTGGCCGGCGCCGCGCTGGCGTTATCGATCGCCTCGGGCGGCGCGCAAGCCCAGCAGGTGCTGTTCTGGTCGACGCAGGCGCGTCCGGTCGAGGAAACCCAGAAGATGCGCGACGAGGTGCTGAAGGGTTTCGACGGTCCCGTCGACTATCAGGTCGCCGAGGACGGCCCATGGCTCACCCGCTTGCAGGCCGAGCTGCAGGCCGGCTCCGGCACCATCGGCCTGCTTGGCGGCCTGCATGGCGACTTCTCGACTGTCGGCGCGAACCTCACCGATCTGTCCAGCGTCGACGTCGGTGGGGTCAAGGTCAACGAGGCCTACAGGAAGCTCGGCATGCTCGGCACCGGCGAGCAGAAATACATGCCGTGGATGCAGGCCACCTACCTGATGGCGGCCAACAAACAGGCCCTGCAATATCTGCCGGCAGGCGTCGATCTCAACACCATCACCTACGACCAACTGATCGAATGGTCGAAGAACATCGCCGAAAAAACCGGTTCGCCGAAATTCGGTTTTCCGGCCGGCCCCAAGGGCCTGAAGCATCGCTTTTTCGAGGGTTTCCTCTATCCGTCCTACACCGGCTCGATGGTGACCAAGTTCCGCTCAGCCGAAGCCGAAACGGCGTGGAACAAGTTCAAGGAATTGTGGCAATACACCAACCCGAACTCGACCAACTACGCCTTCATGCAGGAGCCGCTGCTTTCAGGCGAAGTCTGGGTGGCGTTCGATCATGTCGCGCGGCTCGCCGACGCCTTCAACAAGAAGCCGGACGACTTCGTCGCCTTCCCGGCGCCGGCCGGCCCCGCCGGTCGCGGCTTCATGCCGGTTGTAGCCGGCGTCGCCATTCCGAAGACCTCGCCTGACATGGACAAGGCCAAGGCGCTGGTCGCCTATATGCTGAAGCCTGAAACCCAGATCGCCACGCTCAAGGCGACCAATTTCTTTCCGGTCGTCGACGTCAAGCTGCCCGACGACATGCCGGCCTCGGTCAAGGCTTTCAGCCCGGCGATCGCCACCATGACCGGTGCATCCGACGCGCTGCCGGCGCTGCTGCCGATGGGGCTCGGCGATCTCGGCGGCAAGTTCAACCAGGTCTACACCGACAGCTTCGAGCGCATCGTGCTCGGCGGCGAAGATGTCCATGCCGTGCTCGGCGAAGAAGCGACGGCGCTCAAGGCGATCATCGACCAGTCGAAGGCGCCGTGCTGGGCGCCCGACAAGCCATCCGCCGGCGCTTGCCCGGTCGATTAAGATCCTCCCGAGGGGGCGCCCGGAGTTTGTTGCACTCCGGGCGCCCAGACTGCAGCACTCGACCGCAGCACGCAAAGGACACCACCATGCACGGCAAGGCTCTGCCCTATCTGCTGCTGATGCCGGCGACGCTGTTCCTCTGCATCTTCTTCCTCTACCCGTTCGCACTAGTCGCTTTCGAGGCGGTGACCCGCGACGGCGCCTTCACCCTCGACAATTTCCGCACCATGGCCGGCAGCTGGAAATTCCCGGTCACCGTCCGCAACACACTGCTGCTGGCGGCCATCGTCGTGCCGATCCAGCTGGTCATGGCGTTGCTGATGGCAAGCGTGGTGTCGCGGCTGGAAACCGGGCGCAGTGCCACCCTCTATGTCTTTGCCATTCCCCTCGGCATTTCCGATCTCGCGGCCGGCCTGATCTGGCTCGCCATCTTCGACCAGTCGGGTTTCCTCAACACGCTGCTTTCCAGCCTCGGCGTCGTCGACAAGCCGGTCATGTTCCTCGGCTACCAGAGCAAGCTCACCATCTTCATCGCCGTGGCGCTGGCCGAGATCTGGCGGGCCACCGCGATCATGATGGTCATCCTCGTCGCCGGCATGGGCCTGATCCCCAAGGAATATTACGAGGCGGCGGAAGTGTTCGGGGCAAGCCCATGGCAGCGCTTCCGGCGCATCACGCTGCCATTGCTGCGCCCCAGCCTGCAGACGGCGATCATCCTGCGCGTCATCCTCGCCTTCGAGGTCTTCGCCGTCGTCGCAGCCCTTGGCGGCACCAATCTGCCGGTGCTGATGGGCGAGACCTACAACTGGCAATTCACGCTGCAGGACCGCAATGTCGCCGCCGCTTCGGCGCTGCTCATCCTGGCCGTCTCGATCGGCTTCACGCTGTTTTTCCTCAGGGTGCTGCGCGTGCCCAAAGAGGCACGGATATGAAGGAGGCGCGCATATGAGCGCGGTCACGCAAGCACCGGCTGCCGCGACCGCCGATGCGCGCAAGGCCGGCGACTGGCTGCTGATTGCCACCGCCATCATACTTTGCGTCTGGGTGCTGTTGCCGATCTACCTCCTGATCGTCAACGCGCTGTCGTCGCCGGGCGAGGTCACGGCCTTTCCCAAGCGCTTCTTCCCGTCCTTTGATTTTGGCAGCCTGTCCTTCTTCATCAATTTCGCCGGCGTCGCCAGGGCGCTGTGGAACTCGGTCCTGGTCGCCACCCTGACGATGATCCTCGCCATCGGCTTCGGCGCACCGGCCGGTTACGCGCTGTCGCGCTTCGACTTTCCGGGCAAGGGAACCTTCCGCTTCCTGGTGCTGATGACGCGCGCCTTTCCGCTGCCGCTGCTGGCATTGCCGCTGGCGGTGATGTTCATCCGCACCGGTCTCGACGACACCGCCATCGGGCTGGCGCTGGTCCACACCACGCTGGCGCTGCCGTTCGCCGTGCTCGTCACCTTCTCGCTGTTCTCCGGCATTCCGGTCGAGCTCGAGGAGGCGGCGTGGACGCTCGGCTGCACGCGCTGGCAGGCCTTTCGCAAGGTCATCCTGCCGCTGGCGCTACCCGGTATCGCGGCCTCGGCGGTGTTTGCCTTCACCATCTCCTGGAACGAGGTGTTTGCGGCCGCCGTGCTGACCATCGAGAACCGCACGCTGACCGCCTTCCTTTTGCAGAGCCTTGGTGAATCGCCGCTCTATCTCAAATTCGCCGGCGGTGCGGCGCTGGTCGTACCGGCGCTGATCTTCATCTTCGCCGTCAGGAAATATCTGTTCGCCATGTGGGGGATCGCCAACCGATGACGCGCGACACGGAGACCGCTCATGGCTGAAATCGCGATCAAGGGCGTGGCCAAGCGCTTCGGTGGCTTCACCGCGCTGCATCAGGTCGACCTCACCATCGCCGATCAGGAATTCATGGTGCTGCTCGGCGCATCGGGCTGCGGCAAGACCACGCTGCTGAGGATCGTCGCCGGGCTGGAGACGCCGAGCCAGGGCGAGGTCTGGATCGGCGGCCGCCGCGTCGACCATCTGCAGCCGCGCGACCGCGGTATTGCCATGGTGTTCCAGAACTATGCCGTCTTTCCGCATCTGACCGTGTTCGAGAACATTGCCTTCGGCCTGCGGATGAAGAAATTGCCGCAGCAAGAGGTCGAGCGCCGCGTTGCCCGCACCGCCGAACTCATGCATATCGAGCAATTGCTGAACCGCTATTCCGGCCAGCTGTCCGGCGGCCAGCGCCAGCGCGTCGCCGTCGCCCGCGCGCTCGCCATGGAGCCCGACGTCATCCTGATGGACGAGCCGCTGTCGAATCTCGACGCGCTGCTGCGGCTGGAAATGCGCGCCGAACTCAAGGGCGTGCTCGCCGCCTCCAGGACCACCACCATCTACGTCACCCACGACCAGGTCGAGGCGATGAGCCTGGCCGACCGCATCGCCGTCATGCATCAGGGCCGCATCGTCCAGGCTGCGTCGCCGGTCGAGGTCTACCGCAATCCGGCCGCGCGCTTCGTCGGCTCCTTCATCGGCAATCCGCCGATGAATTTCCTGCCCGCGACGAAGACCGCGAACGGCAGCTGGAGCGTTGCCGGGCTGACGCTCCCCGGCCCCAAATCAGACAGGCAGAAGCTGGAATTCGCCATCCGCCCCGAGGACGTCGATGCCGGCGGCGAGGGTCTGTACGCCACCGTGCGTGTCATCGAGCCGCTCGGACCGCACACGCTGGTCACCTGCGATGTCGAGGGCGGCCTGTTCCGCGCCATCTTGGAATCGAATGCCAGCGTCAAGGTCGGCGATCACCTGCGCCTGGCGCCCAAACCCGACCGCATCCGCTGGTTCGATCCTGAAACCACCAATGCCCTTTGACATCGAAAGCCCACGAACATCCATGACTGCTTCTGCCACCAACGACATCATCGCCCGCGCCGTCGAGGTGCTGAAAGAGAACGACCAGGGCGCCTACACCGTCCCGACCAAAGGCCTTTATCCGTTCCAGTGGAACTGGGATTCCTGCCTGACCGCGCTCGGCCTTGCCCACTATGACGAGGCGCGCGCATGGACCGAGATCGAGACATTGTTCGCGCACCAGTGGCCGGACGGCATGGTGCCGCATATCGTCTTCCATGTCTGGAACGACGGCTATTTTCCCGGCCCGGAGGTCTGGCGGACCGGCCGGCCGACGGCCACCTCCGGCATCACCCAGCCGGCCGTCGCCGGCTTTGCAGTGCGCCGCCTGTTCGACCGCGCTAGGGACAAGACGCTCGCAAGAGAACGCGCCAGCGCGCTGCTGCCGAAGATCGATGCCTGGCATCGATGGTTCTACGAAACCCGCGACCCCAAGGGCGAGGGGCTGGTCGCCATCATCCATCCCTGGGAGTCCGGCCGCGACAATTCCATCGACTGGGACGATGCCTTCGAGCGCGTGCCGACCGAAGGCGTCGAGCCCTACATCCGCCGCGACACCCTGCACGCCGACCCGGCGCACCGTCCGACACGGGAACAGTACGACCGCTACATCTGGCTGGTGCAGCACTTTCGCGGGCTTGGCTGGGACAATGCCAGGCTGCATGACGCCTCGCCGTTCCAGGTCGTCGATCCCGGCTTCAACGCCATCCTGATCCGCGCCGCGGCCGATCTTGCCGATCTCGCGCAAGCGCTGGGCGACACCGCGATTGCCGCCGCCAATCGTGCCCGCGCTGAAAAAGGCCTGGCGGCGATGGAACGGCTTTGGAGCGATGCGCAGGGCCAGTATCTTTGTCTCGACCGCATCACAGGAAAACGGATCGACAGCGCCTCCGTCGGCGGCATCCTGCCGGCCTTCGCGGCCATCCCCACGGCTCGTGCGCAAGCGCTGGCCGCCACCGTCGAGCGCCTTGCCGCCAACGCGCGCTACGTCGTGCCGTCGCATGATCCCGGCGATCCACGCTTCGATGCCAAGCGCTACTGGCGCGGCCCGGTCTGGCTGGTGAGTCAACCGGTGACCCCAATTTCCAGACAAGCCATTGAAACCACTGAAAACTATGGTGGGAGGGCGTGACGAAGGCCGTCATCTCGCCGATACTTCTCGTTCGGCCGGCACGTCCGGCCTCGGAGCCACCATGACGATCTGGATTCCACGGCGAGGAAAGCTGATGCTCGACAAGGCCCCAGACACAGAGAAACTGTCGCGACCTGCTCGAACAATTCGGCGCCGCCATTAGGCCAGCCAATGACATCGAGAAAGCGGTCGATGATGCTTTCAGGATGGGACTGCTACTGGCGCGACCGGCTCGTCACCTTCACCTGGGACATCAGACCATGGAAGGCCGCGACCAGGTCCGCGACATGCTGCTTCAAGCAGTGTCGCAAAGACCAGGCCATCCCACTTTGCCATCGCCAGGGCGAGGATGCGACCGAGAGTGATGGGCTGATCGACGGATGATCAGCTTCGAGGACCGAGGTGGCGCGCGCGCTATCTGGCACACTCAGGCTGACGGGGACGGCAAGATCATGGACGCTGCTGACACACCATGGCCGAGTGGTGAAGCCACAGAGGAGCCGGCGGTTTCGCACGCGCCGATGGGCCGCCAGCATGGCTCGGGCAGAACCGAGCCGACTGGAAGGAAGAAACGCGAGAAAAACAGGAAGCACTGAGCTCGGCTCAAGACGCAGCCTACACGGTGCTCATCGGCGGCGCTCAGGGCGGCATCGCGCTCGGTGCGCGGCTGCGGCAGCTCGGCGTTCCACAATCATCATCGAGAAGAACGAGCGGCCCGGTGACAGCTGGCGCAAGCGCTACAAGTCGCTCTGCCTGCATGATCCGGTCTGGTACGACCATTTGCCCTATATCGATTTCCCGAAGAACTGGCCGGTCTTCTCGCCAAAGGACAAGATCGGCGACTGGCTGGAAATGTACACCAGGTGATGGAGCTGAACTACTGGTCCTCGACCGAGGCCAGAGCGCCTCCTATGACGACAAGACAAAGGAATGGATCGTCGTCGTCCACCGCGACGGCAAGGACATCACACTGAAGCCGAAGCAACTGGTGCTGCCACGGGACAATCGGGCAAGGCCAATGTGCCGAAATTCAAAGGCATGGAAAACTTCAAGGGCGATCAGCATCACTCATCGAAGCATGTCGGCCCCGATGCCTATGCCGGCAAAAAAGCTGTTGTCGTCGGTTCGAACAATTCCGCCCACGACATAGCAGCCGGCACTTTGGGAAGCCGGCGTCGATGTCACCATGGTGCAACGCTCGACCACCCATATCGTCAAGTCCGACACGTTGATGGAGATCGGGCTGGGGTCCCTCTACTCGGAACAGGCGGTTCAGAGCGGCATGACCACGGCAAGGCGGATCTCGTCTTTGCCTCCCTGCCCTACAAGATCCTGCACGAATTTCAGATCCCGGCTTACGCCGAGATGAAGAAGCGCGATGCAAAATTCTACGCGGGTCTGGAGAAGGCCGGCTTCATGCTCGACTGGGGCGATGACGAGTCAGGCCTGTTCATGAAGTATCTGCGGCGTGGTTCGGGCTACTACATCGACGTCGGCGCTTCCGACCTGATCATCGATGGCTCGGATCAGCTGAAAAGCGGTGTCGACGTGGCCTTTTGGTGCTGTGTTGGTGAGTTTCGGGTTTGTTTTTTGGGGTGTGTTTTGGGGTGTGTGGCGGTCAAGGGAGCATTCGGTGCTGCTCAGCGACGGATCGGAATTGGTCCCGCCGGATATGTCATCGAGTCTGACGCCACCGGACTATGCAGTTCGATGAACTGGAGCTGGCGCCAGACTGATCTCCAGGACGTACGCCGACAAAGTCGGAAGAGCTGGGGCCTTGCTCGAACACCACCAGGATTCCCGTCCATGG
>NZ_JBHUGY010000006.1:0-30182 GCF_042682105.1 Mesorhizobium calcicola
GTCACGCCGGCTCGGCCCTACAAGATGTCGGAAGCCTACCAGCCGGTCTCGGTTACCGGCACACTGAAGCCGGATATGGAGAAAAGCCAGCTGTTTATCCTCGATGGCGTCAGCGTCATCCAGTCCGGCTACACCGTGCGCAAGGCCGATGTGGTGGCGGCCGACAGCGTGCCGGACACGATCACGCTGCCGGTGAACTCACCCTGGAGTTTCCTCAACAAGAAAAAGAACTGAGCGGTTCCTTCAGCTCAAGCGGCGTTGGCGCCCGATTCCTTGTCCAGCACCATGTAGTCGAGCGGAATTTCGGTCGTGTACTTGATTTGCTCCATGGCGAAGGACGACGACACGTCGCGGATCTCGATCTTGGCGATCAGCCGCTTGTAGAAGGCGTCGTAAGCGGCAATGTCGGGCACCACGACGCGCAGGAGATAGTCGACATCGCCACTCATGCGATAGAACTCGACCACTTCGGGAAACTCCTGGATGACCTCGGAAACCGCCGCAGCCATTCATGGCTGTGCGAATTGGTGCGGATCGACACGAAGACGGTGACGCCCAAAGCGGCGGATGGGGCTTCTGAACAGGTGGGAAAGAAATGTCGGTGCCGTGGGCGGAAAGGTATTTGCCCTCGAAGTCAGCCGGTTCGCCGGAAAGGATGCGCCGCCAGATGGTCAGGAACTCGTCGGTCTGCGCATAGCGCTCGCCATGGCTGAGCTTGTTGCCGTCGCCGGCAAGGTCGACCGGATCGGCACCCGTGACGACATTGAGCAGGACACGGCCACCTGAAATGCGGTCGAGCGTCGCCGCATGCCGTGCGAACAGCGCCGGCGTTCCGCTGCCTGGCCGCAGCGCCACGAGGAATTTCAGCCGTTCAGTGAGCGGGACCAGTCCAGCCGCCACGATCCAGGCGTCTTCGCACCTCGTACCCGTGGGGAGGAGCACACCCTTGAAGCCAAGCCGGTCAGCCGCCTGAGCGATCTCCTTGAGATAGCCGAAGGTGGCCGGACGGTGCCTCTCGTCCGTACCGAGATACGGTCCATCGCCATGGGTCGGCAGATACCAATATAGGTCGAGCGGACGGCTGTTGCTGGACATCGGGTTGTTCCTTCAGCGATACGGACTGCGTTGAGCCAAGCCTCAGAGCTTGCCCTTCCAGGGGATGAGCCTGTGCTCCAGCCAGCGCATACCGCTGGTGAAGGCGAAGGCGAGGATGGCAATGACGATGAGGCCGACGAAGACGACATCGGTGGCGAGGAAATTGGCGGCCGACATGATCATGTAGCCAAGGCCTGACTGGGCTGCGATCAACTCGGCCGCGACCAGTGTCGACAGTCCGGCGCCAATGGCGATCTTCAGGCCGGTCATGATTTCCGGCAATGCGGAGGGCAGGATGATGCTGGTGAACAGTTGCAGGCGGCTGGCGCCAAGCGACAGCGCGGCATTGATCCGTTCGGCCGGCACCGACCGAACACCAGCCTGTGCGGCAAAGCAGATCGGGGCAAAGGTCGACAGCGACAGGAGCACGATCTTGGAGGTCTCGCCGATGCCCAGCCAGATGATCAGCAGCGGCAGGTAGGCTAGCGGAGGCAAGCCCCAGTAGAGATCGATCGGGACGCTGAAAATGCCCTTGACCCAGCGATTGAGCCCCATCAGCAGGCCAAGCGGAATGCCAAGGAAAATGCCGACGCCGAGTGCGGCGCCGATACGGCCAAGGCTGGCGAGTGTGTGCTCGAGGAGCGTGCCGTTGGCATAGCCATCGGCCCAGACGGCGCTGAATTGGGTCAGCACTTCGGCGGGTGGCGGCAGGAACAGTGGCGACGCCCACTCGAAATGCGCGGCCAGGAACCACAGTCCGATTAGCGCTGCCAGGGTGACCACACTGATGCCGAGAGTACTGGTCGATGGGGAACGGCGTTGCTTGCGAGACGGCGCGCGCTGAGCAATCGACGGCGAAAATGAAGTTCCGGAATTGGCGGCGAGCGTCATTGCAAAGTTCCTGTGCGGGCGCCTTCCGGCTGATGGATGAGCGAGCGGATTTCCTGACGCAGTTCGATGAAACGCGGATGGGACTGGATCGGCCCGATGTCGCCACTCTGCGCGAACTCGCGAACGAAGTCGGCGTCGAACCGGGCGACGATGCGGCCAGGCCTGGGAGACATCACAACGATGGTCGTGCCCAGCGTCAGGGCTTCCTCGATCGAATGCGTAATGAACAGGATCTGCTTGCCGGTCTTGGCCCAGATCGAGGCCAAAAGCTGCTGCATCGTCTCGCGCGTCAGACTGTCGAGGGCGCCGAACGGCTCGTCCATCAAGAGGATCTTCGGGTCAGTGGCCAAGGCCCGCGCGATGCCAACGCGCTGGCGCATGCCGCCTGACAGTTCATAAGGCGGCTTTTCGGCGAAATCCGCGAGTCCAACCAGGTCCAGCAGACGCCGCGAGCGCTCATGGCGCTCGCCACGCGACACACCCCGGTATTTCAGGCCGAGAGCAACGTTGTCCAGCACGTTTGCCCAAGGCAGCAAGGTATCCTTCTGGAACACGACGCCACGATCGCCGCCCGGCGCGACGATCTCCTTTCCGTCCAGCGTGATCGAGCCTTCGGAGAGCGGCAGGAAGCCGGCGATGGCGTTGAGCAATGTCGACTTGCCGCATCCTGAAGTTCCGACCGCAACGACGATGGAATCCGGAGCTATATCCAGCGAGACATGATCAAGCGCGTGCACTTCCAGGCCGTCCGAGGCCGGAAAGGTGACGCTGGCGTCGCGAATTCGAAGCATGCTGGCCTCTCCAAGCAATCTGGCTGACGAGGGATCTGGCTGGCGAGATTCACGCCAGCCAGATCAGAAATGTCGTTCAGGGATTTCTAGTTCGACGCTTTTGCAGCTTCCACATATTGCGGATCGGCTGCCGCGGCGTAGCTGTCCTTGATGGCGGTGATCTTTTTCTGGTCTTTCAAGAAGCCAGCGGTGTCCTTGAGGATTTTCGCAACAGCGCTTTTGTCGCCACCGCCCAGCCACTTATCGGACGCCTGTTCATCAAGTGGCGGAACGACAGTCGTCTTCAACTGCTCGGAATTCTCGGCTGCGGTGCCACCCTGCAATTTTGCGATCGCCTTGGCGTTCTCGGACTCTGGTCCCCAGGTGGCTGGGTTGCTCAGATAGGCCGTCGTGTAGCCGTCGATCAGCCGGACGTACTGGCCGAGGAAGTCGGGATTGGCCTTGGCGAAATCGCCAGTCACGACGAGCGCGCTGAAGGTCGGCGCGCCACGATCGGCGACCTGGCCGGCGGTGAGCAGCACCTTGCCGTCTTTCTTAAGCTCGGACAGTGCTGGATCCCAGACGAAGGCCCCATCGATGTCGCCGCGCTTCCAGGCTGCGACGATCTCGGGCTGCGGAATGGCGATGACCTGCGTTTCCTTCTCGGAAATGCCTTCCTGCTTGAGCACGGCAAGAAGCTGGTAGTGGTCGGTGGACACCGGCGCTGCAGCGAGCTTCTTACCCCGCAGGTCGGCCGGCGACTTGATTTCAGGCCGCACCACCAGGGCTTCGCCGTCACGAGAGACCGAGGAGATGTAGAACGCCTTTACGTCGATGCCCCTGCTGACGGCGGCCGCGAATGGGCTCGATCCGACATCGCCGATCTGAACGTCACCGGAGGCGATGGCGGCGAAAATATCGGCGCCGGAATTGAAGCGGCGGAATTCGATGTCCCAGCCCGTCTTCTTGGCAAGATCGCCATTGGCGATGCCGAGATTGTAGGGGTTGGCACCGGTCTGATAGGCGATGACGATCTTCTTGTCGGCGGCATGCGCAGCAGCGGATATGGCCGCTATGGCAAGCCCCGCAAGGGCGGCGGAAATCAGTTTTCGCATGGCATTTAATCCTTTTGAACAGAGGGCAAACCCCTCGATTGCCCGCCCTAGCCCAGAGCGTTGGATTAAAGTCCACTTAACTTATAGATTTAGATAGAAATGGAATACTGAAAATGCTCTCGCGCTTGAAAAAAAGAAGTCGACCTACCGAGCGCATGCATGCGGGCGGGGAAGCCGGCACGCAAGGCAAGCCTGATCTAGTTGCCGATTAACACGAAATTGTTGCCGTCGGGGGCCGTCATAACGGCAACGTGGCCCACTTCGATAGAGAACGGCTCCGCGATCCAGCTGACGCCCGGGATCTGCTTCAGGATCTCATATGCGGAGCGAACATCTGCAACACGAATCTCCACTTCGATGAAACGCCGATCCGGATGCGTGCTCAAAACGAGCTGCGAACTGGTCTTGTCGGGAAAATCTAGGCCTACGACAGCCCACGGTCGCCCGGCGTCTTTGCGGTCGAGCCGCCACACCTCTTCCAGCCCCATTGAACTCAAGAACGCGAGTGACGCCTCAAGATCGTTGGTATGGAGGGATACGCAGTCCAAGCGCTCAAACATATCTGTCGCTGTCGCCGCACCGGTCTATGAAGGTCGTAGGATATGGCTAGCAGCGAAATCCTTCAAGGTCCCCTTGCGGGCGGTCTCTGCCGGCGAGCGCAACCCATCGGTCAAAGTCTGCCATGCAGCCAGCGCGCAGGTGATACCTGTCTCGAGTTCGACCCGGCTTGCACCGTCGCGGGCCAGCACCGACAGGCCGTGCATCATTGTGGTGTAATAGCATGCGATCGCGTCCAGGCTGTCACCGCAGCAACGAGGTCGCCATCGCCGACACAAGCCGATCCCCGATGTCGTTGAACTGTGCGCGACGAACGTCGGCTAGAAATTGTCTCACCGGTTGGTTCTCCACCGAACCAGTCGCGGCCGATAGGACGAGCGGCGACCGCACGCTCATTGCCGATCGGATCTCCCGTGACCCGCGTTGCGACCTGCGGCGCCGGTCGCGGCTGGGTTTCGTCACGGGTCGTGATCAGGACAAGGTGGCGGTCGCCTCTATCTCGATGATCATGATGCAGCAAAGCTCATGTGCGCGCCGCGCCCGCTGCGGGACCAGCCCAGGCGTCGCCATCTCCCGTCATGAGGCTGTTGAGGTTCGGCAGCTAGCTCCCCAGTATGATGCGTGCCAGTCCCAATGGATTCTCCACCGCTGAAAAGTGTCCGGTATCCTTGAGCGTGAACATGCGCGCGTCAGGGAGCCGTGCCCTGGTCCGCTCCCTTTCGTTGGGGCGCGACCAGTCGCTGTCGCCATAGATTAGCGTTACGGGCGGTGAGACGAGCCGATACCGGTCCCGCGCCTCGCTCCAGGATCGCCAACCTGCCAGCACTTTGCGCGCGATGCGCTTATATCCAGGTCGTTGCGCCACCCGGCCGAACTCGGCCAGAAGGTCGGAAGGCAGTTTACGCGGATCGTGATATCCGCCACCCATGATCTTGCCGAGTACCATCTGGTTTTCTATCCACGCATTGAACGGGCCAAGAATTGGGATCTGCAAACTTCCGATGATAAGGTTCGCGAGCCAGTTGCCACGTCGCAGGCCATCGCCATAACGGGTTTCGTAGTCGTACGGATTGCTGGCGAAGACGCGCTCGACCCGCCGCGGAATGGCGGCAGCGACCGTGAGAGCCAATGCACCCCCGATCGACATGATCGTCCCCAGACAGTTTGTAGAGATAGTTGTCAGCGGCTTCGAGAACGCGATCCGCGTTGTAGTGAACGACCAGCTCGTTCTGAGTATTTAACAGGTAAGCAATTTCGCCAGCATGAACTCTGTTCATGCGATAACCTCGCGAGGCTGCAAGCTCCAGAAGATGCAAAATTACTACCTATGGTGCACTATGATCGCAATTGCAATTCGACTTAAACGGTCTATTCTGACCGCTGGGAGAGATAGCAACAGAGGGGGGACCAGTGAACGAGATCCTGACCAAACCAGCCACGCCCAGGTCAAGGCATTCCAATCTGAAACTAGCTGCCGCAGGTGTGTCTATCCTCTACGCAGCCTCAGGCATCTACGCCAAGTCCTTCGGAGACGTATTCTTCGGCATTATCATGGCGTTCATGGCGTTCCTCGACGAGTACGGATTTGACACTAACCGCCATGTCGATGCGGCACGGCAAAAGCTGCAAAGGTTCTACCGACAAGGAGACAAGATCGCGCGGATTTTGGTCTTCATTATCGGAGTCGGTGGAACCGCTCTGGTCCTGGACGGGATATTCAATCTCAACGTCATCCCGATCGATGCGGTCGATCCATGGATAAAGCGTCTGGCACCGGCTCTGGTTATTGCCGCGACAACGCTTTTTGTCGTGACCTTCTTTTCCAAGTTCTTCTATCAACTCAACGTCACCGTCGCGGATAGAACCTCGAACAGAATCGAGGTCGCGCTCTACCTAACCACATCGCTCTTTATCGTTTCGAATACCGTGTTCTGGATCGGGATCAATGTTGAAAACATGCTTCCCTCCTCCTCCATCGATCCGAACAGGTATGATCCAGGGCAATGGGCAGATATTTCTCCATGGTGGCAAAACTTCCTTCTGTCCCTTGTCCTAATTTCCCTGGTATGGTTGATCGCCAGCTTCATTTGGGCCTTCTCGCGCTATGCGGAACATTACTGGCGTGACGCACCGCTAAACTCCAAGTCCAAGACGGCTCAGAACGACATAAGCGCGAAATCCAAGTAATAGCCGCGCTCGCGGCAGCGATGGGTCAGATGCGCCAAGCAAAGACTAGATTGCACCGTCGGCATCCATCCCCCCCATCAGCTCCAGGCGCAAAGTCGCGGCGTGATCTTCATCTCGCACAATCTGCAGGACATCTTCGCCGTTTCCGACCGCATCGTCGCGCTGCAGCGCGGCGTCCAGGCCGGCGAGCGCAAGATCTCGGAGACGAACCATGACGAAGTCGTCAAGCTGATGGTTGGCGGATAGGGCGCCGGCTCGCGAGCGGACGCTTTAACCCGCCGACGCTTCGCGCGTACTGGCGAACGGGCCCCCCACCCCTCGAACACTCTCCCGTTCCACCAGCGGACACTCCAGCTTGGTGATCGGATACCGCCCCCGTCCCGGGGCCGCCGGCGCCTCCAGTTGCTCGATCGCCCATTGGCCCATCGCCATGTGCGGCAGGATCGATGTAGTCAGGGGCGGGAACAAATGGCGGGCGATTTCCTCGTCGTCGTAGCCGACCACGGAAATGTCTTGCGGAATGTGCAGGCCGGCTTCCTTCAGCGCTTCGTAGCAGCCGATCGCGGTGCGGTCGTTCTGGCAGAAGATGGCGGTCGGGCGGTCCTTCAGCGCCAGGAGCTTGACGGTCGCTGCGTAGCCGGCGCTGGCCGACCAGTCGCCCTCGACCACCAGTTCCGGGTCGAACGGGATGTCGGCGGTGGCGAGCGCGCGGCGGTAGCCTTTAAGCCGGTCCTGCGCGGCCTGCATCCACGGCTCGCCGGTGATGGTGGCGATGCGGCGGTGGCCGTGGCTGATCAGGTGGCGGGTGGAGCTCTGGCCGCCGGCGATCTCGCTCGGCACCACGGCCGGGAAGGCATAGTCCGATGTGTAGCAGTTGAGCAGGATCACCGGGATGTCGAGGCCGTAGAGATAGTCGGGCGCCGTGATCTCGCGGGTGAAGATAGTCATGTAGATCAGCGCCGAAATGCCCCGCTTGGTGAGCGCGGCGATGGCGCGCGGCTCCATGACGGAATCGCCCAGCGTCTGCGCCACCAGGAGCACGTTGCCGGCATTCCACGAGGCCTGGCGCGCGCCCTCGATGGCGACCACGGCCTCCGGGCTGGTGGCGAGCTGGTCGACGGCGAAGCCGATCACCCCGTCAAGTCCCTCGAAGGCGGGCCCTTCGAACGAGGCCACGGGCGCCCGCAGGGCGGAGAAGGCCGGCGCGGCATAGCCGAGGGACCGCGCGGCCTCGATCACCCGTTCGCGGGTCTGCTGCGACAGCTTGATGCCGGGCGAATTGTTGAGCACGAAGGAAACGGTCGCCTGCGAGCAGCCGGCGGCCCTGGCGATGTCGGTCATGGTGACGCGGGCCCTGGCGCCCTTCGCCGGCGACTTGCGCCGCCGCGCCGTGTCGAGGGTTTCCGGATCCGTCGTCTCGCTCATGGCATTCCCAATCCTAGGCCTGTCTAGCGGCAGCCGGTCAGGCCGGCAAGATGGCGTGACATTGTCGATTTATAGAAATCGTCGCGTCGTTTATATCTATTAGCAGCCTCGCGGTCCATCCGCCATGCCGCTCCACGCAAGCCGAAACCCGGAAGCCATAAGGTCTGGCTCGGGCACGGCCAAGGCCGCGGCGCGCCGGCAGGCATGCCGCCGAACCGTTGTTATGCCCCCGGATATCGCTCAAGACTAATACTGTTTACTAATACAAGAATGCGCTGTACCGTCAATCGTCGCGTCCGGCCCGCTGGGGCCGGGAGCGGTGCGTGAAATGGCCCGATGCGAGCGGATCCTGTCTCCGCAAGTTCTGTTTCGGACAAGTGATATGTCTGACAAATCGGACTATTTACGAACGAAGGATGAGTCTCTAAAGTCCATGATCGCAGCTGGAGCGACGCCGTTCTTTCGGTGCCGGGAACCCTTTGAGGAGGAGGGCTCCAAGCTGCGGACGGCAAATTCAGGTGACTGAGATCGGCCAGTCGAACGACTGAGCCAAACGGGAGGTTGAACATGAAATCCTTGATACGTAATGCATCCGTAGCCACAGCGGCGCTGCTCATCGGCCTGACGGCGACGGCCATCGCACGCGCCGACGACAAGCCGACGCTGGCCTTCGTCGTCAACGGCGCTTCCGATTTCTGGAAGGCCGCCGAAGCCGGCGTCAAGAAGGCGCAGGGCGAACTGCCCGACTACAATCTCGAGCTCAAATATCCCGAGCAGTCCTCGGTCGCCATCCAGCAGCGGCTGATGGACGATCTGGTGACGGCCGGCGTCAAGGGCATCATGGTCTCGGCCGTCGATCCCAAGACCTCGACCGACGGGCTGAACAAGATCGCCTCGCAAACGGCGCTGTTCACCACCGACAGCGACGCCCCGCAGACCAAGCGTGTCGCCTATATCGGCTCGTCCAACGTCGATGCCGGCAAGCAGGCGGCCGAGATCGCCAAGAAAGCGATGCCTAATGGCGGCAAGTGCCTCGGCTTCGTCGGCCTGCTCGGCGCCGACAACGCCAAGGAACGCATCCAGGGCATGAAGGATGGCCTCGCCGGCACCAAGATCGAACTCGTCGACGTACGTGGCGACGACATCGACCAGGCGCGCGCCAAGAAGAACGTCGAGGACGCGCTGGTCGCCAGCCCCGACGTCACCTGCATGGTCGGCTTCTACTCCTACAACACGCCGCGCATCTATGAGGCGCTGCGCGACGCCGGCAAGCTCGGCTCGATCACCGTCGTCGGCTTCGACGACGATCCGATCACGCTGGGCGGCGTCAAGGAAGGCACCGTCGCCGCCACAGTCGTGCAGCAGCCCTTCGAATGGGCCTATCAGGGCATGAAGCTGATGGCGTCCTATCTCAAGGGCGACAAGTCGGGCATCCCGGAAGGCGGCCTGATCATCATCCCGACCAAGATCATCGGCAAGGATGACGTCGACGCCTATGCCGCCAATCTGAAGGCGATGTCCGGAAACTGAGCGGTGTTGGCGCTGCCCCTCATCCGCCTGCCGGCACCTTCTCCCCGTGTAGTGACGGGGAGAAGGGAAGCGCTCCAACGCTGGCGATCCCCCTCTCCCCGTCTCTGTACGGGGAGAGGGTAAGGGTGAGGGGCAGCGCGGCGCCTCGCTTGTTATTGACGGGCCTTTCAAGGCCCGTCAGTCTATGCGGAGGCCGACCCGCCAATTGCTGTCAGGCGTGATGAATTATTCCGAACCATCCATCGTCGCACACACCCCGTTCCTCAGCCTTGAGAACGTGCGCAAGACCTATCCGGGCGTCGTGGCGCTCGACGGCTTCTCCATGGAGGTCAGGCCAGGCGAGGTCATCGGCCTCGTCGGCGAGAACGGCGCCGGCAAATCGACCTTGATGAAGATCCTCGGCGGCGTCACCAGGCCCGACACCGGCACGATCACCGTCGACGGCATCGCGCATGACGGGCTCTCCGTCGAAGCCAGTCTCGGCTCCGGCATCGCCTTCGTCCACCAGGAACTCAACCTGTTCGAGAATCTCGATGTCGCCGCCAACATCTTCTTCGGCCGCGAACCGTTGCGCGGCGGGCCGTTGAGGCTGGTCGACCGCACCAGGCTGCGCACCCAGGTGGCGCCGCTGTTGAAGCGCGTCGGCGCCAATTTCTCCGCCGACACGCCGGTCGCCGCTCTGTCGCTGGCCCAGCAGCAGATGGTCGAGATCGCCAAGGCGCTGTCGATCAAGGCGCGGCTGGTCATCCTCGACGAGCCGACATCGAGCTTGCCGCTCGCCGAAACCGACAAACTGCTCGACGTCATCAAGGCGCTGAAGGCCGACGGCATCAGCGTCATCTTCATTTCGCACCGCCTGCACGAGGTCGAGCGTGTCGCCGACCGCGTCGTCGTTTTGCGCGACGGCATGCTTGCCGGCACGCTGCAGAAGCGCGACATCCACCACGACCAGATGGTCAAGCTGATGATCGGCCGCATGCTGAAGGAGCGCGAAAAAGCCTCCGAGGCGGCGCGCGCGCCCGGCGCCGTCGCGCTTGCCGCCAAGGCCATCCGCACCCCCGCCTATCCAAGCCGGCCGGTCGATCTCGACGTCAGGCGCGGCGAAATCCTCGGCCTTGCCGGGCTTGTCGGCTCCGGCCGCACCGAACTGGCGCGGGTGTTCTTCGGCATCGACAGCAGCCTTGGCGGCGCGCTCGAACTCGGCGGCAAGCCGCTCGCGCTGGGCTCGGCGGCGGATGCCGTCGCGCACGGCATCTTCCTCGTGCCCGAGGACCGCAAGCTGACCGGCATCCTGCTCGACCTGTCGATCGCCCAGAACATCTCGCTGCCCAATCTGCCGGCGCATGCGCGGCGCTCCCTGGTTTCGGCAAGTGCCGAGACCGCCACCGCGCAGAAGCAGAAGAGCAATCTCGGCATCAAGGCGCCGTCGGTGCAGACGCGCACCGGCACGCTGTCGGGCGGGAACCAGCAGAAGGTCGTGCTCGGCAAATGGCTGGCCATGAACCCGAAGGTGATGATCCTCGACGAGCCGACGCGCGGCATCGACATCGGCGCCAAGGCGGAGATCTACGGGCTGATGCGGGCGCAGGCCGACGCCGGCGTCGCCGTGCTGATGATCTCCAGCGACATGGAAGAGGTGATCGGCGTGTCCGACCGCATCGCCGTCATGCATGAGGGCCAGATCTCCGGCATTCTCGACAAGGACCGGTTCAGCCAGGAAAACGTGCTGCTGCTGGCGGTGGGCAAGCAGCCGAAATAGTCTTTTTATTTGCCGCGGTCCGGGTCGCGGAGACACTTTGTAGAACCTGTTCAAGCAGGCATTGGGGAGAAGACGATGAGCAAGAAAGATCTCGGCCTGCTGATCCTGATCCTGGTGGTGGGAACGGTGGTGGCGATCATCAACCCGCGCTTCCTGCTGCCGATCAATCTCGCCAACACTTCGAACCTGATCGGCCTGTTCGGCATCCTGTCGATCGGCCAGGCCTTCGTCATCATCACCGGCGGCATCGAGCTGTCGGTCGGCTCGGTGGTCGCGTTGCTCGGAACGCTGTTCATCGACTTCATCGCCGTGCGTGAGCTGGACTGGCCGCTGGCCTTCGTGCTGATCCTCTTGCTCGGCGCCATCATCGGCCTGGTGCATGGCTGGCTGATCACGCGGCTCAAGCTGCAGCCCTTCGTCGTCACGCTGTGCGGCCTGCTCATCTATCGCGGCGTCGCCCGCTTCTACACCGCCGACGGCACCGCCGGTTTCGCCTTCGGCCAGAATTTTCCCGAGCTCGAATTCCTCACCGCCGGCCGCTCCTGGGGCGTGCCGAACAGCTTCATCGCGCTGATCGTCATCGCCATCGTCATGTGGGTGGTGCTGCACCGCTCGGTATTCGGCCGCTACCTCTACGCCATCGGCAAGAACGAGGAGGCGGCGAAATACTCCGGCATCCGCACCGGCCGCGTCGTCATGGCCGCCTATGTCATCTGCGGCGTGCTGACGGCGTTGTCGGCGATCTATTTCGCCATGTACACGCGCTCCATCTCGCCGGCCAGCCATGGCCAGTTCTACGAGCTTTATGCCATTGCCGCGGCCGTGCTCGGCGGCTTCTCGCTGCGCGGCGGCGAGGGCTCGCTGATCGGCGTCATCCTCGGCACGGTGCTGCTGCAGGAGCTGCAGAACCTCGTCAACCTGCTCGGCATCCCGTCCTCGCTCAACTTCGCGGTGATGGGTGGCGTCATCCTCATCGGCGTGCTGGTCGACCAGCAATGGGGCGTGTTCCGGGCCCGGCGGCTGATGGTCGATGCCGCCCGCAAGAACGTCGCCGGCGCGGCCGCGGAATAACCGCCGCTTGGGGCTTGAAAGCAGCCCCAGCGCCCCCTGCATCGCGTCAGGGGGCCGACGCTTTGGTCTAGAGCAGTTCACCGGTTCATGGAACCGGCAACCTGCTCTAACTCATTGTTTTGACGCAATTCCGGACGGAAAACCGTTTCACACTTTTCCTGGAATTGCTCTAGATCAAGCCCGACATGTCGGAGAAGGCCATCGCCTTGCGCAGCACTTCGGCGAAACGCTCGCCGGCCGCCTCGCGCGGGCCGCTGTTGTCGATCGAGGTGACATCGGGTCCCGACAAGGTCACATTGGCGCTGCGCGACAGCCGCGCCAGCACCTCGCCGCGCGACTCGCGGCCGCGCATCGCCAGCCGCTCGGCCAGCACCTGAGGCGAGGCGGTGATCTCGACGATGGCCAGGTTGGCATAGCGCTCGCGCAGGACCGGGATGATCGCGCGCGACACATTGGCGACGGCAACACGGCCATTGGCGACCGACCAGTCGACATCGGCCGGGATGCCATAACGCAAGCCATGCGCCTCCCAGGAGATGGCGAAGGCGCCATCCGCTTCGGCTTCGACGAAGGCGGCGTCGGCCAGCGTGTCGTGATCCTCGCTCGCGGCATCGCTCGGCCTTGTGATGACGCGGCGAACGAACTCCAGCCGGGTTTCGTCGGCAAAGCGGGCGCGGGCATAGCCGATCACCGTATCCTTGCCGGCGCCGCTTGGGCCGACGACGGCGACGAAGACGCCGTCGCGGATCGGAAACGTTTCGGCGGACAATTCACGCTCGATCAAGGCCGACACCATCATGCAACCCGGCGCCCCTGCCGCCAGACCGTGCGCACGACCGGAACATGGTCGTCGACACGCACGCGCACCAGGTCGGCGCGGCGGCCCTGTTCGATGATGCCGCGGTCGGTCAGGCCAACCGCTTCGGCCGGGTTCTTCGAGACCATGGCAACCGCCTGCGGCAGGGAAATGCCTTCGACGACGTCGCCGAGGAAGAACGCCGACTGGATCAGGCTGAACGGAATATAGTCGGACGACAAGATGTCGAGCAGCCCATCGCTGGCCAGCGTGCGGGCCGAGACATTGCCGGAATGCGAGGCGCCGCGCATGACGTTGGGCGCACCCATCAAGACGCCGAGCCCGGCCTGTTTGGAGGCTCTGGCGGCTTCCTCCGTGGTCGGGAACTCTGCGACGCGCACGCCCTGTTCGATCGCCTCGCCGACATGGCCAATGGTGGCGTCGTCATGGCTCGCCAGCACGATGCCGCGCTCGTGGCAGGCAGCGGCGATATGGACACGATTCGGGCCTGAATTGCGCTCCGATTCCGCCATCCGCTTTTCGCAGAACAGCTTGAAGTCGCGGTCGGTCAGCTTCAGCTTGCGCTGGTAGTAGTAGGCATAGGTTTCGAGGTTGACGAACTGGCGCTGGCCCGGTGCATGGTCCATCAGCGATGCCAGCCTGACGCGCTCGTCGCCGTCGAAATTGGCGAAGGCCTTGAGGCAGTCCGGCGCCGAAACCTCACAGCGCAGATGGATGAAATGGTCGGCCCGCAGGCGATCCTGCTGGACACTGTCCTCGATCGCGTCGGCCAGCTTGCGGATGTCGTCCGACGTCAGGTCGGCGTCCTCGTCCATGCCGACGCGCAAGGCGTCGAGCACGGTGGTGATGCCGGCGGTTGCCACCTGCGCGTCATGGGCAAGCACGGCGGCGATCGGGTTCCAGCGCACTTTCGGCCGCGGCGCGTAGTGGCCTTCGAGATGGTCGGTGTGGAGTTCGACCAGCCCGGGAATGATATAGTCGCCGCCCATATCCTCGCCGGCCAGCCCGCCGGTGTGGCCGGTGCCGGCATCGATGCCGGCGATAAAGCCGTCGCGCAGCACCAGCGAACCCTCGACGATTTCGTCGGCAAGCACGATGCGGGCGTTGGTAAGAACAGTCTCGGCGGTCATTTCAGGCAGTCCTTGGTTGTTCCGGCTGGGTTCTTCAGGCCGTTTTTCTGGCCGGGCGGCGCCCGAGCGCGTGATGGGAGAGCACCATGAACGGTGCGCCCGGTTCGGTTTCGACAAACAGCGTCAGCGCATCCACCGGCACCGGCTGTTGCAGCACCTCCGCGAACAGGCTGTCGATTGCTAGGCGAAGACGAGGGCTTTCCTGTGGCCCCGCGCGGCCGGACAGTGTCATGTGAAAGCGGAAGGTCTCGAAGACATAGGGATAGCCCCACTGGCACAGATTGCGGAATTCGGCCCGCTTCAGCGAATCCGGACTGCGTCGCTCGATTTCCGCCTCGGTCAACGGCGCGCGGAACCGGTCGAAGCCGAGCACCACGTCATCGGCGAACCGGTTGAGCAGAGGCAGTGGCCCTTCCGGCACCAGCGCGAAGAAGCTGTCGATCTGGCTGACGACAAGACGCGGGATGGTCACCACCGGTGTCGCCTCGGCAAAATGGTCAAGTGCCGCGCGCAGCGACGTCTCCGTCTCGTTGGCAGCCAGCCGGAAGGGGGCTTTCAGCGTCGCGTGAAAACCGTAGCGCCGCGCCGAAGCGGTATGGAAGGCAACTTCCGCTGCCGACAGATCGGCCACCGCTTCCGCCGGCCTTGTCGCGCCACCAAACGGGTCGCGGCCCAGCCAATCGGCGGCGATCCGCGCCAGCGGTTCGTCCTGCCGGGGGGTGAAGTAGATGGCGTAGCGCATGAGAAGTCCTCGTTAAAGCGCGCCGCGTTTGAAGAAATGCCGCGACGCGCTTTAAGTCTTGGTTTTTCGCATATCGTAATCCCAAAACCGCTGCGCACTTTTGGGCGACATGCACTGGCTCCGCTGCCATAGGCGATTTCCATGACGGATTGACGAAGCTTTGAGGGTTTTCGAAGGCAAATCGACCCATGCGGTCCTTAGCCGACGATTTTTCCAAGCTGGACCAACGACTTCATCCGAAACGTATGACCGATTAGGCCTTCATCAACCATTCGTGCTCGGGTGCGTTGTGGAATTTCCACGTCCGCTTCGGTCCGGCCATCACGTTGAGATAGTAGAGATCATAGCCGTGGCAGGCGGCGCAGGGATGATAGCCCTTGGGCACCAGCACGACATCGCCATCCTCGATCGCCATGGCTTCGTCCAGCGCGCGATGACCGCTCTTGTCGGCGTCGGTATAGACGCGCTGGAAGGCAAAGCCCTGCGGCGGGTTGAGGCGATGATAATAGGTTTCCTCGAGATAGGATTCGACCGGCAGATTGTCCTGGTCGTGCTTGTGCGGCGGGTAGCTCGACGTGTGGCCGCCGGGCGTGATGACCTCGACCACCAGCAATGAATCGGCCGGTTTGCCCTCCGGCAGGATGTTGGTGACGTAGCGCGTGTTGGTGCCCTTGCCGCGCACCTCCTGGCCGAGAACGTCCGGCCCGATGACGCGCACCGGCAGGCCGCCGCCGAGGCCTGGCGCCGAGCAGACGGCGAGTTCCAGCTCAGTGTCTGCCGTAACCGACCAGTCGGAACCCTCGGGTATATAGACCGACCACGGCTTGCCCTCGAAGGGCGACATGCGCTCGCCGAGCAGGCCGAGTGCCTTGCCGCCGGCGGACGCCGTGCCCTTGCCGGTGACGAACACCAGGCAAACCTCGCGATCGTCCGTTTTTCCCGAGGCGCTCTCGCCCGGCTTCAGCCGATGCAGATCGAAGCCGACATAGGTCCAGCCGGCGCTTTTCGGCGTCACGTGGGCGACACGGCCATGGCCCTTGTCGGCCTTCACCAGCAGTTTCGACATCCGGTTACTCCTTCGGTTCGGCTTCGTCCGCCGGCTTGCTCTCGTCGGCCGGCCTCTCATCGGCCGGCTTGTACAGATAAAAAAACTGCCACAGGCCGTAGCCGGCGAAGCCGAGCGCGATCATGCCCCAGAACGGCGTGCCGGTGGCGAATTCGATGATAGACCAGATGACGCAGACCGCGACGACGGCGACGCGCCGCCACAAAGGCCGGAAGAACGGGTGCTCGGAATCTTTCATCCGGTCAACCTACAGCAACCCGGCTTCGCCGAGAACCAGCGCGTCAGGCATAGGGAAGCCCTAGCCTTAGGCATTGGGAAAGCCCTGTGTCTCAACCGTGTAGCCGGCCGCCGTCATCACCCGCATCAATTCCTTGTGGCCGACCTGGGCCATCCTGAGCGGCGGGTTCTTTTTCGGATCCTGCTCGGCCTCGACCACGAACCAGCCCTCATAGCCATGGTCGGCGAACCGTTGCACGATGGCGCCGAAATCCAGCGAGCCGTCGCCCGGCACCGTGAAGGCGCCCAGCGCCACGGCGTCGAGGAAAGACTGCTTCGTGCGGTCGAGCTTGTCGATCACGCCCATGCGCACGTCCTTCACATGCACATGGCTGATGCGCGCGTGATGGTTGTCGATGGCGCGCAAAACGTCGCCGCCGGCAAAGGCCAGATGCCCGGCATCGAGCAGCAGCGGAATGCCGGCTCCGGAATAGCGCATGAAGGCATCGAGTTCCGGCTCGGTCTCGACCACCGCCGCCATGTGGTGGTGATAGGAAAGCGGCATGCCCTGTTCGGCGCACCATTCGCCAAACTCGGTGAGGCGCTTCGCATAGGCCTTCATCTCGTCGTCCGACAGCTTCGGCTTGGTGGCGAGCGGCTTCGAGCGGTCGCCCTGGATCGAGCGGCCGACCTCGCCATAGACGATGCAAGGCGCATTCACCGCCTTGAACAGATCGATCATCGGCTGGATGCGATCCTTGTTCTTGCCGATGTCCTCATCGACCAGCGTCCCGGAAAACCAGCCGCCGCACAGCGTCACGTCGGCTGCCTTCAGGATCGGCAGCATGACATCGGGATCACTGGGAAACCGCCGGCCCATCTCCATGCCGGTGAAACCGGCCGAGCGCGACTGGCGCAAACACTCTTCCAGCGACACGTCATCGCTGAGCTCCGCAAGATCGTCGTTCCACCACGCAATGGGGGACATACCCAGTTTGGCTTTCAAGTCGTCACTCCAGTTTCAGTTCGTATCGGTCCTCCCCCTTGTGGGGGTCCGAAGGACGGGCGAGACCCGTGGCTCGCCCCGGCAAGTCGCCGCGAAGCAGCGGGGTGGGGGTGCGGCGCCGACCCCCACCCGGACCTTCGGTCCGACCTCCCCACAAGGGGGAGGTGGGGGCAGCCAACGCCGACATCAATCACCAACACTCTGCATCTGCCGCCTTTCGTCATAGGCCTTGCGCGCCGCGTTCACCTGGGCACGCGCTGACACCTCCGGCACCGCAACATCCCACCAATGGCCGCCGGCGTCGGTGGAAACCAGCGGATCGGTGTCGATGACCAGCACGGTTGTGCGGTTGTTCTTCCTTGCCTTTTCCAGGGCGGTTTCCAGCCCGGCGATCGACGGCACCTTCTCGGCGATCGCCCCCATGCTCGCCGCATGCGCGGCAAAGTCGATATCGAGCAGGATTTCGTGGCGCGAGTCCTTCAGGAGATTGTTGAAGTTGGCGCCGCCGGTCGCCATCTGCAGCCGGTTGATGCAGCCATAGCCACGGTTGTCGAGCAGCACGACGGTCAGCTTGAGGCCGAGCATCACCGAGGTGGCGATCTCGGAATTCAGCATCAGATAGGAGCCGTCGCCGATCATGACGACGACCTCCTCGTCCGGCTTCGCCATCTTGGTGCCGAGCCCGCCGGCAATCTCGTAGCCCATGGTCGAGAAGCCGTATTCGGCGTGGTAGGAGCCGGGCGCGCCCGCTTGCCAGAGCTTGTGCAGTTCGCCCGGCAGGCCGCCGGCGGCATGCAGCAGCGTCACACCCGATCCCATGGCGCGCTGCACGGCGCCGATCACTTGCGCGTCGGAAGGATAGGCGGCGTTGGTCGACGCCGTCACCTTGGCCGCCTCGGCCTGCCAGGCCTTCTTGCCTGTGGCCGCATTGTCGGTCCAGCCTGCCGGCGCCGTCCAGCCCTTCAGCGCCGCACCGAGTTCGGCCAGTCCTTCGGCCGCGTCGGCGACCAGCGGCAGCGCCCGGTGCTTGCCGGCGTCGAAAGGTTGCACATTAAGCCCGATGATGGTCTTGCCGGAGTTCTTGAACAGCGCCCACGAGCCGGTGGTGAAATCCTGCAGCCGCGTGCCGATGGCCAGCACGACATCGGCTTCTTCGGCCAGCCGGTTGGCGGCCGAGGTGCCGGTGACGCCGACCGCCGCCATGTTGAGCGGATGATCGTCCGGCAGCGAGGATTTGCCGCCTTGCGTCTCGCAGACAGGGATGCCGGCGCCCCCGGCGAATTTCGCCAGTTCGTCCGAAGCCTGGGAATAAAGGACGCCTCCGCCGGCGATGACCAGCGGCTTCTTCGCCCCCTTGAGCGCCGCCACCGCGGCGGCAAGCTCATGGCGGTCCGGCCGCGGCCGGCGCTGGCGCCAGACCCGCTCGGCAAAGAAGCTCTCGGGATAGTCATAGGCCTCTGCCTGCACGTCCTGGCACAGCGACAGCGTCACCGGGCCGCAATCGGCCGGATCGGTCAGCACCTGCATCGCGCGGTTCAGCGCCGGGATGATCTGTTCCGGCCGGGTGATGCGGTCGAAATAGCGCGACACCGGCCTAAAGCAGTCATTGACCGTCGCCGTGCCGTCGGTGAAATCCTCGGCCTGCTGCAGCACCGGATCGGGAATGCGGTTGGCGAAGACATCGCCGGGCAGAAACAGCACCGGCAGCCGGTTGACGTGGGCCAGTGCCGCCGCCGTCACCATGTTGAGCGCGCCGGGGCCGATGGACGAGGTCGCCGCCATGAAACGGCGGCGGAAATTGGCTTTGGCATAGGCGATCGCCGCATGCGCCATCGCCTGCTCATTGTGGGCGCGGAAGGTCGGCAAATCGTCGCGCACCTGATAGAGCGCTTCGCCGATGCCGGCGACATTGCCATGGCCGAAGATCGCCCAGACGCCGCCGAAGATCGGCACGGTCCCGCCGTCGATCTCGGCCATCTGCTTGCTGAGAAAGCGGGTCAGCGCCTGCGCCATCGTCAGGCGGATTGTCTTGCTCATGGTGGGTTCCTCCGCAGTCCTGATACCGCGCCTTCTTATGCTGCTTTGCGGCCGCGCGCGGCAAGCCACGCTTCGGTCAGCTGTTCGAAGCGCGAGGCCATGTCGGCAATGGCTTCGTCATCCGACATCTCGCCAGTGAGCCATTGTTCGGCCGCGTGGACGAAGATGGTGCGGCCGACGGCGAACCCCTTGACGATGGGCGCCTTGGCGGTCGCGGCGAAAGCGGCTTCCAGCTCGTCCTGCGGCGCTTCGAGGCCAAGCAGCACGACACCCCGGCACCACGGATCGTGCTTCAGGATCACCGCTTCGATCTTGGCCCAGGCGCCGGCCGAAGCCTGCGGTTCGAGCTTCCACCAGTCCGGCTGGATGCCGAGCGCATAGAGTTCCTCCAGCGCGCGCGGGATCGTAGTGTCGTCGAGCTTGCCGTGCTTGCCGGCGATGATCTCGACGAGCAATTCGCGGCCTACCTTGCGCGCGGCCTCGAACAGCGATCGCAGCTTCTGCTGCTGCTCTTCCTTGAGCGCCGCCGGATCGTCGGGATGATAAAAGCACAGGCACTTGATGCAGTGGTCGACCGGCCATTCGACGAGCTGCGAGCCGATGTCCTGCGAGAATTCGAAACGCAGCGGCCGCGACCCCGGCAGCTCCACCGGGCGCCCAAGCCATGCGAACGGATGGCGGGCGAATTCGAACATCGCCTCGCGGCCATGCTTCTCGTCGATCAGCATGCCGTAGCCGTCACGGCCGGCGGCGACCTTGGCCGCCGCCCTGACCGCCAGCACCTTGAAATCGCGGATGCGTGCGGGATCGGCGCCGGCCTTCGCCGCCACATCCTCGAGCTGCACGCGGTGGTCGCAGGCGAGCGCCATCAGCGAGGGAATGTCGCGCCGGCGCGTGGTCGCCCAATGGATGTGGTTGATCGCCTCGTCCTTGCGCAAGGCGAGATGCTTGCTGCCGTTCTTGAGGAAGAACTGCAATTCCTCGAAGGTCGGATATTCCGGCGCACAGAGCAGCCGCGACACGGCGAAGGCGCCGCAGGCATTGGCCCAGGTCGCGGCCGTTGCATGGTCTTCCCCACCCAGCCAGCCGCGCAGGAAGCCGGACATGAAAGCATCGCCGGCGCCCAGAACATTGTAGATCTCGATCGGAAAACCCTTGCCGACGACGCCATCTTCCAGATCGTCGCTGATCGGACCGTCATAGACGATGCAGCCCATGGCGCCGCGCTTCAGCACGATGGTCGCGGCAGACAGCGCGCGGATCGACTTCAGCGCGCTCAGGCAGTCGTCGGCGCCAGACGCGATCATGATCTCTTCCTCGGTGCCGACGATGAGGTCGCAATCGGGCAGCACCGTCTTCAACTGGGCCGAGACCCGGTCGGACTTGACGTAGCGCTCGAACCCTTCGGCATGGCCGGCCAGACCCCAGAGGTTCGGCCGATAGTCGATGTCGAACACCACCTTGCCGCCCTTGGCCTTGATGATGCGGATCGCCTTGCGCTGTGCGGCATCGCTGTTGGGCCGGGAAAAATGCGTGCCGGTGACGACGATGGCGCGGGCCGAAGCGATGAACGCCTCATCGATATCCTCTTCGGCCAGCGCCATGTCGGCGCAGTCCGAGCGGTAGAAGATCATTGGCGAGACGCCTTCGTCCTCGACCGACAGCAGCACCAGCGCGGTCAGCCGCTCCTTGTCGGTTTTCAGCCCGTCGACGCAGACACCCTCACGCTTAAGCTGTTCGCGGATGAAGCGGCCCATCTGCTCGTCGCCGACGCGGGTGAGCAGCGCCGAACGCAGGCCGAGCCTGGCCGTGCCGACCGAGATGTTGGCCGGGCAGCCGCCGACCGACTTGGCGAAAGAGGTGATGTCCTCCAGCCGCGAGCCGATCTGCTGGCCATAAAGGTCGACGGAAGCACGACCGATGGTGATGACGTCGAGCGGCGCCTGTTTCGCGTCCACGGCTTCGCTCATTGGAACCTCCCATCAGTCTTGTTGTCTTGAGCAACGCATTTTGGGGTACACGCGCGAGCGGCAGCGTGGCGCCGGGAATATGAAATAATAATTCCAATCCATAGTCAATATGGAATGAGCATTCCCCGGCCTAAAATCGCCCGACCATGCTAGGCCTTGCGTCTCTTGCCCGTGTTGCGCCGCTTCTCGCCAACGCCGACGGTCAGCGCCATGGCCAGCGCCATCGTTGCCGACAGCGAGCGGAAGCCGGCGAAATCGGCCTCGGTAACCTCGAACCAGACGCTGGCGAACTGGGCAAGCGGCGAAAACGAGCTGTCGGTGATGGCGACGATCGGCACGCCCTGTTCCGAAATGGTGCGCGCCTCATCGATGGTGGCCGGCGCGTAGGGCGAGAAGCTGATGGCGATGACGGCGTCCGCCGGCGTGGCAAAACCGATCATTTCGGCGTTCAGCCCGGCGGCCGATTCGAGCAGCTGGTTGCGGATCTTCAACTTGCCCAGCGCATAGGCGATGTAGGACGCCACCGGATAGGAGCGGCGCTTGGCCAGCACATAGATGGTCTCCGCCTTTGCCAGCAGGGAAATCGCATCTTCCAGATGCGCGTCGTCCAGCGTGCGCGAAATATCGTTGAGCGAGGTGCTGGCGGCGGCGACGAAGCCGTCGAAGATCGCCCGATGGCCGGCGCCGCCCTCGGCCTTGGCGCGCAAGGCCTGCAGGCGTTCGTCATAGGACGAGTTGCGCTCGCGCAGCCGCTCGCGAAACACCTGCTGCAGGCTGGTGAAACCGTCGAAGCCAAGCTGCTGGGCAAAGCGGATCAAGGTCGAAGGTTGCACCCCCGCCGAAGCGGCGATGCTGGCGGCGGTGCCGAAGGCGATGTCGTCGGGATTGTCGAGCGCATAGGCGGCGATCTGGGTGATGCGCCTCGGCAGGCTTTCACGCCGGTCCAGGATGGTGGCGCGCAGCGTCTCGAAGTCGCGAGGTACCCGTTCGTCCATCGTCGCTCTGTCCAGGCTCATCTATGGGTACCCTCTCTGCCCCATCATAGCCAGCCTGCGCAAGAACGCCATAAAAAATGAGGCAGACATTCCATTGCAAGGGAAAATGGACTAATTCATCCACGCAGCGCTTCAGGCAGTGGAGAAACGGGAAAATGGTCGGCGTCGGTCTCATCGGCACGGGTTTCATGGGCAAGTGTCACGCCATCGCATGGAGCGCCGTCGGCGCCGTCTTTCCCGACGTGGCCAAGCCACGGCTCGTCCATCTTGGCGAGGTGAATGAGGATCTCGCCAGGCGCAAGGCTGGCGAGTTCGGCTTTGCCAAGGCATCCGGCGACTGGCGCGCCGTCGTCAACGATCCGGACGTCGATATCGTCTCGCTGACCACGCCCAACCAGTTCCATCCGGAAATGGCCATCGCCATCCTCGAGGCCGGCAAGCATCTGTGGTGCGAAAAGCCGATGGCGCCAAGCTTCGCCGAGGCCGAAGCGATGGCGGCCGCGGCGAAAAAGTCAGGCAAGGTCGCCGCCCTCGGCTACAACTACATCCAGAGCCCGGCCATCCGTCACATCGGCACGCTGCTTGACGAGAAGATCATCGGCGAGGTCAACCATCTGCGCATCGAGATGGACGAGGACTTCATGGCCGACCCCGAGGCGCTGTTCTTCTGGAAGCACGAAGCCGCTTCCGGCTACGGCGCGCTCGACGATTTCGCCGTGCATCCGCTGTCGCTGGTCTCAGTGCTGTTCGGACGCGTCGCCAGCGTTATCTGCGACATGGCCAAACCCTATGCCGACCGCAAGCTCGCCGCCGGCGGCCGTCGCGCGGTGGAGACCTACGACATCGCCAGCGTGCTGATGCATCTGGAAAACGGCATTGCCGGCACGCTGCTGGTCAACCGCTCGGCGTGGGGCCGCAAGGGCCGCATCGCCATCCAGATCTTCGGCTCGAAGGGCTCGATCCTGTTCGACCAGGAGCGGATGAACGAAATCCAGCTCTACGTGACGGCCGACCGTCCGACCGAGCAGGGTTATCGCACCATCCTGGTGGCGCCGCACCACAAGCCCTACGACGCTTTCCTGCCGGCGCCCGGCCACGGCCTCGGCTTCAACGATCTCAAGATCATCGAGTGCCACGAACTCTTGACGCGGCTGGCCGGCAAGCCGGCGCGGGTCATCGAGTTTGCCGAGGGGCTGGAGATCGAGCGCACCGTGCATGCAATGGCGCGCTCGTTCGAGGAAAAGCGCTGGGTCGATGTGAGGTAGTCCCTCGCTTGGCGCTTCGCTGTAGTCGCTTCAGCCGGCGGCGGCTGGGGCGGTCGTTTCCCAGCCGCTCACCCAGATCTGCCGCAAACGATCGCCTTCGCCCTTGAAGCGTAGCCCCGTCGCCTGGCATGCCTCGATCCGGTCGCTGCGGAAATTGCGGATAGCCTGGCGCAGCTCGCACCAGGCAACGATGTTGGCGGTTTCGGCGTAGTAGATCAGCGCGATCGGGCGGATGAGGCGCTCGGAGGCGCGGCCGAGTTCGTCGCGATAGGACAGGTCCAGCTTCTCCTCGTCGCGGATGGCGCGGCGCACCAGCGCCAGATCGACCGCGCCGACCGAGGGCGCGGCGAACCCCCACGCATGCAGCGCATTGGCGTCGAACGTCTGGCGCAAGGGCGGCGGCACCGCGCCGGCGATCTTGGCGCTGACACGCTTGGCCGCCTGCTTGAGTTCGCTGTCGCCCGTGCGCTCCAGCAGCGCGAGAGACAGAACGATCGCTTCCATCTCCTCGATCGAGAACATCAGCGGCGGCAGGTCGAAGCCGGGGCGCAGGATGTAGCCGATGCCGCGCCCGCCCTCGATCGGCACGCGCATCGCCTGAAGTGCCGCAATATCGCGATAGACGGAGCGCACCGTCACTTCCAGCTGCTCGGCCATCATGGCCGCCGTCACCGGTTGCCGCGCCAGCCGCACGATCTGGATGATCTCGAACAGGCGTGACGCCTTGCGCATTTCCTCACCTGCTCCGATTGCAACTGACACACCATCGTCAGTAGGGCTGCCCTATACGACTGCCTATCAAGTTGAAAATCAACACATTCCTCAGCGGCTTGGCCGGGCGAGGCGACAGGCAACTGACATGAATTATGCGGAAAATCTCTGGCTGTTCTTCCTCCTCCTGTTCGGCATCATCATCGTGCCCGGCATGGATATGCTTTTCGTGCTTGCCAATGCGCTGACCGGTGGCGGCAACAGAGGGCTTGCCGCGACCGGCGGCATCATGCTTGGCGGCATGGTGCATACGCTGAACGGCGCCGTCGGCGTCGGCCTGCTGATGCACTTCGTGCCGGTCCTCTACAATCCGCTGCTGATCGCCGGCGCTGCCTACATGGCCTTTATCGGCCTGACGCTGATGCGCAGCTCGATCAAGGTCGGCCACGACGGGCCTGCCGGCAGCCGTTCCGCATGGAAGGCGTTTCGCCAGGGGCTGGTGATCTGCCTGATCAATCCAAAGGCCTATCTCTTCGTCTTTGCGGTCTATCCGCAATTTCTGAAGCCGGCCTACGGTCCGATCTGGATGCAGGCGGCCATCATGGGATTGATGACGGTGGCTGTGCAGTTTGCCGTCTATGGCGGGCTCGCCATATCAGCCGGGCGCAGCCGCAACCTCCTGGTCGCCAATCCCCGGGCGACCGCATTTGCCGGCCGGGCGGCCGGACTGCTTCTGGTCGCGGTTTCGGTGTTGACCGCCTGGCAGGGTTTGAAGGCGGCGTGAACGGCAGGCCCGAGCCTGGAAACACCGCCGCCCTATCCCCCGGCTTGTCAGGCGGCTCCCTGCCGGCTGTCGATCATGGCGCGGCGCACCGAGCGGCGCCACTCGACGGCGCCGGCAAGGCCGTGCAGCACCGTCTCGGTGGTCGCCCAGTCGATGCAGCCATCGGTGATGCTCTGGCCGTAGACGAGCGGCTTGCCGGGCACCCCGTCCTGCCGGCCGGCGACGAGATTGCTCTCGATCATGACGCCGATGATGCGCTCGTCGCCCGCCGCCACCTGGCCTGCGACATCGGCCGCGACCTTCGGCTGGTTCTCGGGCTTCTTGCCGCTGTTGGCGTGGCTGACATCGATCATTAGCCTGGGGGCCACGCCGATGCGGGCGAGTTCCACGCTGGCGGCCTCGACGCTCGTTGCGTCATAATTGGGCGCGATGCCGCCGCGCAGGATGACGTGGCAGTCCTCATTGCCGGTGGTCGTCGCGATGCCGCTGCGGCCGCCCTTGGTCACCGCCATGAAATGGTGCGGCTGGGCGGCCGATTTCACCGCCTCGGCGGCGATCCGCAGGTTGCCGTCGGTGCCGTTCTTGAAGCCGACCGGGCAGGACAGGCCGGAGGCGAGCTCGCGATGGATCTGGCTCTCGGTCGTGCGCGCGCCGATGGCGCCCCAGGCGACGAGGTCGGCGATGTATTGCGGCGTGGTCATGTCGAGGAATTCGGTTGCCGCCGGCAGGCCGAGATTGTTGACGGCGGAAAGCACGTTGCGCGCCATCCGCAGCCCCTTGTCGATGTTGAAGCTGCCGTCGAGGTCGGGATCGTTGATCAGGCCCTTCCAACCGACCGTCGTGCGCGGCTTCTCGAAATAGACCCGCATCACGATCTCCAGCCGGTCGGACAGGGCTTCGCGCAGCGCCGCCAGACGGCTGGCATAGTCTACTGCCGCGACCGGGTCGTGGATCGAACAGGGGCCGACGATGACGAGCAGTCGATCGTCGGTCCCGTTCAAGATGGCGTGGGTTGCATTGCGTGACGCGGCAACGGTGCGCGTCGCCGTCAGAGTGCGCGGTATCTCCCGCATCACCTGGTCCGGCGTGCTCAGTTCTCGGATTTCCTTGACCCGAAGGTCGTCTGTGGTGGTCAACACGGCTTTCTGCTCCTGATTGGGAGACCTGCCGGCTGAAACAAAAAAGCCGCCAGGTCTGGCGGCTGTTCGGATCTTGTTGCTGCAATCTTCAGATCGAGCGCAATCCTCCCGCCGCCAGCGAGCTCCTAAAGTACCAATACGTGGCGGTCAGGTTGATCATGAGGCTCATATAGTCGAAGCGGAGGCGCTTGTCACGTGTCTGATGACAGCCAATTCGGGATTGGCCGAAGCGCCTAAACTTCGTCATCCCTGGGCGGAGCAGGAGCGAAGCTCCGTCGCGGAGACCCTGGGATCCATGCCGCGACATTAGCCGACGAATGCTGCGGGGCAGAATTCTGCACCGCAGCAGCGCTTTGAAGTCGCGGCATGGATCCTCGGGTCTGCGCTGCGTCGCTACGCTCCTTGCTCCGCCCGTGGATGACGAAGCGAGGGCGTTTTCGCTAGACTTCCGTGATCCTACTCCGGTGACGCCCCGGCAATGCTCTGGTCATAGTCGACCAGCGATCCGGTCATCACGCCGGACTGCGGGCTGACCATGTAGCTGATCAGCCGGGCAAGCTGGTCCGGCTTCACCAATTGACCCATCGGCTGCGCGGCTTCGGCCTTTGCCAGCCAGTCGTCCGGCGCGTCGTGCCATTTCTTCTGCACGATGTCCTCGCCCTCGGTGTCCATCCAGCCGGGCAGCACAGCGTTGCTGCGGATGCGATTGTGCCGATACGCATTGGCGACGTTCTTGGTTAGCGTCATCAGCGCGCCCTTGCTTGTGGAATAGGGCGTCAGGAACGACTGGCCGCAATGCGCCGACATCGACAGCACATTGACGATCGAGCCGGGCGCCTTGCGCTCCAGCAGATGGGCGACCAACCCCTGCATCAGGAAGAAGGGTCCACGCACATTGGTGTCGAAGATCTGGTCGAAAAGCTCTTCGCTCGTCTCGACCAGCGACCCGCGCGCCGATGTCGCGGCGGCATTGACCAGCGCATTGATGGTGCCGAAATGCGAGATCGCGGTGGCGACAGCGCGCTTGCAGTCGACCACCTTCGAGACGTCGGCGCTGATGAAGATCGCGTCGACGCCCAACTTCTTGAAATGAGCGACGGCCTTGTCGCCCTTTTCCTGCGAGCGCCCGACCAGTGCCAAGGCCCGGCAGCCTTCGTCGGCCAGCGCCTCGGCGACGGCAAAGCCGATGCCTTGCGCGCCGCCGGTGACGATGGCGCGTGTTTCATGATTGCGACCGGCTGATGCGCTCATCGCTGTGCTCCTGTGTCTGGCGTTCTTACTTTGCCGCGTCGAGGCGGACGGTCTTGCCCGATGTCGCCGACTTCAGTGCCGCATCGGCCAGCTTCAGGGCCACGAGGCCGTCCGCACCGCTCGGCGCCGCCTTCTTGCCTGACGTCGCTGCCGTGATGAAGGCGGCGATCTCGATGGCATAGGCGTCGAGGTAGCGGGTCATGAAGAAGTCGTGCAGCGGCGGCCGCGTATAGCCCTTCTCGTTGGCCAGTTCGATCGACACCGGCCTCTGGTTCTCGGCCGCTACCATGCCCTTCGAGCCATGCACCTCGATGCGCTGGTCATAGCCATAGGTGGCGCGGCGCGAGTTGGAGATCACCGCCTGCTTGCCGGAAGCGGTCTCGAGGATGACGCTGACGCTGTCGAAATCGCCGGCCTCGCCGATCTTCTTGTCGACCAGCACCGAGGCATGGGCGCTGACCGCCACAACCTCTTCACCCAGCAGGAAGCGCGCCATGTCGAAATCATGGATGGTCATATCGCGGAAAATGCCGCCCGAGCGCTTGATGTAGTCGATCGGCGGCGCGCCCGGATCGCGCGAGGTGATGGTGACCATCTCGACGGTGCCGATGGCGCCGTCGTCGATCGCCTTGCGCACGGCGGCGAAGTGCGGATCGAAGCGCCTGTTGAAGCCGACCATCAGCGTCGCCTTGGCCTTCTCGACCACGGCCAGGCACTTCTCGACGCGCTTGACGTCGAGGTCGATCGGCTTCTCGCAGAAGATCGCCTTGCCGGCCTTGGCGAAACGCTCGATCAGGTCGGCATGGGTGTCGGTCGGCGTGCAGATGACGACGGCGTCGATGTCTTTGGACTTTTCAATGGCGTCGATGCTGCGCACTTCGGCGCCATAGGCCGTTGCCAGTTCGGTCGCCGCTTTCTCGAAGGCGTCGGCAACCGCGACCAGTTTGGCCTGCGGGTTGGAGCCGACGGCGCGGGCGTGGACCTTGCCGATGCGGCCGGCACCGAGGAGGGCGAAGCGGAGTACCATGGAATGTCCTTTGAGGATGGTTCGAAGCGGGGCGCCGGTCATGGGCGCGGTTGATTTTCCGGTCAAGACGACATCGACAGGGAGGCGATGACCATCGCCTCCGTGCCCGGCCCTAGGCCGCGAGTTCCGCCTCCCCGGTCTTGGCGCCGGTGATGTAGGAGACGATATCGTTTCCGTCGGTGTCCTGCTTGCGCAAATTGGCGACGATGCGGCCGCGGCGGAAGACGACGATGCGGTCGCAAAGGTCGAACACCTGGCGCATGTTGTGGCTGATCAGGATCAGCGGCTCGCCATTGTCCTTCAGCGTGCGGATGATGTTTTCGACCTGCGCGGTCTCCTGCACGCCGAGTGCGGCCGTCGGCTCGTCCATGATGATCAGCTTGGAGGCGAAGGTCGCGGTCCTGGCGATCGCCACGCACTGGCGCTGGCCGCCCGACATGTGGCGGATGGTGTTGGACAGGTTGGGGATCTTCACCGCCGTGCGGACCAGCGCTGCCTCGGTCGCCTTGCGCATGTATTTGCGGTCCAGGATCGAGAAGGGCCCGAGATTGAACAGCACCTTTTCGCGGCCGAGGAACAGGTTCGACGGCACGTCGAGGTCGTCGGCCAGCGCCAGGTTCTGGAACACCGTCTCGATGCCGGCTTCGCGCGCCGCGATCGGCCCGGTGAAGTTCACTTCCTTGCCGTCGAACCAGATCTTGCCGTCGGTGCGCTGCTCGACGGCGGTGATCTGGCGCACGAAGGTCGACTTGCCGGCGCCGTTGTCGCCCATGATGGCGACATGCTCGCCCTTGCGCAGTTCGAAATTCGCGCCTTCCAGCGCATGCACGCCGCCATAGCGCTTGGTCAGGTTTTCGGTCTTCAGGACGATGTCTGCCATGATCAAGCCCTCATTGCCCGCAGGCGTTGACGCCACTGGTCGAGAACGACCGCACCGACGATGATCACGCCCTTGACCATCTCCTGGTAGTAGGCGTCGAGGCGCAGGAAGGTGAAACCGGAGATGATGACGCCGAAGATCAGCGAGCCGATCACCGTGCCGACGATCGAGCCGCGGCCGCCCGACAACGAGACGCCGCCGATGACCGCCATGGCAATCGCGTCGAGTTCGTACATGACGCCCATGCCCGACTGCGCGGTGAGGTTCTTGGAACTCAGCACCACGGCGGCGAGCGCGGCGAGCACGCCGGCGATGACGTAGACGAGGATCTTGTGGTTGGCGATCTTGATGCCGGACATGCGCGCGGCGTCCTCGTTGGAGCCGATCGCGTAACAGTGCTTGCCGTAGCGCGTGTAGGTCATGATCAGCTGGAACAGCACCGCCAGCGAGAGGAAGATGATGACCGGCATCAGGCCTTTGCCGATGCCTGCGAAACTATCGGTGGGGAAACGAGATCGGCTGTCCCTTGGACCACCATTTGGCGATGCCGCGCGCGGTCACCATCATGCCGAGCGTGGCGATGAACGGCGGAATGCGCGTGTAGGCAATCAAGGCGCCGTTGACCAGGCCGGCGAACAGCCCGCAGCCGATCGCCACCAGCAGCGGCACGATGACAGGCAGGTCGGTCCAGCCCTGGGCCAGGAACATCGCCTTGGGGTTGGGGTTGCCGTTGACGGTCGCCACC
>NZ_JBHUGY010000007.1:0-32381 GCF_042682105.1 Mesorhizobium calcicola
TGGCCTCGAGGAACGGCTTCAGCGACGGTGAGCCGGATTCCTCCTCGCCCTCGAACAGGATGGTGATGCGGCACGGCAGATTGCCATGCACCTGCTTCCAGGCGCGGCAAGCCTCGACGAAGGTCATCAACTGGCCCTTGTCGTCGGCCGAACCACGCCCGGTGATCACCTTGTGGTCAGGTTCGACCTCCTTGATGGCAGGCGCGAACGGATCGCTTTCCCACAATTCGATCGGATCGACCGGCTGCACGTCGTAGTGGCCATAGAACAGCACATGTGGCGAACCGGCCGGCCCGTCATGATGCGCAACCACCATCGGATGGCCGGGCGTGTCGCGAACGCTGGCCTCGAAGCCTATCAGCTTGAGCTCCGCCACCAGCCATTCCGCCGCCTTGCGGCAGTCGGCGGCATAGGCCGGATCAGTGGAGATCGACTTGATCCTGAGCAGGCCGAACAGGCGCTCGAGGCTCTGGTCGAGATTCTTGTCGAGACGGTCGAGGACGGGGGAAACTGCGTACATTTGCGAAGCCTTTCGATTCAGAGCCGGAACCGTAAAGGCAGGACAGGAAAACGAAAAGCCCGTGATCATTGGACCACGGCTGTGAAGGCCTGTCCGGGGTAAAAAAAAGACCGCCGTGGTGGAGGGGGAACCACGGCGGCCTTCTACTCGAAACGATGCGGCAGCCCGGAGAGGGGGGATAGGCTGCCGCAGGTGTCCGGTATAGGCGGGGGACGGGCCTTACTCCGGACTCGGCGAAAACTGCCGATGAACTTTATTTGGGTCTTTGAACGTGGCGATTCAAGGGCATGAAAATTACACTTTTGTAACATGCGCGTGAGCGAACCGGCCTGTCAGCCGTCTGTCAGGGTGTTGTCGGAACCGGGTGGGTGCCAGTGCCTTTGGCATGGACCGCGGCATCGAGCCGCGCTATCCCTGCCGACATGAAAAAAGGCGATCACCTCTTCCTTATCGACGGCTCCGGCTACATCTTCCGTGCCTATCATGCACTGCCACCGCTGACCCGCAAATCCGACGGCCTGCCGGTCGGCGCCGTTTCAGGCTTCTGCAACATGCTATGGAAGCTGATGCTGGATGCCCGCAACACCGATGTAGGCATTGTGCCGACGCATTTCGCCGTTATTTTCGACTATTCGTCAAAAACCTTCCGCAACGATCTCTACCCCGAATACAAGGCCAACCGCTCGGCGCCGCCGGAAGACCTGATCCCGCAATTTGGCCTGATCCGCCAGGCGACGAGGGCGTTCAACCTGCCTTGCATCGAGATCGAAGGTTACGAAGCCGACGATCTCATCGCCACCTATGCCAGGCTGGCCTGCGAGGCCGGCGGCGACACCACCATCATCTCCTCCGACAAGGACCTGATGCAGTTGGTCGGCGACACGGTCGGCATGTACGACCCGATGAAGGACCGCCAGATCGGCATTCCGGAAGTCATCGAGAAATGGGGCGTGCCGCCGGAAAAGATGGTCGACCTGCAGGCGCTGACCGGTGACTCCGTCGACAATGTGCCCGGTGTGCCCGGCATCGGGCCGAAGACAGCGGCGCAGTTGCTCGAGCAGTTCGGCGACCTCGACGGGCTGCTGGCCCGCGCCAGCGAGATCAAGCAGGACAAGAGGCGCGAATCGATCATCGCCAACGCCGACAAGGCGCGCATTTCACGTCAGCTGGTGACGCTGAAGAACGATGTGCCGGTGGCCGAGGGGCTGGACGACTTCGTCCTGCACGCGCCGGACGGACCGAAGCTGATCGGCTTCCTCAAGACCATGGAATTCACCTCGCTGACCCGCCGCGTGGCGGAAGCGACCGGCACCGAGGCCGGCGATGTCCAGGCCGTCGCGGTGACCGTCGAGCGTGCCGACGCCGCGCATGGCCCCGATGTCGGCGCCGGAACTCCCGGCGCGATCCGACCTGCCGGGGCCGGCGAAGACGGCGCGGCGGACCGGGCGCCGGGGACCGAGAAACCCATCAGCGGCGACACCCCTTCCCTGCTCGCCGCGCTGCGGTTGGAGAGCGCGGCCACCCGCAAGATCGATATTTCGGCCTATCACTGCATCCGCGATGTCGCGACCTTGAAAGCCTGGGTCGCTGAGGCAACCGAAGCCGGCCTTGCAGCATTCGACGTGCGGGCGACGTCGGCCGATCCGATGCAGGCCGAGTTGATCGGCCTGTCCATCGCCACGGCGCCCGGCCGCGCGGCCTACATTCCTTTTGCCCACAAGAGCGGCAACGGTGACCTGCTCGGCGGCGGCGCGGTCGAAAACCAGATCCAGCTTCGCGAGGCGCTGGCCGTGCTGAAACCGCTGCTGGAGGACAAGTCGGTTCTCAAGATCGCGCAGAACCTGAAATACGATCTTGTTATCATGAGCCGCTACGGCATCGATGCCGCGCCTTTTGACGACACCATGCTGATCTCCTATGTGCTCGATGCGGGCACCCCTCACGGTCACGGCATGGACCAGCTTGCCGAGAAATGGCTTGGCCACACCCCTCTCCAGCTCAAAGACGTTACCGGCTCCGGCAAAAGCTCCGTTGGTTTCGATCAGGTCGCCATCGACAGGGCGACCGCTCATGCCGCCGAAGACGCCGATGTGACGCTGCGGCTCTGGCTGGTGCTGAAGCCACGGCTCGCCGCCAAGGGCCTGGTGTCGGTCTATGAGCGGCTGGAGCGGCCGCTGGTGCCGGTGCTGGCGCGCATGGAACAGCGCGGCATCTCGGTCGACAGGCAGATCCTGTCGCGGCTCTCTGGCGAACTGGCGCAGGGCGCCGCCCGGCTGGAAGAGGAAATCTACCAGCTCATCGGCGAGCGCATCAACATCGGCTCGCCCAAGCAACTCGGCGACATCCTGTTCGGTCGCATGGGCCTGCCCGGCGGTTCGAAAACCAAGACCGGGCAATGGTCGACCTCGGCGCAGCTTCTGGAGGATCTCGCCGCCGAAGGCCACGAACTGCCGCGCAAGATCGTCGACTGGCGCCAGCTGACCAAGCTGAAATCGACCTACACCGATGCGCTGCCCGGTTTCATTCATCCGGACACCAGGCGCGTCCACACCTCCTATGCGCTGGCGGCGACGACGACGGGCCGGCTGTCGTCCTCCGATCCGAACCTGCAGAACATTCCGGTGCGTACCGCCGAAGGCCGCAAGATCAGGACAGCCTTCATCGCCGACAAGGGCAGCCGGCTGGTCTCGGCCGATTACAGCCAGATCGAATTGCGGGTGCTCGCCCATGTCGCCGAGATCCCGCAGCTGCGGCAGGCCTTTGCCGACGGAGCGGACATCCACGCCATCACCGCATCGGAAATGTTCAACGTGCCCGTGGAGGGCATGCCTTCGGAAGTCCGCCGACGCGCCAAGGCGATCAATTTCGGCATCATCTACGGCATTTCCGCCTTCGGCCTCGCCAACCAGCTGTCGATCCCGCGCGAGGAGGCGAGCAACTACATCAAAAAGTATTTCGAGCGCTTCCCTGGCATCCGCGACTACATCGAGGAGACCAAGGCCTATGCCCGCGAGCACGGCTTCGTCGAAACGATCTTCGGCCGCCGTATCCACTATCCTGACATAAGATCCTCCAACCCCTCGATCCGCGCGTTCAACGAGCGCGCCTCGATCAACGCCCGCCTGCAAGGCACCGCCGCTGACATCATCCGCCGCGCCATGGTGCGCATGGACGAGGCGCTGGAGAAGGCAAAGCTCTCCGCCCGCATGCTATTGCAGGTGCATGACGAGCTGATCTTCGAGACGGTCGAGGCGGAAGTCGAGGCGACGATCCCCGTCGTGCGCCACGTCATGGAGAACGCGGCGATGCCGGCCGTGTCTATGTCGGTGCCGCTGCACGTCGACGCGCGGGCCGCCAACAACTGGGACGAGGCGCATTAGCGCCAACTCAAGGTGAGTTGAGTCAAAGGCAGGCCGGCATCACCTGAATATCAGCGCACCTCAAGCCGCTTCGGCCAGACATTTGGCACACGTCCCGCGAAACTCGATCACCGCCTTCTTGGCGGCGAAGCCTGTCGAGCGCACCCATTCGTCCAGCCGGTGGTCGACATCGTGGTCGGACATTTCGGTCACTTGCCCACAGGTGTCGCAGATGGCGAAGGCGGTCATCGAATGGCTGTGGTCGTGCGGCTCAGCGCAAGCGACGAAGGAGTTGATGCTTTCCAGCCGATGCACGAAGCCGGACTTCACCAGCGTGTCGAGCGCCCGGTAGACCTGCAGCGGCGCGCGAAAACCGCGCTCGCGCAGCTGGTCGAGCAAGGTATAGGCGCTGAGCGGCCCACTGGCGGCCTCGAGTTTCTCGAGCACGCACAACTGGTTCTTCGTCAGCACATCCCTTGCCGCCATCATCCTGTTTCCAACTCGTCTTGCGTCGCTTGCGCATTTCCGTGCGCAAACGATCCCTGTCCCATCCAGATAGCGACGAACAGGCATTTTTGCTACTGTTTCCAACATCTCTGCCCGCAAGGCTGTCGAGAACCGTCGACAGTGCGGGGTAACAGGCGGGTTGCTCTACGATGCGACATTCAAAATACTGACAAAATCTTCGGCAAGGATTGCCGCGCTTGGGAAATTCGATCGGGCTTGGGGAAGCAATCATGATCACATTGACGCGGCGGACGCTGCTTGTCGGCACGTCCGCGCTGACGATGGCCGGCATGGTGTCGTTCCGGGCCATGGCCGCATCGCGCACCTATCATGCGCTGCTGGTCGCCTGCACCGAATATCCGAACCTGCCGCAGAGGAACTGGCTGATCGGGCCGAAGAACGATGCCGGCCTCGTCCACGAGTACCTGTTGAAGAACGTGCCCGACCCGGTGCGGTTCGCGCCCGAGAATGTCACGCTGCTCGCCAAGGACGTGCCTGGCGCAAATGGCTTGCCAACCCATGCCGCGATCAAGGCCGCACTGGCCGACCTCGCGGCCAAGGTTCAGCGCGACGATTTCGTCTATCTGCATCTGTCCGGCCACGGCGCCCAGCAGCCGGAGAGGATCAAGGGCGACGAGACCGACGGGCTCGACGAAATCTTCCTGCCCGTCGACATCGACAAATGGATCAACCGCGATGCCGGCGTGCCGAATGCGCTGGTCGACAACGAGATCGGTGCCGCGCTTGACGCCATCCGCAACAAGGGCGCCTTCGTCTGGGTGGTGTTCGACTGCTGCCATTCCGGCACCGCGACCCGCGCGGTCGAAGTCCACGACGAAATGGAGCGCAAGGTCGAGTTCGCCGACCTGGTTGGCGGCAGCGAGGCCGAGCGGGCCGCTGCGATCAAGGCCTATGACGAGGTGACATCCGCCGCCCGCTCGCGCGGCGTCGACGAGAACGGCACGCGCAAGCCCGCCTTCAACCTGACACCGACCGGCGGCGAACCGATCACCAAGGGCAAGCTGGTCGCCTTCTATGCCGCGCAGACGGTGGAGACGACGCCGGAGATGCCGCTGCCCAAGGGCACGACGGATGCACCACGCTTCGGCCTGTTCACCTTCACCATCCTGTCGAAGCTGGCCGAGAACCCGAACGTCACCTATCGCCAGCTCGGCCAGGCCGTGCTGCAGCAATATTCCGCCGACAGCCGTACACGGCCGACGCCCCTGTTCGAGGGCGAACTCGACGCCCGCGTGTTCGGCACCGACAAGACCGACGCGGTCATGCAGTGGCCTGTTGTCATCAAGGACGGTGAGGCGACGATCGGCGCCGGGCTGCTGCATCGCCTCACCCCCGGCAGCAAGCTCGCCATCCTGCCTTCGGCGCTGTCGCCGCTTTCCGACGCGGTCGGCTATCTCGAGGTGCAGTCGGCCAAGAACCTGGAAAGCCGCGTCAAGCCGGTCGAGTTCGACAAAAAGCCGGCGCTCAAGGTGGCCGACATTCCGGCCAACGCTTATGCGCGGGCTGCCGAGATCGCTGTCGACTACAAGCTCGTCGTCGCTCGGCCGGCCGCGACGAAGGGACTTGAGAAGGAAACCGCTCTCGTCAATTCGGTTCTCGACGAACTGGCCACGGCCAAGAAGACCGGCTTCAACATCGAGCTGGTCGACCCCGGCAGGAGCGCCGAGCTTCGCTTTGCGGTGATGCGCGAGAATGCCATCGCCGGCGCCGGCAAGGACGCGACCGACAAGCCGGCACTGTGGTTCCTGCCGGCCTCGGGCGACGTGACCTTGAAAGACGGCAGCAAGCCGCCGCTGATCATCATTCACATGGATGACCGGAAAAAACTTGTCGATGCCACGACCAGAAATCTGCGCACCATCTTCCGCGCCACCGGACTGTCGCGGCTGGCGGCGGCCTCCGACTACAAGCCCGAGGACGTCGACGTCCAGTTCCAGGTCAAACGCCGGGACAAGGATGGCCTCGAACCCTTGCAGGCTTCGGTGGTGCCTCGCGTCTCGCCGGGCGACGAAGTGCATGTGCTGGCCAGGAACGGCTCTGATCTGCTGGTCGACATCAACGTGCTCTATGTCGGCAGCGACTATTCGATCACCCACATCGTCGCCGAACGCCTCGCGCCGCAAGCCACGCTCGAGGAGGGGCTGCTGGCCTTCACCGACACCAGCTTCGGCATGGAAAGGATGATCGCGGTTTTGACCGAGGCGCCGCCGGAGAGCGAGAAGGAGGATCTGAGCTTCCTGGCGCAGGATGGTGTCGCGTCGATGACGCGCGGCTTGGGGCCTGCCAGCTTCTCGGACATGCTGACCGATATCGGCATGGCGCCGGCAACCCGCTCGGTGATGCGGCTTGCCGACAAGAGCGGGCCGAAGGGCGCGGTGATGATCTTCCCGATGGAGACGGTGCCACGCGCCTGAACGAATGCCGGCACAACAGCCGGCTCTTGCGCGATCGGCGCGATATGAGAACAATCCCGGCCGCTGCCATGGCGCATGACGGCGGGATGAAGTGGATAGGATCGATTGTGAAGAACTCCGTGTTTACCTGGCGTGGAACGATTGCCGGCCTTGCTGGTAGCCTGTCGCTGATCGCCAATGCTTCAGCGGACGAGGCTTGCGGCTTGTGTGTCAAGCAGATCGTCACCAATTCCGAGCTGGCGACCTGTTTTCTCGATCAATACGACCAGATCGCCAAAAGCGGCAACGGCGCTGTCGTGGTCGATCTCAGCGGCTGCGCCTCGCGCGGCGTCGTCGAGGCATTGCCGTCACCGAACAAGGGGGCGGCGGAGCCCGACGTGCAGTTCATGATTTCGCGCCTGCAGCTGGAATGTCTGAAAAAGCAGCTGGAGGCGCCAGGCATCGTGCTGGATCCCTCCGCCACCATTGAACTGGACAGCTGCCAATGAAGAAGCCGGCGGCCAGTACCAGGCAAACAGTGGCTGCCGCGCCCGCAAAGGCGCCAGCCGCGAAGCCGGCTTTGCCGGAAACCACCGAGGGTTTTCCCTGGCCGAGCAGCCACGAGATCAAGAAGGAATCGAACCCGTTCACTGACCGCGACTGGCGCATGCTGGCCTATGCCTGGTCGGGCCTGCTGGTGCGTCTGGCCATCATCTTCACCTTGATGTTCTCGATCTACCAGTTCCTCGCCAACCAGGAGCAGAAGCGCGTCGAGCAGACCATGTCGCTGGTTGAGCTCTGGGAAACCAAGGACTACCAGCAGGCGCAGCGCGCGCTGAAAGATCGTCTTGCGGCCCTCAACGCCAAATACGACAATCTGCTCAGCGCCAACCCCTCGCCGACCGAGGAGCAGGTGTTCCGGCAGCGGATCGGCATCGAGGCGATGACCGCCAGTGGTGGCGACATGCCGCTTGCCGATTTCAGCGAAAACTTCGACCGCATCGTCTATTTCCTCAACCGCCTGTCCTTCTGCGTCGAAGGCGATCTGTGTTCGCGCAAAGTTACCGATGCCTATTTCCGCGACTACGCCGTCTCGTTCTGGAGTTATTTTGCCGGCTATGTCGACAAGCAGCGCAAGACGGGCTCACCCACTTTCGCGACGGCGATCGAGGCCTATGTCCGCGATGGGCCGCCGACGGCCGAAGCCAAATAACGATGGAAACCTCGCCATGAGCGTCCGCCTCATGCGCGCCTGCCGCTGGCTGGCAATGGCCGGTGCACTTGTTGTCGCGTCGGCTGCTCGCGCCGAAGAGGCGCCTGACTTCCACCTCGATCTCGACACCGGCGGCCACAGCGCGCAGGTCAACGACCTCGCCTTCACGCCCGACGGCGAGGACATCGTCTCGGCATCGAACGACAAGACCATCCGCATCTGGGATTGGCGGAGCGGGGTGACGCTGCGCACCATCCGCGGCTATCTCGGCAATGGCAGCGACGGCAAGATCTTCGCGGTCGCGGTCGCGCCGGATGGCAAGACGATCGCCGCCGGCGGCTATTTCGGCGCCAGCCTCGGCGACAAGCCGCCCTATGGCGACATCCGGCTGTTCGACTTCGCCACCGGCAAGATGAAGGCCGTGTTGAAGGCCGCCGACTACGCAACCTACGACCTCGCCTTCTCTCCCGATGGAACGATCCTGGCCGCCGGTGGCGCCGACGGCGTCGTCTATTTGTGGAAACAGGACGACAAATCCGCGACCGGCTGGACACTGGACAAGAAACTCGACGCCGATTCCTGGCACATCGACAAACTCACCTTCGCCGCCGCGGGAACCCGGCTGGCGGCGACCACCACCGACAATGGCATCCGGCTCTTCGACGTCGCAAAAGGCGAGGAGATCGCCTTGCCGGCCGAGGCCGAGCCGCTGCGAGATATCAGTGTCATGGCCTTGGCCGTGTCGCCGGATGGCAGCCTGTTTGCCACCGGCAGCAAGGACGGGCAGGTGCAGCTCTGGCATGCAGCCGACGGCACGCTGGTGCGCGCCATGCCGAAGCAGGATTTCCTCATCGGCTCGCTGACCTTTGCCAGGGGAGTGCGGCTGGTCGCCTCCTGCGCCCATCGCTGCGTCGACAAGCACCGCTCCGTCGTCTGGAACATCGACACCGGCGAAAAGACACTCGACTATACCGGCCATGACGGCACGGTCTATGCCAGCGCCGCCAATGCCGATGGCTCGCTGGTGGCAACCGGCGGCGGCACCCGCAATGCCATCCAGGTCTGGGACCCCGCGACCGGCGAGCGCAAGGCGCTGCTGCAGGGCGTGGGCGAACCGGTGACCGCCGTCGGCATCGACGCGGCGAACGACGTCATCGCCTGGGGCAATGCCAACCCTTGTCCGGATCGGGTTGCCTGTCCCGAACAGCAAGGCGCGCTGGACAACAAATTGGTGCTGCCGACCACCGAGCGCTTCTTCGAAGATCCGCACCCACTGACGGAGCCGGACTCGTTTGCCCGCGCCGCGTTGACAGACGGCCAGTGGTCGCTGCGCGCCAGGGAGGGAGGCAAGGACGGGCTCGAAAACGCGGTGCTGGAGATCGCCAATGGCGGCAAAATCGTGCGCAGCATCGAGAACGATGCCACCAATGGCTTTGTCCATTCGGCCTTCACGCTGGTCGACAATGGCCTTGGCCTGATCACCGGCGGCAATGACGGCACCCTGCTCGAATATCGGACCGCAACCGCGAAAATGTCGGGCGAATTCACCGGCCATACCGGCGAGATCAACGCCTTGGTCGCTTCCGATAAAGCCGGCCTGCTGGTTACCGGTAGCGCCGACCAGACGCTCCGGCTGTGGAACCTGAAAACGCACGAGCTGATCGTCTCGATGTTCTTTGCCGGCTCGCAATGGATCACCTGGATGCCGCAGGGCTATTACTATTCCTCCGACGAGGGCGACAAGCTGATCGGCTGGCAGGTCAACCAGGGCCGCGACCATGAAGGCCGCTTCATCCGCGCCGGCCAGCTCAAGAAATATCTCTGGAGCCCGGAAATGGTGCGTCGCGCCATCATCCTGCGCAGCGCCAAACTGGCGGTCAAGGAGATGCGGCCGGGCGTCGACAACGAGCTGCAGAAGCTGCTGCAGCGCAAGCCACCGGAGTTCGACATCCGCCTCGCCGACGACCAAAGCAAGGTCCGTGACGGCTATGTTGCCGTCGAGATCACTGGCGCCAGGCAAGCCGGGACCGATGTCGCCGGCTTCTCGATCCTGTCGAACAGCCGCAATGTCGGCGATGTCACCGCCCGCTCGGTGGACGGCAACAGCACCATCGTCGAGATACCGGTCGAGAATGGCGAAAACACCATCCGCATCACCGGCACCAACGAATTCGGTTACCTGACCGAGCGCAGCGTTACGGCGCTGGCGAGGAAGACCGAGAAGACCGAGGCCAAGGGCAAGCTCTATGTCGCGGTCATCGGCGTCGACAAATATCCGTTCCTGGCCGACGCCTGTTCGGGCCACGCCTGCGACCTGCGCTATCCCGTCGACGATGCCACCGAGTTCCTCAAGGTGATTGCACAGAAATCGGCACCGTTGTTCTCATCGATGGAGACGCTGGTGCTGGTCAACCGCGAAGCGCTCGACGAGCCCCCCGACACGGCCAAGCAGGCCTACACCGTCGCCAGCGCCGACGACATCATGGAGCCCGACTCGGACACGATCGACGACCAGCTCGCCGATTTCCTCGACAGACCTGGCGAGCACGACACCACGATCATCTTCGTCGCCGGCCACGGCATAAACATCGACGAGGATTACTATTTCATCCCGACCGACGGCCGCAAACAGGATGCCGAGCGCTGGAAGCGCTCCTCGCTTGTCGACTGGTCGGACATCCAGAAATCGGTCGAGCGGGCCAAGGGCATGCGCTTCATGCTGCTCGACACCTGCCATGCCGCCAACGCCTTCAATCCGCGCCTGGAAAAGGATGCGCAGGATGCGCGCATCGTCGTGTTTTCGGCCACCGCCGCCAACAACACCGCCGCCGAACTGCCCGAACTCGGCCACGGCGTTTTCACCTATTCGATCCTCGAAGGCCTGCGTGGCAAGGCCAGGACGTCCGACGGCGGCGTCACGCTGTTCGGCCTTGCCGACTACATTTCGCGCGAGGTGGTGCGGCTGACGTCGTCGAAGCAAAAGCCGTTCTATTATGTCGGCGGCGTGGAGAACATCGTGCTCGCCGAGCCATGAGAGGACCAGGTCTGCGCCAAGGTACCCGTCTCGCCCGACTGTGGCCGGCAATCGCCGCAACGCTATTCTTCCTCTTTGCCCTGCCCCTCCCCGCCTTCGCCGCATCCATTGCCTGCCCACCCGGCGCCGAAAACTTCCCGCCCTTCTACGACGACGCCACGCTGTTCAAGGACGCCATCGCCAGCGTCGCCAATGTCGAGCCATCAAACCAGCGGCTGACCGGCATCACCGTGCCGCACCATCTGCTGACCGCCGACCTGGTCGCGCTCGGGTTCCGGGCGGCGTCCGGCTTCCGCTACAAGCGCATCGTCATCCTGTCGCCGGACCATTTCCATAAGACCCGCAAACTGTACGCCACCACGCTGCGCGGCTTCGATACCGTGGTTGGTCCGGTCGCCGCCGACGCGCCAGCGGTGCGGCGCCTTGAGATGAACGGCGACATAGTCGAGGAGTCCTGCCTGTTCGACAAGGAACATGGCGTGCGCGCCATGCTGCCATTCCTGCACCATTATTTTCCCGAGGCGAAAATCGTGCCCGTCGCGATGTCGGTCAGGGCAAGGCGTGGCGACTGGGACAGGCTGGCCGAGGCGCTCAAGCCGATCGTCGACCAGGACACGCTGATCGTCGAATCGACCGACTTCTCGCACTATCTGCCGCAGCATGACGCACGGCGCTTCGACCAGCAGACGCTGAACATTCTGGCCGCCGGCTCGCTCGACGGCATTGCATCCCTTCGCCAGCCCGAACATGCAGATTCCGTTGGCGCGCTCTACATCCAGACCAGGCTGCAGCGCGAACTGTTCAGCGCCCAGCCGCTGGTCGTCGCCAATGAGAACTCGCAGGAACACACGTCGGACTATGTCGAGCGCACCACGAGCTATGTCGTGGCCCTGTTCGGCGCCTTCGGTCCCGGCTTCAGCAACCCGGCACGGCCGAAGGACAAGGTCTACTATCTGGCCGGCGATGTGAATTTTGGCCGCGCCATGAAGAAGATTCTGGTCCGCGATGGTGTAGCCGAGCGTATCGTCAACAGCGTCCTGACCCTAACCGGTTCACGGCCGCTGATCGTCAATCTCGAAGGTGTCATCCTGCCCAACGTGCCGGAAGCGATCGACGACATGACGCTGGCGATGCCGCAAGGCCTGGCCGTCGACATGCTGAAGAGGCTGCATGTCGCCGGCGTCGGCCTCGCCAACAATCACGCCTATGATCTCGGCCCGTCAGGCTATGCCGAGACGCTGCGCGCCCTGGACGAGGCCGGCATCGCGCATTTCGGCCAGGGCGAGACGCTGGCGCTTGCCGATTTCGACCTTGTCGGGCTCACCGACATCGACACCAACGGTTCGAAGAACACCGACCTGCTCACCCCTGCTCTGCTTGACCGGCTGCTGCACGAGAATGCCGTGCGGCCGGTGGTCGCCTTCGTCCACTGGGGCCGCGAGTACAGGACCGAACCGTCCGTTCGCGAAGACATGCTTGCCGACCAGATGCGGCTGCGCGGCGTCTCGGCCATCGTCGGCGGTCATCCGCATGTGTCGAGCGAGGCGATCGTTCCGCTTGCCGGCGGCGATGTGGCGGAGGTCTATTCGCTCGGCAACTTCCTCTTCGACCAGAGCGCCGAGCGGTCGTCGGGATCGATGCTGGAATTGCGCGTCTTCGCCCAGGGCACGATCTTCACGAGGCTCATTCCGCTACCCAACTATTTCGAGATGGGTCGCAAATAGGCCCTTCCAGACCGGAAGCGCGGGAAGCTACCGTTTGCAGGCCGGCATCACCTGTATATCAATGCACCCTAACCGCAGCCGACCATATCGCGCGGCAGATAGCAGGCGGCCGGCTCGGTCTTGGTCTCGAACAACGACTGCTTCGGCCGGAAATAGAAGAAGGTCACCGGCTTGCTCTCGCGCACGCTGCCATCGGCAAAATGCGCCGCGATGCTGAAGCTATGGATCGACGACATCGACGACCACATCTTCAGCCGCGCCGTGTAGGCGCTGATCTTCTTGTTGCCGCGCACCGGCATAGCGATGGTGTAGTCGTGCTTGCCGATCGGGAACTCGATGTTCTGGTAGCGCATCGCTTCCGGCGTGCCGCCGCCGCCATCGCCGCATTCGGCCATCGCTTCCGGTGTCTCTAAAACCGCCATGGTGATGGACGTGCGGAACGGCTCGCTCTGTTGGTAAACATGACCTTGGTCGTCCGCCCAGGAATAGTCGAACTTGCCGATCGCATTCAGCGTCATCGCCTGCTGGAGATTGCCGAGATAGTCGGCGACCTCGCCGAACTTGATCTTGTTGGTGAGCTGGCTGCGGCAGACATTGAGACTGTCGACGGAAGGGCAGGGAAAGCGCCCCGTCTCCAGGCTGGCCGTGTCGACACCGGCCTCTGTGAGCACGCTCTTAATCGACACGTCGACGCCCTCGCCGAAACTGCCGATATCCTTGCTGAACATGCGGCTGGGCTCGCCGGTCGGATTGCCTTCGTCGTCGACCGTGGTGAACTGGATCGACATCTTCATGTCCTTGGCGTCACCCCAGCCATTGTTGACGATCGAGAAATCCGGCCTGAAGCCGACGCAGCCGAAATGCTCCGATATCGACAGCATCGGCTTGCGATAGGCATCGCTCGACGCAACCTTCATTTCCAGACTGTCGAGCTTGACCCTGGATTGGTCTGAAGTCTTCAGGTCGACTTCGGCAAAGGCCGGGGTATCCTCCCAGTCCGTGCTGCCATAGACATTGTTGGTGCCGATCTGCCCAGTGCCGTTCCAGGCGTCGTTGTATTGATCCGCCTCCGGATAGATCGCGATGTCTTCGTCGCGCACCAGATGCTGGTACTGCATGTCGGATTGCTGGGTCATGCGTTGGTCGACCGCGACGCCGATCTCGACCTTGTCGGCGTCGCCACCGCCGGTCTGCGCCTTGAGCAGCCCGCCGACCCTGGCGTCGGCCAGCACGTCGGGGCGGGAGCCGCCGACCTCCTTGCCCATTGCCCATTGCGACTCGTAGACGGTGCCGCCGGCCAGTCGCGTGCGGCCCTTGCCGTTCTTCAACCCGTCGACAAATGAGCCGGCAAAAATCTCGCCGGTCCTTGACAGCAGCCGCCCCTGGCCATTCGGCGCGCCGGCGACGAACTGCCCCTCATAGCGATTGCCGTCGGCATCGACATGGATGCCCTTTCCGTTGAGTTCCCCGGCGAGCCAATGTCCGTCGAAAACTTCGCCCGAGCGCAGCTCAAGCCGGCCTTGCCCGTCGGGCCGGCCATTCCGGACGTCGCCAAAATAGCTCGAATAGACGGTTTTCGGATCGTAGCTCGCCGAGCCGCGCACCCGCCAGACCAGTCTGCCCTTGCCGGTGATGGTGCCGTCTTCGGCGATCGTCCGGTCGGGCGACTGGCCCGCCGCCGGTTCCCAGACGAAGTCGAGATTCTTCTCCGGATGGAAGTCCCACACACGGACCATCCTGCGCAGCACCGAGCGTGTGTCCGACTGGTAGAGGATCTGCACCCGTTCCGCCCAGGCGCCACCAACAGGTGCGGTCGCCGGATCGGCGAAAGCCGGCGACAGCGTTAACGCGGCCAGCATCGATGCGGCCGCGATCCCGAACACTGCCCTTGCCCGCGCCATCCCTTGAGCCCCTTGGAAGCCAACCCCTTGGCCCCTTAAGCGTAGTCGGCGAGCGGGCCTCGTGCAAGAGAAGCCGCATGGAAGCATCGGCATGAAAAGGGCGGCGGGGTTGCCCGCCGCCCATTGTCTCCACAGTGATGGCGCAGCGACTATTTATACAGGCTGTTGATCCACTGGATGTTGGCGGCGTTCAGGCGCACGGCGGTGTTCGCGTCGGGGCTTTCCGCCACGTTGACGCCGGTGATGATGCGCTGCTTGGCTTTGTTGTCGTAGGCATAGACCGAGCTGCCGCTCGACCCCGGGAACGTATCGCAGTCATACTGGAAATACTCCGGAGCGATGTTTTCGGCATGCACTTCGCAGTTCGCCTTCCACATCGTGCCCATCGGCTTGTCGCCGGGGTAGCCGACGAGGTTGGCGGTGAAGTCGCCGAGATCGTCATAGTTGGCATAACCCAGCCAGCCGAGGTTGGTGCCGACATCCTGCTTCAGCGTGATGATGCCGAGATCCCACGGGATGACCGAACCATAATAGCCCTGGTAGTTGTCGATGAAGCCCTGCAGCACATAGGCGCTTTCAAAGGTGAAGGCGCCGAACGGCGCGTCGTCGGCAGTGCTGCCGTTGAGGCCTGGCACGAACAGATACTCGGAGAGCCAGTCCTTGTCTTCATGGCTGTAAAGGCAGTGCGCTGCGGTGAGCACGGTGCGCGGGCCGATCAGCGTTGCCGAACAGCTGCCGAAGTTGCCCGTCTTTGGCGATTTGGCTTCGAGATAGCCGATTGCCGAGAATGGATAGGTCTTGGTGTTCTTGACCTGCTCACGATCGTCGGTGCCGAAAACCTGGCGGCCGGCTTCGCCTTCGCCAAGGTCGGGATCTTCGGTCTTCCGCTGAGCCCCGTCCTTTCCGTTGGCCGGCGCATTCAGTTCCTTGATGATAAGCTCCCGCAGCGCTTCGCTCGGCTCGATCTTGATCTCCTTGCCATCGGCGGAACGTCCGACGATGCCATAGGATTTGACAGCCGTTGCCTCGTCAGCAAGCGGCGCGGCGCGGCTGTCTTCGTCAGTCAGCATCGGCGATGCGATTGGCTTTGCCCGCCCGGGCTTGTAGTCGCCTGCAGTCACATCCCGCATGCTTTCGCCATTGCCGGCGCTGGCGGAGCCAGGGTCGGCGGCGAAAACCGGGACCGTCCACATTGCGGTGGAAAGCAATGCGGACGCAATGATAGCGTTTGTCAGTTTTGTCATGGTGAGACTCTCCCAAAAGTCAGCAAGGACTGGATCAAAATACAGAAATATTGTCGAGATCGTGGTGAAGCCGAAAAATGAGTTTGGTTACCGGCGCCTGAACCTGATCATCACCCCATACGGTCTGTCGAAGGCCCGCCAAAGACGCCCGTGCGAATATACTGCCTAAATTAATACAACATTGGAATGACAAATCGCTTCCACGTAGCCCGTGGGGGGCTATAGGGTTTTGAGTGAGTTCCGCACGGGAACGCAATCGGCGAAGCACGCCTGGCTTGCTGGCGACTGTTTCGTTGATCATGCGCCGGGGCTGGCTCGTTCGGGAACGTGTCTCAGGAGGATTTCAGGTGCACATCATCCATCGGTTCAGGCCGATCGTCGCCGCGTCGGCGCTCGCCATCGTCTCGGCTCTTGCCAGCGTCAGCACCAGCCAGGCGGACGAAGGTGCCGCCCGACCGGAGGCGGCGGTTTCGCCGATGCACCGCGTCGCGGATGCCAGGGCCAAGGCCGCGGCGGAAAATCCCGACGGCGCCGATCGCGTCTATGGCGGCAACCAGGCCGAAAAGGGCGCCTATCCTTTCCAGGTCGCGCTGCTCACCACCGACAGGCTGGACGAGAACCCGGCCTCGCAGGCCAATGCCCAATTCTGCGGCGGCAGCCTGATCGCGCCGCAATGGGTTCTGACGGCGGCGCACTGCCTCAACGACAACGGCCGGCCGATTTCGCCTGATACGGTCACCGTGCTGACTGGCGCCACCGATCTCAGCGAGGGCAAGCGCCACAAGGTGCTGGAGGTCATCGTCAACGAAGGCTACAGCGAGCAGACGCTCGACAACGATCTCGGCCTGCTCCGCCTTGCCGAGCCGGCCGATGCGCCGACCATCAAGCTTACCCATGGCGCGACACCCGATACCGGCAAGACCACCGTCACCGGCTGGGGCAAGATGCAGGATGGCACTTTTCCGACCACGCTGATGGTTGCCGACCTCGACCTGCAGCCGAACCAGGCCTGCAACAGCGGCATCAAGGCCATCTATGCGCATGATCTGAAGGCAGCCTTGGGCGATCTGTCCCACCGCATGCGCTACTCGGAAAAGGGCATCGATGCGGCCGCCAACGCGATTGCCGCCGACATGACCGACCCGCTGACCAGCAACATGATCTGCGCCGGCACCACCAGCGGCGTGCGCGATGCCTGCAACGGCGACAGCGGCGGACCGCTGTTCATGACCGGCGCCGACGGCCCGGTCCAGGTCGGTGTCGTCAGCTGGGGCGAAGGCCCGGCGGACGGCAGTGCGGCCTGCGGCCACAAGGACGCCTACGGCATCTACACCCGGTTGGCCAACTACACGGGCTGGATCGATGCGAAGATGAAGACCCCGGCGCCGGCGCCGGAAAAACCCAAGGCGGGACTGGGCACCGCCCAGAAGCCGAAGACGCCCTGAGGCAGGGCCATTTCGCTTTCGCGTGAAAAACGGCGGGAGGGGTTCCCGCCGTTTTTGTTTGCCGGCCCGTTTTGTTTGCCGGCTTGTCGAGCGAACCGCTTACTTCCTCGGCGGGCCTTTGCGTTCGGCCGAGGCCGCCCACAGATTGATGTCGGACTCGCGCGCATAGCTATCGATCTCGGCGAGTTCGGCATCGCTGAAGTCGAGCACCTTGAGCGCGCCGACGCAGTCCTCGACCTGCTCCGACCGGCTGGCGCCGATCAGCGCCGAAGTCACCTTGCCTTTGCGCAGCACCCAGGCCAGCGCCATTTGCGCCAGCGTCTGCCCACGCTTGCCGGCGATGGCGTCGAGCGCCTTGATGTTGGCGATGGTCTTGTCGTTGATGAAGGCCGTCTTCAGCGACTTGCCCTGGGAGGCACGGCTGCCTTCGGGAATGCCGCCGAGATACTTGTCGGTCAGCATGCCTTGCGCCAGCGGCGAGAACACGATCGAGCCGACGCCGAGCCCTTCCAGCGTATCGAGCAGGCCATCCTCCTCCACCCAGCGGTTGAGCATCGAATAGCTCGGCTGATGGATGACGCAAGGCGTGCCGAGCTGCTTCAAGATATCGGCGGCCTCGCGCGTGCGCTGCGAATTGTAGGACGAGATGCCGGCATAGAGCGCCCTGCCCGAGCGCACCGCATGGTCGAGCGCGCCCATCGTTTCTTCCAGCGGCGTATCGGGATCGAAGCGGTGCGAATAGAAGATGTCGACATAGTCAAGACCCATCCGCTTCAGGCTCTGGTCGAGGCTGGCCAGCATGTATTTGCGCCCGCCCCATTCGCCATAGGGCCCGGGCCACATTTCGTAGCCGGCCTTGGTCGAGATGATCAGCTCGTCGCGGTAGCCGGCGAAATCGGTGCGCAGGATCTCTCCGAAAGCGGTCTCGGCCGAACCGGGCGGCGGACCGTAATTGTTGGCGAGGTCGAAATGCGTGATGCCGAGGTCGAAGGCCTTGCGTGCGATGGCCTGCTTGGTCCGGTGCGGCGTGTCATTGCCGAAATTGTGCCACAGCCCCAGCGAGATCGCCGGCAGCTTCAGGCCGGAGCGACCGCAGCGGTTGTAGACCATTTTTTCGTAGCGGCTTTCGGCGGGCGTGTAGGGCATGGGAAAATCCTCAAATGGAAGCGAGCCGGTCGGCTGCCATCGCGACAACGCGGCGAGTCGGCTCTGCCCCCCACCCTTACCCTCTCCGCGTCGGAACGGGGAGAGGGTCGAGGGTGCGGTCTAGTTCTTCTTCGCCAGCAGCTCCTTGGCTTCCTTGACGCCAAGTGCGGCCGGCCGGTCACAGCTGGTCTGCATAGCGACGAACTTGCCGGTTTCGCCGGAGCGCAACAGGCCGGTCATCACGTCGACAGCGTGCAGCGCAAGTTCCATCGAGCAGCGGTGCGGCCGGCCTTCCGCGATCGCCACCGCCATGTCGGCGAGGCCGGCGGTGCGGTAGTTGGCCATCATGCCTTGCGAGTGCATCTCATTGGGAACGCCGAACGGGTGTTTCCATTTCGGCAGCTTCTTGACCGGCTTGCTGTCTTCGGTGAAGCGCACGTCGCCGCCGAAGAAATTCGGATCCGGCACGAACACGGTGCCCGTCTCGCCATAGAGTTCCATCGGCGCGTGGCCATGGGCCCAGACGTCCCAGCTGGTGTTGAGCGTGACCACGGCGCCGTTCTCGAACTCCAGCAGGCCATGGATGGTCGTCGGCGTGTTGACCGGGATCTTTTCGCCCGCGCGCGGCTTTGAGCTGATGGTGCGTTCCTTGGCTGGCGTCGACGCGAAGGCCGCCACCTGTTTCACCGGCCCGATCAGCTGGATCAGATTGGTGATGTAGTACGGGCCAATGTCGAGCACCGGTCCCGCGCCCGGCTGGAAGAAGAAGTCCGGATTGGGGTGCCAGTGCTCCATGCCGTGGCCCATGACGTGGCACGTGCCGCTGGTGATCTTGCCGAGCTTGCCGGTGTCGACGAGCTCACGGACCAGCTGATGAGCGCCGCCGAGGAAGGTGTCGGGCGCCGAGCCGATGCGCAGCCCCTTCTTCTCCGCCCGCGCCTTCAGGTCGAGCCCTTCCTTGACCGACAGCACGAACGGCTTTTCCGAATAGACATGCTTGCCGGCGTCGAGCACCTGCTTGGACACCTCGTAGTGCACCGCCGGGATGGTCAGGTTGACGATGATGTCGATGTCGTCCGCCTGCAGCAACCCGTCGACGGTCTCGGCGCGCAGCTTGAACTCCTTCGCCCGTGCCTTGGCCGCATCCATGTTGATGTCGGCACAGGCGCGCATCTCGATGCCGCGAAACAGCGGCGCCAGCGAAAAATACGCCTTCGAGATGTTGCCGCAGCCGATAACGCCGATACCAAGTTTCTTTGCCATGCTGATTGCTCCTAGTAGGTCTTGACGGCTGCGAGCGAGCGGCGGGCAAAGCGCTCGATGTCGTTCGGGTTGTCCTGTTCCATGACGTAGTATTGGGCCGCACTCTTGGCGCGCAACACCTTGATCAGGCCGGCCCAGTCGATCGTGCCGTGGCCGACATCCGACCAGCCGTCCTCGTCGAGCCCCTCGCCCGGCTTGGCCATGTCCTTGACGTGGACGGCACTGATGCGCTTGCCGTGTTTATCGATCCACTTCAGCGGATCGTCGCGGCCGCGCACCACCCAGGCGACATCCATTTCCCAGCCAATGTCGGGCGCCGCCGTGAGGATGAGATCCTGCGGCACCGACCCGTCGGCGAGCTTCTTGAACTCGAAATCATGGTTGTGCCAGGCAAAGCCATAGCCGGCCTTCATTGCGGTCTCGCCGACCTTGGCCAGGCGTTCGCCGAAGCCACGCCAGCCAGCGGCGTCGGATGGCCTCTGGTCGGGCATCAGAAAAGGACAGATGAGCAGCGTGATGCCGAGCGCGTCGGCAATTTTACGCACGCCGTCGAAATCGTTCTCGAGCGCGTCGATCGAGAAATGCCCGGTCGGCATGGCGAGCCCGTTCTTGTCGAGTTCGGCGCGGAAGGCTTTGGGATCATCATAGACGCCTCCGAAGCCCTCGACCTGGGTGTAGCCTAGCTTGCCGAGCGTCTCGAGGACGCCTTCCCAGGGCTGAAAATTGCGGGCGCTGTAAAGTTGGAATGACCAGTTCATCGTCTCTGTCCGTTCTGCTTGGGGATGTCGTGGGAAGGATGATTCTCGGGGCTAGATGCGGGTACCGGTTGCGGCGTCGAAAAGCGAAGCGCGCATCGGATCGAAGCCGACCGTCACCGCCTCATCGTTGTTGGGCGTGCGTTCCGCGGTGACCCGGACGCTGAAATTCTGCTGGGCAAGCTTCAGCCAGACCAGCGTGTCGGAGCCCATGGGTTCGACCACCTCGACATTGGCGGCAGTCGAGAACGGCCAGCCCGTGCCATTGTTCAGGCTGACATGCTCCGGCCTGATACCGAATACGACCGGGCCGGGAGTTGGGTCCCCGGCAAAGTCATAAGTACCAAGCGGAATCTTGAGGGTGTCGGCCGCGAACCGCCAACCGCCGTCCGCGTTCTCCAGGCGGCCATCGATGAAATTCATCGCAGGTGAGCCGAGGAAGCCGGCGACGAAGCGGTTGACCGGGCGGTTGTAGATGGTCTGCGGCGCATCGAGCTGCTGGATGACGCCACCTTTCATCACCGCGATACGATCGGCCAGCGTCATCGCTTCGATCTGGTCGTGCGTGACATAAATCATGGTGTTCAGCAGCTTGCGGTGCAGCAGCTTGATCTCAACGCGCAGTTCGGCGCGCAGCTTGGCGTCGAGATTGGAGAGCGGCTCGTCGAACAGGAACACGTCGACATCGCGCACCAGCGCCCGACCGATCGCGACGCGCTGGCGCTGGCCGCCGGAGAGCGCCGCCGGCTTGCGCTGCAGCAGCGGCTCGATCTGCAGGATTTCGGCCGCTCGCGCGATCCGCTTGGCGATCTCGTCCTTCGGCGTGCCGGCGACACGCAACCCGAAGGACAGGTTCTTCTCCACCGTCATTTGCGGGTACAGCGCATAGGACTGGAACACCATGCCGATGCCGCGGTCCTTGGGCTCTTCCCAGGTGACGTTCTTGCCCTTGATGAAGATGCGGCCTTCGGAGACGTCGAGCAGACCGGCAATGCAGTTGAGCAAGGTCGACTTGCCACAGCCGGAGGGCCCGAGCAGCACGATGAACTCGCCTTCGGCGACATCGAGATTGAGCGTCTGCAAAACCGAGACCGCACCGAAATTGAGCGACAGGTTCTGGATCGAAACGCTGGTGCCGTTGGCTGCAGTCATCGCCATCACCCTTTCACCGCGCCGGCGGCGATACCACGAACGAAAAGCTTGCCGGAGATGAAATAGACGATAAGCGGCACAAGCCCGGTTAGGATGGTGGCGGCCATGTTGACGTTGTACTCCTTCACGCCTTGCACCGAGTTGACGATGTTGTTGAGCTGCACCGTCATCGGATAGGTGTCGGGGCGGGTGTAGACGACGCCGAACAGGAAGTCGTTCCAGATGCCGGTCACCTGCAGGATGACGGCGACGACGAAGATCGGCAGCGACATAGGCAGCATGATGCGCAGGAAGATGCCCCAGAAGCCGGCGCCGTCGACGCGCGCCGCCCGAAACAGTTCTTCCGGCATCGAGGCAAAATAGTTGCGGAACAGAAGCGTCAGGATCGGCATGCCGAAAATGGAATGGACAATGACCAGCCCGCTGAGGCTGCCATAGAGGCCGATCTCGCGCAGGATGATGACGATCGGATAGATCATCACCTGGTAGGGAATGAAGGCGCCGACGATCAGGATGACGAAAAACGTGTCGGCGCCCTTGAAGCGCCAATTGGCGAGCGCATAGCCGTTGACCGAGGCGATAGCGATCGACAGCAGCACCGACGGCACGGTGATACGCACCGAATTCCAGAAGCCGCGCGAAAGCCCGTCGCAGTTGAGGCCGGTGCAGGCCGACGACCAGGCCTTGACCCACGGCTCGAAAGTGATCTCGAGCGGCGGCGAGAAGATGTTGCCGAGCCGGATCTCCGGCATGCCTTTGAGCGAAGTGACGACCATCACGTAGAGCGGCAAGAGGTAGTAGGCCGCCATGACAAAGAGCGTGCCGTAGAGGAAGATGTTGCGGCGCGAAAGCATACGGCGCGGTTTCGGGCCGTGGGGCCCGGCGATGTCCTGGCTGGAGGTAGCGATTGTTGGAGCGGTGGTGTTTGCCATGCTCATTTGCGCCGCCCGAATTCGAGATAGGCCCATGGCACGATGACGATCACCACCGAGAGCAGCATCATGGTCGAGGCGGCAAAACCCTGGCCGAGGTTCTGGGCGAAGAACATGTAGTCGTACACGTACTTGGCCGGCACCTCGGAGGCGATGCCCGGGCCGCCGCTGGTCTGGGCCACGACGAGGTCATAGACCTTGACGATGCCGGAGGCGATGATGACCAGCGTGGTGATGAAGACCGGCCGCATCATCGGGATGACGATGAACAGATAGGTCTTCCACATCGGTATCCCATCCACCCGCGCCGCCTTCCAGATATCCTCGTCGATGCCACGCAGGCCTGCCAGCATCAGGCACATGATGAGCCCGGTGCCTTGCCACAGTGCCGCGATCGATATGCCGTAGATGACGATGCTGGAATTGTAGAGCGGGTCGAAGCTGAAGCTCTCCCAACCGAGCCCCTGCACCACATGCTGGATGCCGAAATCCGGATTGAGCAGCCACTGCCAGACAAGGCCGGTGACGATGAAAGAGAGCGCAAAGGGATAGAGGAAGATGGTCCGGAACGTGTCCTCGAAGCGTATCTTCTGGTCGAGCAGCGCGGCAAGGAGGAAGCCGATGACCAGTGAGAACACCAACGAGATCGCGCCGTAGATCAAAAGATTCTCGATCGAGATCAGCCAGCGCGGCGTCACCCACAACCGGTAATACTGATCGAGCCCGACGAAATTCAGCCGCGGCAACAGCTTCGAATTGGTGAAGGAATAGAGCACCGTCCAAAGGGTGCCGCCGACGAAAACCACCCCGGCGGTGAGGATCATCGGGATCGAGGCGACCTTCGCATTGAGGTTGCGGAACAGCGGGTTGGGGCGTTCGCTCTTGCTCATCTCGTCAGCCGGCTGGGTAAGGGCGGTGCGCTCCCGGCCCTGCGTTCGCAAGGCCGGGAGCGATGTGGGTCGCCTCCAACGTCAGTCTGCCGAAGCGATGAGGTCGGCGAAGCGCTTCTGCGCCTCGTCCACGGTCAATTCCGGCTTGGCGAAGAATTCGGCGAAAAGATCTTCCTTCTGCTTCTGGGTATCCTGCGAGAGCAGCTGGTCCGTCCACGGTATGACGGCGCCCTTGGCGAGGATGGCGAGGCCCTTCTTCATGCAGTCGTTCGCCGCATTGAGATCGACGTCGCCGCGCACCGGCAGCGAGCCCTTCTTGAGGTTGAAGGCGACCTGCGTCTTGGGATCGAGCAGGGTCTCGGCCAGCACCTCCTGCGCCTTGGACTTGTCGGCATCCTTGAGCAGCGGGAAGTAGAAGGCGTCCCCGCCGGTGGCGATGACTTCGTTCAGCCCAAGGCCCGGCAGGCAGGTATAATCCTTGCCGGCGGTCTTGCCAGCAACCTGAAACTCGCCTTGCGCCCAGTCACCCATGATCTGGCCGCCGGCCTTGCCGGTAATGACCATGTTGGTGGCCTGATTCCAGTCCTGCACATTGGTGTTCTTTGCCATCTTGCGGGCATCGTCAGCGGCCTTGAAGACCTTGGCGACTTCGGGACCGGCGGCGAATTTGGCATCCTTGTCCTTGTAGACCTTGAGGAATGCATCCGAGCCACCCACAGCGGCAAGCAGCACGTCGAAGGCGCCGGAGGACTGCCAGGCCTGCCCGCCGACGGCCAGCGGGACGATGCCTGCCTTCTCCAGCGCCGGGGCGGCGGCCACGAATTCATTCCAGTCCTTCGGTACCGGCACGCCGGCCTTCTCAAAGGCCTCGTTCGACAGCCAGAGCCACTGCCAGGAATGGATGTTGACCGGCACGCAATAGATCTTGCCGTCGATGGTGCAGCTGTCGAGCAGGCTCTTCGGCCGCACGACCTCTGTCCATTTGCCCTTGGTGGCGACGTCGGTAAGGTCGCGCATCAGGCCGGCCTGCACCAGCTCTTCCGCCTGTCGGCCGTGATTGAACTGGGTGGCGCCCATCGGATCGCCGCCGGTGATGCGGCTGATCATGATCGGCCGCGCCGTGCCGCCGGAACCGGCGATGGCACCATCCACCCAGTGATTGCCGGTAGCGTCGAATGCCTTGGCGAGTTCCGCGACCGCCGCGGCCTCGCCACCTGAAGTCCACCAATGGGTGACTTCCAGGTCCGTCGCGGCGGCCGGACCGGCAAACTGAAGCGCCGCCGTCGCTGCCAGCGCAGCGGTCAAAAGCTTATATCGCATTTCGGTTCCTCCCAGAATCTGAAACGTTACAGATTTTCGATACGGGAATTGCGCGGACTGCGCAACCCCACGAACGAAGCGAGTTCGAGATTTTTTCGAGCCGCGAACAAATTCGTATGAAACGGCCGCTCTTATGTGCGCTGCAACATGGGTCGCTGCAGTGCAAACATCTAAATGGCGCGCGAAAGCCGGCAAAAGGCGGTGACAGGGGCGATTTCTTCTGGAATCCCAATGGGTTTTGCAAAGAGCCGCGCGCCACACCACGAGCGGCCGGCACCTCGGTATTGGCAATCTGTAACGTTTCAGTATATGAAGCTTCGCTGGGCTGGAACGCACATCGTATCGCTGTGGCGGCGATTGCCGGCCCGGCCTGCGGCTGCTATGCGCCTGACGGGCGGGACGAATGGACAGACGGCGTACGGAAAAGAACGAAGAGGCGTTGGCGCAGGGGCGGCCGACGTTGAAGACGCTTGCCTTCATGACCGGGCTCGGCGTCACCACTGTATCGCGCGCCTTGAAGGACGCCCCGGAAATCGGCGCCGAAACCAGGCGCCGCGTCCAGCTCGTCGCCAAGCAGATCGGCTACCGGCCGAACCGCGCCGGCGTGCGCCTGCGCACCGGCAGGACCAATGTCATCAGCCTTGTGCTCAACACCGAGCGCGAGATCATGAGCTTCGTCTCGGACATCATCTACGGCGTTTCGGAGGTCATTGCCGACACACCCTACCACCTGATCGTCACGCCCTATTCACGCTCCCAGGATCCGCTCGACCCCATACGCTATCTGGTCGAGACAGGCTCCGCCGACGGCGTCATCATCTCCCGCACGCAGCCGAATGATCCCCGGGCTCGCTACATGCTTGAGCACGGAATTCCCTTTGCCACGCACGGCCGCACCGATATGGGGCTGGTCCACCCCTATCATGATTTCGACAACTACGCTTTCGCGGTTGAAGCCGTGCGTCGTCTGGCCAGCATCGGCCGCCGCCGGCTCGCTTTGCTGTCGCCGCCCGTCGGCCTGACCTACCATACCCACACCGTCAACGGCTTTGCCGATGCGCTGAGCGAGGTCGGTGCCAGCGAAATCCCGTTCAACACCGTGTCGATCGACCATTCGATCGAGCAGATCAGAACGCGGACCGCGCAAGTGATGCGCCGTGAAGACCGGCCGGACGGTTTCGTCAGCAGCGCCGCAGCCGCGACACTGGCCATCGTCGCCGGCATCGAGGATGCCGGCCTCAAGCTTGGCCGTGACGTCGATGTCGTATCCAAGCAGTCGTCGGACCTGCTGCACCTGTTCCGACCGGAATTGTTGGTCGTCAATGAGAACTTCCGCCTGGCCGGCTCCGAGCTTGCCCGTTCCGTACTCGGCTGGATCGGCGGCGCCACACCGGGCTCGCTGCAGAGCCTGAGCGTACCGAGCGAAGTCCTGGCGTATCGGCGTTCGGTAGATTAGCTATTTTCAGCCAGCCGCACCGCTTCCCCACGGCCCGTGGAACGCACCCGGTCCGTCGATACGCTCGAAGCCATGGGCGCCGAAAAAGTCGCGCTGCGCCTGAATCAGGTTCGAGGTGCCGCGGCCCTGGCGGTAGCTGTCGAAATAGGCAAGTGCGGAAGACAGCGCCGGCACCGGCGAGCCAGCCTCCGATGCCCTTGCCACGACGCGCCGCAGCGACGGGTGCGCCTCCTGCATCAACGAGATAAAGGCCGGCGCCATCAGAAGATTGGTCGATGCGCCGCCGGAACCGAACGCCTCGGCCATGGTGTCGAGCATCTGCGAGCGGATGATGCAGCCGGCGCGCCAGATCCTGGCGATGGTCGGCATTGGCAGGTTCCAGTTGAACTCCTTCGAGGCGCCGCTCATCACCGCGAAACCTTGCGCATAGGCGGCGATCTTGCCGGCGAACAATGCCAGTTCGAGGTCTCCAAGCAATGCGTCCCTGTCACCGGAAATCTTCGTCACGCCTATGTTGCCATAGGCTTTTTCCGCCGCCAGCCGCTCGTCCTTGATCGACGACAGCACGCGCGCCGCAACCGCCGCCTCGATCGCGGTCGCCGGAATGCCGAGCTGCTGCGCCTCGATGACCGACCATTTGCCGGTGCCCTTCTGGCCGGCGCGGTCGAGGATGATGTCGACCACCGGCTTGCCGGTCTTCGGATCGTCTGCTGCCAGCACCTTGGCGGTGATCTCGATCAGGTAGGAATTGAGCCGGCCCTTGTTCCAGTTGGAAAACACCGTGCCGATGTCCTTCGGCCCCATGCCGAGGCCGTCGCGCAGGATGCCGTAGATTTCGGCGATCATCTGCATGTCGGCATATTCGATGCCGTTGTGGATGGTCTTGACGAAATGGCCGGCGCCATCGGTGCCGAGCCACGCAGCGCAGGGCTCGTCGTTGAATTTGGCGGAGATCGCGGTCAGCACTTTCTCGACGCGTTTCCAGGAATCCTCGGTGCCGCCGACCATGATCGAAGGCCCGTGGCGCGCGCCCTCTTCGCCGCCGGACACGCCCATGCCGATGAAAGTCAGGCCCGAGCCCGAAAGCTCGGAGAAGCGCCGCATCGTGTCGCGGAAATTGGCGTTGCCGGCATCGATGACGATGTCGTTGGCCGACAGCACGCCGCGCAAGGCTTCGATCTGTTCGTCGACCGGTTTGCCGGCCAGCACCATGATGATGATCGGACGCGGCGGCCGGATCGCGGCAGCGAGCTCTTCCAGGCTGTAACAGGGCACCACCATGTCCTTCAGCCCGCCGGCATTTTCGACGAACGCGTCGGTGCGTGCCCTGGTGCGGTTGAAGACGGCGATGCGGTGGCCGTGCTCGGCGATGTTGAGCGCCAGGTTGGAGCCCATCGTGCCAAGGCCGATCAGGCCGATTTCCGCTTTTTCCATCGTTTCTTCCCTGCTTTCGAATGTTGTTGTTTCGAGCTCGCGGTTTGCCGGGATGCCCATTCTTCGGCGAGATACCCATTCTTCGCCAAAATGATTGACCGGCCTTTCGGGCCGCGTCAACCGCCTCGCCGAATTGTGTTGCATCAGCCGAGCTCGCGCCGAGGGCGGTCCGGCTTTACGGCCTGATGTCCAAGGGAGCTTCGATCTTCACCATCTCGAAGTCCGCGACCCGGATGTCGATGCCCACCATCCAGCGGCCGGCAACCGGGATGACGAGATTGTCGACACGCCAGCTGCCATCGCCGGGGTTGGTCGCGGCACGTTTGAGCGGCTCGATGCCAGAATCGGGCTTCGACAACACCAGCGTCACCTCCTTGGCGTCGAGTGGCCCGAAATCGCCGGTCATGATGATCATCGAGGCGACGACCGACCCGGCATGGCCGGGCGTGATGCTGAGATCGGCCATCGCCTGCAGCGTGTGGATATGGACCGAGACCGGTTGCGCGGCCGCGATCGCCAGGGCCCGTGGTGGCGGCGTGAAGCGCCAGCCCGCGGCAACACCGAAGATCGCCACCACGATCAGCATTTCGGCACCGATTGAACGCACCAGCCTGCGCTGCACTTCCGTCGCCCCGGCCTCGGCCGAAGCTGTGAGTTTCCAGCGATTGACCGCGGCGAGCGTGAACAGAAAGACCAGCAGCCCGAGCTTGATCAGCAACAGTCTGCCATAGGCGGTGTTGACCAGCGCCGAAAGTATTTGCACCTGGATGACGGCAAGCACGGCGCCGGCGGCAGCAAGCACGGCCACGGCCGGCAGGATCGCGCGTGAAAACCGCCGCAGGAATGGCGCAGCCCCCGCCGACTGACCTTTCAGCGCCAGGCCGAGCGGCACCAACGCCCCGGCCCAGAAAGCGATGCCGACGCCGTGCAGGAACACCGTCGGCCGCGTCAGCCATTGCGGTTCGGCGGCACTGGCGTGGCCGCTGGCCGCTAGCGCGACACCCACCCCGGCCAATCCGGCCAGTGCAAATGGCTTGGCGGCGACGCGCGGCCCGGCCAGCGACAGCAGGCCGAGCCCCAGCGCGATCAGCGCGGCCAGCACCGTCCAGCCGAAGCTGGTGCCGAGCCCGGTCCGCCACATGACCGGCTGCGCCAGATGGGAGAGCGGCGCCCCGAGCGCATCGAGCCCCTGCAAGCCGAGCGACAGCGGTGCAGCGATCAGCCCGCACAGGATTGCCGCTATGACGAAACGCCGGCCGGCCTGTCCACCCTGGGCCAGCCAGGCAAGGGCGAAAGCGCCGCCAACGCCAAGGAAAAGCCCGATGTAGAGAAGGACCTTGCCGAGCCAGATCGCCGACCGCTGCGGCCAGTCGACGGCCTCGGACACGGCCGGCGGCACGCTTGGCGCGCCGATGGAAAACAGCAGCGAACCACCGACCGGATGACCATCGGTGGAGATGACGCGCCAGCTCAGCACATGCGTGCCGGACTTCAGGTTCTGCGGATTGTCGATTTCGACGGTCTGATCGGCGAGGCGGAAGGCCGTCAGCGGAACTGGTGTGCCGTCGGGTTTCACCAGCGTCAGCACCAGCGGTGAGACCGGCTCGCTGAAGGTCAGCGAGAACAGTGCCGGCGCCTGTGCCAGCACAGCGCCATCGGCCGGATCGGTCTTGATCAGCGCGGCATGGGCAAAGGCCTGATTTGTCGAGGCCATGACGATGAGCAGCATGACCACGGCCAGCAGGCCGCCGGCAACCCGGCTGACGAGCTTGCTGGCCATGTGAATCATCCGCAGTGAGGACATCGCGCTCATGCCATTGCCATGAAATGGCGGCGCATTCCGCGAACGGAGCGCCGCCGAAAGACATTATTTCTTCGGCAACAGCTTGATGCCGGGCGCCGGATTCTCCAGCGCGTCTTCGTCCTGCCCGGCTGCCGGGATCTCGATCCAGCGATCCGCGGCGCCATCGCATTCCTGCACCACCGGGAAGTAGTGTTTTTGGCCCACGGGAAGATCCGCCGTCAGCGTCGCGCGAAAGACGAACTCGTCGTAGAATTCATCCGGCAGGCTGCCGCCGCTCCAGTCGACTTCCTTGACCCCATCGGTCACCGCCTGACCGTAGAGCTGGTAGGATTTGTCGTATTTGCCCTTCTTGGTCTGCAGCGTCCAGCCCGGCTTCGGCATCGGCTTCACCGCGATCACCCCTTCCGGGATCTGCACGCGCACTGCAGTCGTCGCCTTGCCGTCGCAACCATGCGGCACGCGCAAGACGGCCTTGTAGGTCGAGCCGACAGCCGCCTCCTGGGTTTCGAGCGTGATGTGCGCGAAGGCGGCACTTGTTCCCAGGGCGAGAACCGCGCCGGCCGACAAAAAATACTTGTTCATGGTGGTCCCTCTGATTTCAAAATGTGTCGAACCGGCGCGATCAATCGGCGTGATCGTCCATGCCGCCACCCATGCCTTCGACGGCAAAATCGACGCTGACGGCACCAGCCTTTTCGAAGGTCAGCGTGGCGGAGAAGGTTTCGCCCTGCTTGGGTTGCCGCTTCAGGCCGATGAACATCAAATGATAGCCGCCAGGCGCCAGTGCGACCTTGCCGCCAGCCGGAATCTCCAGGCCGCCGGCCACCGGCCGCATGGTCATGACACCGTCCTTGACGCCCATCTCATGCAGTTCTGCCTTGTCCGAGATGTCGGAGGAAATCGACAGCAATCGGTCCGGTGCGCTGCCTTTGTTGGTGATGGTGAAATAGCCGCCGGCTACCTTGGCGCCTGCCGGCGTGGCCCGCGACCAGGGATGCCCGATCTCGAGATCACCGACCTTGAATTCGTGCGCGAAGCCGGTCTGGGCGCCAGCGAACACCAGGACAAAAGCCAGCACGGCAATGCCGAGACACGCCTTGAAGCTGCGTAAGATGCCGCCGAGCAGAGGGCGCGCGGCGGTGCGGAAAAAATGGGACATGGTTGCTCCATGAAGTGATGATCGCGCCGTTGCCGGTCGCGCACAGTTCGATCTTTGGATGGGTACGCCCCACGAAAGGTTCCGTCGGGCAAACAGGCTCAGGCTGTCCGCGGCGGCGCACGCGGGTTCGACGGCGAGCGCTCGCGCGCGAAATCGAGATGGATGGCCGCCGGAAGGACAAAGGCGACTGTTTCAAAGGAAAGGCTGCCCAGCGCCAGGCCGGCATCGGACGGCGGCGCGAAGGCCGTCGAAAACATGCTGCAGCCAAGCACGCAGCATGCCGGCAGATGCGATGGCTGCGGGCTGCCGCCGGGAAGCTGGGTTGCACCCTCACGGGTACAGATGACGTTGCCAAAGGCATCGAGTTGCGATGCGTTCGGCCCCGTGCCGACGGCGAAGGCACCGAGCGTCGACTGGAGCAACAACAGGCAGGCCGCGACAAGCGCGACCGGCATGCTCCATCGTCTCCTCGATATGCTCAAAGCCCTGCCTCTTCGCAGCAACCCGACATACCTAGCACGGAGCCCGCGAGTGGAAAATCGGCAATTCGATGCTGCGGCAACGCGGCGCGATCAGGATCTTTGCGGCGGCCGGCTCTCCGGGATCGAGGTCAGCAACGTCTGCCGCGCCGACTTCAGATGCTTGCGGCAGGCGGCCTCCACCTTGCCGAGGTCGCGCGATTTGAGCGCCTCGATATAGGCCAGATGCTCGCCGATCGCCACTTCGTTGCGCTCGCGCTCCTGCGCCTTGTTCCACTGGTAGTGGTAGTGGAAGATCATGGCGATGACATCGTAGAAATCGACGATGAAACGGTTGTGCGACGCGCGGTGGATGAGCCGATGGAAGCGTTCGTCCAACTCTGAGAATTCGTTGAAGCGGGTGGCGATCTGGCTTGCCAGAAGGCGATGCTGGTCTTCCAGACCGTCGAGATCGGCCCAAACCACGCTGTCCGGCGGCAGCGCGGCGAAGGCCGCCGCCGAGCGCAGTTCGAACATTTCGCGGATTTCGGTCAGTTCCAGCGCGAAGGCACGGGTGAAGCCCTTGAGCACCCAATGGCTGTTGCGGCGCTTTTCGATCAGGCCGAAGCGGGAGAAGCGGATCAGGAACTCGCGCACGCTGGTGGTGCCGACGCCGATCTCGCGCGCCAGTTCGAGCTCGTTGATCTGCATGCCGGCCTCGGCGCCGCCGGCAAGCAGCCGCCGCATGAATGACCGCTCGATGATCTCGGCCAGCGTGTCGGTCTCTTCCTCGGGGAAGAAATCATCCGGGCGCGGTTCGCGCAGCACCGTCTTGGCGCGCTTGTTCCAGGCGATCAGCCCGGTCTCTTCCATGCGCGCCAGGATGGTGCGGACGGTCGTGCGGCTGACGCCAAGCAATGTACCCAGTTCCGGCTCCGAAGGCAGGCTGCGCGTTTCGTCGAGCAGCCGCAGGCAGCGGTTGTAGGCATCCTTATAGACGTTGTTGCTCTTCGACATTCCTGACCCGTTGCACGCCGTCGCTTGCGGCGGCCGACTTGAAGCGCAATATGACGTTCCCTTGACCCGGAAAAGCCAAATCGCTTTTCGGAACACCCAAGGACATGCGGAACTCCCCGGCGAAAAAACAATTGACGCAAAACTGTTTTTTCACGATAAAAGACATTATCTCTTAACAGGCGCGTGTCAATCCGCCCGCGCATCCCAGGATCACCCAGGAAACCGCCCGTGAAC
>NZ_JBHUGY010000008.1:0-281234 GCF_042682105.1 Mesorhizobium calcicola
CGACATCGACGCCATTCTCGAACTGAAGCGGCAGCGAAATTCCGTCATCCTGGCGCACAATTATCAGACGCCGGAGATCTTCCATTGCGTAGCCGACATCGTCGGCGACAGTCTGGCGCTGGCTCGTAAGGCGATGTCCACTGAAGCCGACGTCATTGTGCTGGCCGGCGTCCACTTCATGGCCGAGACGGCGAAGCTGCTCAACCCGCAAAAGACGGTACTCATCCCCGACCTCGAAGCCGGCTGTTCGCTGGCGGATTCGATCACCGCCGAGGATATCCGGCTGCTGCGGCAACGCTACCCGGGCGTGCCGGTCGTCACCTACGTCAACACATCGGCCGAAGTGAAAGCCGAATCCGACATCTGCTGCACCTCCGGCAATGCGAAAGCCGTGATAGAGTCGCTGGGTGTTCCCCGGGTCATCATGCTGCCCGACGAGTATCTGGCCCAGAATATCGCCACCCAGACCGATGTGGAGATCATCGCCTGGAAAGGGCATTGCGAGGTGCATGAGCGCTTCACGCCGGCCGACATCCGCCAATTGCGCGAGGACCATCCCGGGGTGACGGTGCTGGCACATCCCGAGTGCCCGCCGGAGGTCGTCGCGGAAGCTGACTTCTCCGGTTCGACTGCCGCCATGTCGGATTATGTCGGAAGGCAAAAGCCGCCCCGCGTCGTGCTGATGACCGAGTGCTCGATGAGCGACAACGTCGCGGTCGAGCATCCCGAGGTCGAGTTCATCCGGCCCTGCAATTTGTGCCCGCATATGAAGCGGATAACGCTCGCCAACATCCGTGCGGCGCTCGAGCAGAACCAACATGTCGTGACCGTCGACCCGGAGATTGCCGATCGCGCGCGGCTGGCCGTCGAGCGGATGATGGCCGTATGAGCATGGACGTCCACCATCTCGCCGGCCGGCCGGTGATCATCGGCGGCGGCATCGCCGGACTGATGACCGCGCTTCACCTGGCGCCCGAGCCGGTGCTTCTGCTGTCCAGGACGCCATTGGGCGCTGACGCCTCCAGTGCGTGGGCACAGGGCGGTCTGGCCGCCAGCCTCGGCGACGACGACAATCCGGCGCTGCACCTTGCCGACACGCTCACCGCCGGCGATGGGCTCTGCGACAAGGAGACGGCGAGCCGCATTCTCGATGCAGGACCCGACGCGATCGAAAGGCTTGCGGGCTTCGGAGTCCGCTTCGACCGCGCACCGGAAGGAACATTCCGTCTCGGACTGGAGGCCGCGCACAGCCGACGCCGCATCGTTCATGCCGGCGGCGACGGCAGCGGGCGCGAGATCATGCGTGCCTTGGTCGCGGCGGTCCGCTCGACGCCGACAGTAGAGGTCGTTGAGGGGTTCGAAGCGCGCCGGCTGGCCGTAGAGGACGGCAAAATCGCCGGTGTTTTGGCGAGCGGCCCGACGGGCCAGGTGTTCTTCACCACGGGACGGGCCGTCCTCGCCACCGGCGGGATCGGCGGGCTGTTTCTCGACAGCACCAATCCCCTGGGCAGTTGCGGACAGGGCCTGGCGCTTGCGGCCCGCGCGGGGGCTGTCCTTGCGAATATGGAATTCATTCAGTTCCACCCGACCGCGCTTGATGGATCGAACCGCCCCATGACGCTGATCAGCGAGGCGGTTCGCGGCGAAGGCGCAACGATCGTCGACGAGACGGGCCGACGTTTCCTCGATGGCTTGCGAGGCGCGGAACTCGCACCACGCGACATCGTCGCGCGCGCCGTATGGAATCACCTGGCCGATGGCCATCGCGTCTTTCTCGATGTCCGGGAAAAGCCCGGTCCGGCATTCGCGCGCCAGTTCCCGACGATCGCATCGGCCTGCGGCAAGGCGGGGATAGATCCGACGCGTGATCTCCTCCCCATCCGGCCGGCGCAGCACTACCACATGGGTGGTGTTTCCGTGGATCTGGCCGGGCGTACATCGGTTCCGGGACTTTGGGCTTGCGGCGAAGTCGCCTCGACTGGCCTGCACGGCGCCAACCGGCTGGCCAGCAATTCGTTGACCGAAGCCGTCGTCTGCGCGCGCTGGGTCGCCGAAAGCTTGGCGAGCGCCCCCGCCCGCCGAACAAAGCAAGCGGTTGCAAGCGACTGCCCGTCGCCCGATCCGACACCCGTGCGCCCTGTCTTGTCGCGGGCGCTCGGTGTCGTGCGAGACGGCGAAGGCTTGAAAGCAGCCGCGCGCGCCCTGTTGCCGCTCGCCGAGCGCAAGGGTGCGGACCCGGCGGCCGTCGGGCTGATGATCGCGATTGCCGCCTTGCGGCGCCGGGAAAGCCGCGGCGCTCACTACCGGATGGACTTTCCCTATCACGCGACTGTTGCCCGGCGTTCGGAAATCACCCTCGAAGCCGCCCTGGCGGCAGCGCGGGAACTCGAACCTGCGCTGGAAGGCGTCCCATGATGAACCTCTCGCCCCTTCCGGCAATCATGCTCGAGCCTCTGGTACGGGCAGCTCTCCTGGAAGACCTTGGCAGGACCGGTGACTTGACCACGAATGCCATCGTGGCGAAGGAACGCCACGCGACGACCGTGCTTGCGGCACGCCAGCGAGGCATTGTCGCCGGTCTCGATCTGGCGATGCTTGCCTTCAAGTTGATCGAGCCGAATGTCGAGATGACGGTGGAGCGAGCGGACGGCAGCGAAGTCACCCCAGGAGAGACCATTGCGTCGGTGACCGGCCCGGCCCGCGCCATTCTCACCGCGGAACGGACGGCGCTCAATTTTCTCTGTCATCTGAGCGGCATCGCCACGGCGACGGCGTCGGTCGTCGCAACGGTTCGCGGGCCATGGCGCAAAGATCGTCTGCACGCGCAAGACGACGCCCTGGTCTACGAGCCATCGAAAAATACGCCGTGCGCGCCGGTGGCGGTTCCAATCACCGTTTCGGCCTCGACGACGCCATCCTGATCAAGGACAACCACATTGCCATAGCCGGCGGGAATTCGCACGGCAATCGAGCGGGCGCGAATGAGCGTCGGTCATCTCGTCAAGATCGAAGTCGAGGTCGACACGCTGGCCCAGTTGGAAGAGGCCCTGGCGCTCGCCCCCGACGCACTCCTGCTCGACAACATGTCAGTCGATGACTTGCGCAAGGCGGTGGCCATGGTTAGTGGCCGGGCGGTCACCGAGGCGTCTGGCAGGATCACCGCCGCGATTGCGCCAGCCGTTGCCGCAACCGGTATCGACCTGATTTCCATCGGCTGGTTGACTCACAGCGCCCCGATCCTCGATATCGGCCTCGATTGCCGTGAGCTTTGATCGTGAGACCCTGACCATCTACACTCGACCCGGCTCCTCTCGACGCGACCAGCCAGTTTGAAGGGCGCCCATGTTGCCACAACGCAAGGAACAGGATGGAAATGCACGCAGCGATTTCTGAAAAGACCGCGCCTGAAATTCAATCCCTCGGCGACCGGCGGATGTGGGGCCTTGAAGAGGCCCAGTCTCTCCACGACTCGCCCTTCAACGACCTGCTGTTTCAGGCGCAGACCGTGCACCGCCAGAATTTCGATCCCCAACAAGGTCCAGCTCAGCCGGCTTCTCAGCATCAAGACAGGGCGGATGTCCGGAGGATTGCGGCTATTGCAGCCAGTCGGCGCATCACGAAAGCGGGTTGAAGGCGTCGAAGCTGATGGAGGTCCGGCGCGTCATCGCCGAGGCGACCAAGGCGCGTGACGCCGGCGCCACGCGCTATTGCATGGGTGCTGCCTGGCGCAAATCCCAAGGCGCGCGACATGGATGCGGTCGTAGCGATGGTCGAAGGCGTCAAGGCGCTCGGCATGGAGACCTGCATGACGCTCGGGCATGCTCGACCTCGGGCCAGGCGCAGCAACTGAAAGAGGCTGGCCTCGACTATTACAACCACAACATCGACACCTCCGAGCGCTACTACAACGAGATCATCTCGACCCGCACGTTTGCCGACCGGCTGGATACGCTGGCTAATGTCCGCGACAGCGGCATCAAGGTCTGCTGCGGCGGTATTGTCGGCATGGGCGAAGAGCCGGTGGCTCGGATCGACATGCTGGTGACATGGCCAATCTGCCGGAACATCCCGAAAGCGTTCCGATCAACATGCTTATCCCGATCGCGGGCACGCCCCGCTTGCCGACGCCAAGCCGATCGAGCCGATCGAATTCGTGCGCGTGATCGCGCTGGCGCGCATCATGATGCCGAAATCGCATGTCCGACTTTCGGCCGGCCGCACCGCGATGACCGATGAGATGCAGGCGCTGTGCTTCTTTGCCGGCGCCAACTCGATCTTTGTCGGTGACACGCTGCTGACGGCGAACAATCCCGGCGAAGACAAGGATAGCCTTCTGTTTCGCCGTCTCGGCATCGAGCCGATGGAACTCGAGGCGCAATGAACGGGGCACCGCTTGCCCGCTATGACGCGACCTTGCAGGGGACTGGCTCGCAAGGACCGGTTGCGGACACTGTCGCCGCGCGCCGGCCTCGATTTCTCGTCGAACGACTATCTCGGGCTTGCCGCTTCGAGAAGGCTAGGCGACGCGGTTGCGGCGGCGATCGCGCAGGGCACGCCGGTCGGCGCCACCGGATCGCGGCTGTTGCGCGGCAATGCGCCGGAACACGAGGCCCTGGAGGCGGACGCGGCGGTGTTCTTCGCAGCTGACCGCGCGCTGTTCTTCGGCAGCGGCTATATCGCCAACTTCGCTCTGCTGACCGCCCTGCCGCAGAAGGGAGACCTTTTGGTCCTCGATGAGCTCGCCCATGCCAGCATGCATGAAGGGGCCCGTGCTGGCCGCGCCGAGTTCAAGCTCGCCGCGCATAACGACATCGATGCCTTCGAGGATGCGATCAGGCGCTGGCGCGCCGAAGGCGGTATGGGGCGCGTCTGGATCGTGGTCGAAAGCCTCTACAGCATGGATGGCGACCGCGCGCCGATGGAGAGCCTGGTTGCGCTTGCCGATCGGCATGAGGCATTCATTGTTGTCGACGAGGCGCATGCCACCGGTGTCTGGGGACCGGAGGGCCGCGGCCTTGCCGCCGCTTTCGAGGGCCGCGACAACATCGTCGCACTCCACACATGCGGCAAAGCGCTCGGCGCGTCCGGCGCACTCGTCACCGGGCCGGGACTGCTGTGCGACTATCTCGTCAACCGCTGCCGACCTTTCATCTATTCCACTGCGCCATCGCCGCTGATGGCAGTGGCAGCGCGCGAAGCGATTGCGATGCTGTCCGATGAGCCCCGACGCCGTGTCCAGTTGCAGGAGCGCGTTGCCTTCGCGGGCCGCCAATTGGCCGAGCGCTGCGGCGTGAAGCCCAGCAGCTCGCAGATCCAGCCCTTTGTCATTGGCGACAACAGGCGCACCATGGCGGTGGCGGCGGCGCTGCAGGCGCGCGGCTTTTCGACATACGTGGCATTCGTCCGCCGACCGTGCCCGAGGGCACGTCGCGGCTGCGCATTTCGCTGACGCTCAACGTCAGCGAAGCCGACATTTCCGCCATGGTGGAGGCGCTCGTCGAGGTGTTGGCCTCGGCATGACCAAGCGCATCGTCATCGCCGGAACGGATACCGGCATCGGCAAGACGGTGTTTTCGGCGGGATTGGCCGGCCTGCTCGATGGCTTCTACTGGAAGCCGGTGCAATCGGGCCTCGACGAGGAGACCGACAGCGAGGTTGTGGAACGGCTCGCCGGCCTGCCGACGGGGCGCGTGCTACCCGAAGTGTATCGCCTGAAGGAGCCGCTGTCGCCGCATCGTTCAGCCGAACTCGACGGCGTCGCGATAGACGTGGCAAAGCTCTCGCTTCCGGACTTGCCGGGTCCGATCGTCATCGAAGGTGCCGGGGGACTGATGGTGCCGCTCAACCGGCAGAAAAAGTTCATCGACATATTCGCTCAGTGGCGGATGCCGGTCATCCTATGCGCGCGTACCACGCTCGGCACAATCAACCACACCCTGCTGTCGATCGAAGCGCTGAGGGCCCGTTCTATCCCGCTCATCGGCATTGCCTTCATCGGCGATGAGGTGGCCGATACGCAGAGAACAATCGTGGAATTCAGCGGCGTGCGCCAGCTTGGCAGGCTGCCGCACCTTGATCCGCTGACGAGTGGGACGCTGCGGGAAGCGATGGTTGCCGGCTTCGACCTCACAGCGATCGCTGGAGGCGAATGATGTCGCAGTCACAAGTCTGGCATCCGTTCACCCAGCACGCGCTCGAGCCCACCATCCCTGAAATCATCCGGACGGAAGGCGCCTACCTCCACAAGGCCGACGGCACGCGCATCCTGGATGCCATTTCGTCCTGGTGGGTCGTCACCCACGGCCACCGCCATCCCTGCATCATCAAGGCCATCGAGACGACCGCCTCGAGCCTCGACCAGATCATCTTCGCCGGCTTCACGCACGAGCCGGGCCGAACGCCTCGCCAAGGCACTTGTCGGCCTCGCTACCCGTCCGGTCTCGACTGGGTGTTCTATTCCGACAGCGGTTCGACCGCCGTCGAAGTTGCGCTGAAGATGGCGCTCGGCTATTTCCGCAACATCGGTGCGCCGCGCTCACGCATCGTCGTCATGGAGCACAGCTATCATGGCGACACGATCGGTACGATGAGCGTCGGCGCCCGCGGCGTGTTCAACGCTGCCTACGAGCCGTTGCTGTTCGAGGTCGACACCATCCCCTTCCCGGCCACCGGGCGCGAACAGGAAACACTGGATCGTTTCGAGGCCGTCACCCGCGACCGGTGTGCCGCTGCGCTGATCGTCGAGCCGCTGGTGCTTGGCGCAGGCGGCATGCTGATGTATCCGGCCTGGGTTCTCACCGAACTGAAGAAGATCGCCGAAACTTCGGGCACGCTGCTGATCGCCGACGAGGTGATGACCGGCTGGGGCCGCACCGGAACCATGTTCGCCTGCGAGCAGGCATCGATCTCTCCGGATATCCTCTGCACCTCGAAAGGGCCTGACCGGCGGCGCGATCCCCCTGGCGGCCACGCTTGCCACCGATGCCATCTTCCAGGCCCACTACTCCGAGGACCGGAAGAAGACCTTCTTTCATTCGAGTTCCTACACCGCCAATCCGATTGCCTGCGCGGCGGCACTCGCCAATGTCGAGATCTGGCATGACGAACCGGTGGCCGAGCGGGTCGCGGCCCTGAGCGCGAGACAGACCGCCGGGCTTCGGCGCTTTGGCGACAATCCTTACTTCGCCGACAGCCGGGTGACCGGCACGATCGCGGCCCTCGATCTGCGCACAGGCTCAGCCGGATATCTGGCCGAGATCGGGCCGAAAGCTGCGCGCTTTTTTCGTCGAGCGCGGCCTGCTCGTGCGCCCGCTCGGCAATGTGCTGTATCTCCTGCCGCCCTATTGCATCACCGGCGACGAGCTGGACGGGCTCTATGATGCCATAGAGGAGGCCGGCGAGCGCTTCGGCGCGAAGCCTTGAGCAGATCGTCGACCATTCTCGGGTTCGGTCATCATGCACCCGCGCGCCGGGTCGAGAACCCGGAAATCGAAAGACAGTCTCGGGCTCGAACCCGGCTGGATCGAGCGGCGCACCGGCATTCGCTCGCGCTTCTGGGCCACGGACGAAGACACGCTGTCGGGCCTTGCCGCGCAAGCCGGCGACATGGCGCTGGCGAGCGCCGGCTATCGACCGTGGCGACATCGGTCTCTTTGTTGCTTGCCACCTCGACACCCGATCACCTGCTGCCGCCCAGCGCGCCGCTGGTCGCCCATCGGCTTGGGCTGAGGCGTGCGGGCGCGGTCGACCTGACCGGCGCTTGCGCCGGCTTCATCTATGCGCTGATGTTCGCCGACGGGCTTCACCCGCCTGCACGGCAAAGGCGACCCTTGTCATCGCCGCCAACATCCTCAGCCGCCGCATCAACCCGGCCGAGCGCGCCAGCGCGGTTCTGTTTTCGCCGACGCCGCCGGGCGCCCATGGTGATCGGTCCCTGCGAGGATCCCGGGCCGAGGGCATTCTCGGCGCCTCGGTGGATTCCGACGGCTCGCGCTACGGGCTGATCCGGATTCCGGCAGGGCGGGAAGCAACATCCCGTTCCAAAGTGCCGACCTCGATCTAGCACAGACCCGAATGACCATCGCCGATGGCCGCGAAGTGTTCGCCAGGGCCGTCGAGATGATGACCGCCTGCTCGCAGGACGCGCTCGCTGCCGCCCGGACGCGGCCGCAGGACATCGATCGGTTCGTGCCGCATCAGGCCAATGCCCGCATCTTTCGATGCGGTCGGAGGAATCTCGGGCATAGCGGATCATGCAGTCGTCAAGACGATCGCCGACTACGGCAATTCCTCCGCCGCAACGATCCCGCTATCCCTCTCGTTGGCCAATCAGACAGAGCCATTGCGGCCTGGCGAAAAAGTCCTTCTTGCTGCCGCGGGGGCGGGCTTAAGCGGCGGGGCACTCGTCGTTGGAATTTAGCCGGCGCTCGTTGGCGCGAACGCTGCGTGCCTGACCGGCATGCAGCAGTCGCCTCTGGCCGGCTTTCGAGTCGCGAGCGCGAAAAGGAATTCGCCGCGCTGACCGATGACGAGGCAAGGCGGATCGAGGCGGTCTACGCGCAAATCTTTGGTGCCGATTGAAGAAATCATCTTTCGATCGGCGCTCCAGCTTTTCGGAAATGGCATTCAGAACCATCAGAGCGGGAAGAGCATCAGGTGTGGTCAACAGCGCGTTAACGCCGAAATTTTGCGACAGGCCCAGTTGATCTCAAGCAGGGAGACGTGCTGGAAGGCATTGTTGACGGCCTCGGCACCCTGCGCAACCAAGTTCTTCGCCGGACGTTCGAATAATTATTGAGAAGGAACTCCATGACCCGCCAAATTATCGATCTCTCCATCGCCCTCGACAATGAAACGCCAGCGGACCCGCCGCCGATCCGCCCCGTGATCAGCTATACTGGGCATCGCGAAAGCGCCGAAGGCATGGTGGCGTTCTTTCCCGGGCTCGGCGTGGATCAGCTGCCCGGTGGCTATGGCTGGGCAGTTGAAGAGTGCAAGGTCAACACGCACAACGGCACCCACCTTGATGCGCCATGGCACTATCACCCCACCATGAACGGTGGTGAACGGGCAATGACCATCGACGAAGTGCCGCTGGATTGGTGTATGCAGCCGGGTGTGAAGTTGGATTTCCGTCATCTGCCAGACGGTTATGTGGTGACGGCCGCCGACGTTGAGGCCGAGCTTGACCGCATAGACCACACGTTGAGCCCGCTGGAAATTGTGCTGGTCAACACTTCGGCCGCCGCCGCTTATGGCAGCCCGGCCTATCTGGGCAAGGGGTGCGGCATGGGCCGTGAGGCCACGCTTTTCCTGACCTCACACGGCGTGCGGGTGACCGGCACGGACGCATGGAGCTGGGATGCCCCCTTTCCCTTCACCGCCAAACGTTATGCTGAAACCGGCGACGCCAGCATCATCTGGGAAGGACATAAGGCGGGAGCCGAGATCGGTTATTGCCACCTCGAAAAACTGACCAACCTCGACCAGCTTCCGCCCAAGGGCTTTACGGTTACCTGCTTTCCGGTAAAGATCAAAGGCGCCTCTGCCGGATGGACGCGCGCAGTGGCCCTACTCCAAGAGGTTCCGGCCATGGCGCGGCAGCGCCTTCCGCAAGAGAATTCGAACGGGTGACGTTTGACCATGGCGTGAGGATGGAGTCCGCAAGCGCATCGCTGTTCACGACCGTATAGACGTGCGCTTCCCGCAGCCTCCGCTCCCTCCGGCGGCCGCCACGGGAACAGGGTTTCGTGCTTGATGTGGCGGGTGAAGGAGCTGCAGAAGTCGCGTATCCAGGTCCTTGTAGGCATCGATGTGACCCGCGTTTCCGCCAATGCCGAGGTCGACGAACGGAGCGGCGCGACGTCCCTCACCGCGACTATCGAGGTGGTTGCCGACCAGTTCAAAGCTCTACCGTACGTGAAGCTCTATCCGGATATGCCCGTCGACGTGTCGATAGTGACGGGTGAGCGCAAGGGCATTGTGCGTGCTGCCACACTAGCCGCGGGACTGACGAGCGTTGGCATTGTGTAAAAGACATCGTCATAGCCCCTGCGGAACGACGCGATCGCAAGAGGATCGCCACTGCTTTTCGGCAGCGTCGATGAAAAAGGGTCTGTCAAGGCCGGTGAGATAGTTTGGCTATTCAGATAGTGCACATAGTCGGGACCTGTGGCCGCCCGCAGCAACAGGCTCGCTCGTCTCGACCTTCCTCCATCCCCTCATAGCTCGCATCGTCGGCACCTGCATCTAATCGGTAGGTCGTGAAGTGCTGGCTGTTCAAGAGGCGGATGGTTCGGCTCTGTACCGGAGCAAGGAATCAATCGTGTTCAAGCGCACCATCGTTTCCGGCCTGATCGTCGCCGCCGGTTCGCTGGCCGGAACCGTCCGGCCCTCGGCGGCCCATGGCTATCATCACCACCGCGAAATCGGCATTGCCGCCGGCGTCGGCGGGTTCGTGCTTGGCGCCTGCTCGCCCAGCAGCCCCGGACCCTCTATCTCGACGAGTACAGCGGTTCCTGGTAGGTCCGCCGCTGCCTCGCCTGCTACGCCAGCCGATCCGGGCTTGGACACCTATATCGGCTATGACGGCTACCCCCTATCGCCGCCTTTAAGAGGAGATGGACCGTTTCAGCAACATGAGGGCTTCCTCATGGCCCGTTTTTTCGTTGGTCTGAATGGTTCCAGCCCAGGCTGGCTTGTTCCGGCCCGGCTGCCTGGCCACGCATTTGGCGAGCGAAGCCGGTGGTGTACAGTGATTTCCAGACAGCCTAATCTCGACCACAAACGACCGGCTGATCGCCCCGAGGAGAGAGAAGGTTTGAACGAGCAGGATCCCAAGGAAGACTTGATCGACACGATTTTTCGCAATGGCACCATCACCGCCGTCGGCATCCTGCTGGCGTTCTCGCTCGGCTTCATCACGCATTGGGCCGCCAACCCAATACCGTGGCAGCTCCACCATTTGCTGGCCGCAGCGCCGATGCTGATCGGCATCGCGCTTCAGATGCGGGCCCTGTCGATGCTGCTCGACATTAGTTCCCTGCAACGGCGCATTTATGAGCGCGCCAACCGCATCTTCCTGACCGGGCTTATTCTGACTGCTAGTGGTGTCGGGCTGGCCATCTTGCTCGATGTCTTCGAGATGGCGCGCACGGGCGCGCTGCCTCTCGGCTAGCCGACAGCTACAGCGCCGTGGCCATCCCAACAGATGTCGCACCATTCGGCGCCGACCCGGCTGGCCATGCGCTCGCCGATCCTGACCGCCGGGTTGGTCGCGCAGGGCCATGCGCTTGGCGGCAGCGCGGGGTGGGGCTGGCTGCCGGGTGGTCCGGCCGGGCCTTGCAATTTTTTGTCTTTGCTGCGCGTAACGCCTCGGCTGTGAATCGAGTAGGCTTAATGGCCTACCCACGTTGCAATTATTACAAAGGAATACGGATATGGCGACTGGAACGGTGAAGTGGTTCAACAGCACCAAGGGGTTTGGATTTGTCCCGCCTGACAATGGCGGTCAGGATGTGTTCGTCCACATTTCCGCTGTGGAACGTGCGGGTCTCTCGACTCTCATTGACGGCCAGAAGATCAACTATGAGATCGAACAGGACCGCCGTACTGGCAAGTCCTCCGCTGGCAGCCTCAGCAAAGCTGGCTGACTTTTCTCCTGCGGCCCGGCAAAAGCCTGCACGACGCGCCACGTCCCGATCGTACTGACCCGCTCGATAAGAGCGGCCGAGAACATTACCGCAGACCGGGACAGCAGATTGTTGCAAGCCGCGAGGATGTTTGCGAGTGGAGGGGGCTGGTCCGCGCCTTCTGATGTTCTGCGCAGACGCCGACAGCAGCTGCGCGCTTCAGAACGAACTTGATAGATAAGATCAAGCTGCGACCTTCTTGCGGGTCCGCTTCGCCGGCGCCGGCGTTTCCGGCTTGCGGCCGAGCCCCATCGTCTTGGCCAACGCCGAGCGCGCCGCGGCGTAATTCGGCGCGACAATGGGATAATCCGCCGGCAGACCCCATTTGGCGCGATACTCATCCGGCGTCAGCCCATAGTGGGTCGACAGATGACGCTTCAGCGCTTTGAATTTCTTCCCGTCCTCAAGGCAGATGATGTAGTCCGGTGTCACCGACTTCCTGATCGGGACTGCAGGCTTGAGAGCCTGCGGCTCTTCTGCGGAGACACTTTCGGCCGTGCCCTTCAAAGCTGCGTGCACTTGTCCGATCAGGGCAGGGAGATCGCCCACCGGCACCGGATTGTTGGACACATAGGCTGAGACGACATCGGCGGTGAGCTCGATGAGGACGTCGATGTTGTCGTCGGCTTCTTCTGTCATGAAACTCTCCGGGTAGCGTGAAAACATAGTCGGTGAAGGATTGCTTCATTAGTGGTGGTTGCCGCGGAAAGCAATAAATCTCTCGCCAGGTTATTGCGATACTCGTCCAACATGAGGTCTAGTCAGGCTTCCGTCAGATACCACGAGTATGATGATACCCTCAGCGTGCAATGCGACAGGAATGACCGTGCGCAATTGTATTTTCATTTGCACTCGGGGTTGGCTATGACGGGTATTGGTCGACGTGGTGGCTTGTACAGTGGGCAAGTCAGAGCTGGGGGCGCGCAGGACATAGGGGGGGCCCGCGGTCCTGCCTCTGGACAAGGTGGCCAACAGTTCAATTCGCTCATGGAGCGGATGCGTTCCGACCATGAAAATCCAGAGGGCGGACCCGTCCGCACCAGTGATATCCTGCGGGACGCGTCTCCTCATCCATCAGTTGGCGCACGCGGGAGGCGGCGCGGGTTGGATAGGGAGGAAGGCTGGTCGCATTTCGAGGATGAACCCTGGCGCGGCGATCAGGTGGCGGAGGGCTCGCAAAGGGGCGAGCGCCCGCCTCAGCGACAGGATCGTGGCGCATTCAATCGGGAAGAAGGCCCCTCGCGTTTCGGGGATGAACCCTGGCGCCGCGAGCGCCCGCCCCAGCGACAGGATCGTGGCGCATTCAATCGGGAAGAAGGCCCCTCGCGTTTCGGGGACGAACCCTGGCGCGGCGATCGGGTGGCGGAGGGCTCGCAAAGGGGCGAGCGCCCGCCTCAGCGACAGGATCGTGGCGCACCCTATCGGGAAGAAGGCTCCTCGCGCTCTGGTGGCGAGCATTGGCGCGGCGATCGGGCGGCCGAGGGCTCGCAATGGGCTGAGCGCCCGCCTCAGCGACAGGATCGTGGCGCACTCTATCGGGAAGAAGGCTCCTCGCGCTCTGATAGCGAGCATTGGCGCGGCGATCGGGCGGCCGGAGACTCGCAAAGGGGCGAGCTCCCGCCTCAGCGACAGGATCATGGCGCATTCAATCGGGAAGAAGGCCCCTCGCGTTTCGGGGACGAACCCTGGCGCGGCGATCGGGCGGCCGAGGGCTCGCAATGGGCTGAGCGCCCGCCTCAGCGACAGGATCGTCGCGCACTCTATCGGGAAGAAGGCTCCTCGCGCTCTGATAGCGAGCATTGGCGCGGCGATCGGGCGGCCGGAGACTCGCAAGCAAGCATGCGCCAGCGCAATCAGGCGGCCGAGAGCTCGCAATCGGGCGCGCTTCCGCAGCCAAGGCAATCCGCAAGCGACCTGGGTCCTGGACTTGGAAAGCGGCGCGTAGACGACGTAGCCGCGCAGAGCCACGCCAGCTTTGAGCGACCTGATCCACAGTATTCAGGCGAGTTGCATGCAGCACTAAGAGGAATTGCTAACGCGCGTGACATCGGGGGGTTCTCAAGAGAGGTGGTGAAGCATTCCAAGCGCCTGCGGATGCCGGATCAAGCAACGTTCATGCAAAAGGCCTCCGTCGATTTTGAACGCAAATTTGTCCCGCGCTTGGAGGAAGATATCGACGCCCGGCAATCATGGGGGTACGCCACTACGTGCAATGCGGTGAGCCGGTATGCGGGAGGGCAGGCAGGGATAGAAGCTTGCAGGGCTGTCGCAGCTCGGCTGTCGCAGCTTGATCTCGCGTTAATGAAGAAGATTGAACCGAGAGCGCTTTCGCTCTTCGCATCATCATTCGGTCGGGACCCATTGTCGACGAAATGTCGCGATGGAGCGATGAGAATCGCCCGAATTTGTCAGGATCAAAGGGGCGTACTAGGTGAGCTGGGCGGCCAAAATCTCTCGTTGCTGGCCAATGGTTTCAGCAAGTGGCCGGAAGCACCGGACTGTCGCAAGGCCACAGCCGCGATCGCCGATGAGGTCCTTCGCCGCGGGGTTCAGCTCACCCGCTTTACTGCGCAGGAGCTATCGAATCTCGTGAACGGATTCAGCAAGCGGCCGAACGACGAGGGCTGCTGTCAAGCCGCGGCCGCGATCGCCAATGTAATTGTCGGCCGTTCCGGCGCCCCCCCCCGGCTCTCCACCTTTGTTCCGCAGGACCTGGCGAACCTGGTGAATGGTTTCAGCAAGTGGCCGCAAGCACCGGACTGTCGCAAGGCCACAGTCGCTATCGCCGAGGCGGTCCTTCGTCGCTCCGGAAGCGGCGCCTTGATCTCTGATTTTACTCCGCAGGACCTGGCGAACCTGGTGAACGGTTTCAGCAAGTGGCCGCAAGCGCCTGGCTGCCGCGAGGCCACAGTCGCGATCGCCAGCCAGGTCTCTCGCTTTGCCAAACGCGACGTCCGGCTCTTTGACTTTACCCAGCAGGGGCTGGCGAATCTGGTGAACGGTTTCAGCAAGTGGCCGGAAGCGCCGCACTGCCGCGAGGCCATAGTCGCGATCGCCAGCGAGGTCTCTCGCCGCGCCAAACGCGAAGCCCAGCTCTCTGACTTTAATGCGCAGGACGTGGCAAACCTGGCGAACGGTTTCAGCAAGTGGCCGGAAGCGCCGCACTGCCGCGAGGCCACAATCGCGATCGCCGGCGAGGTCTCTCGCCTTGCCAAACGCGAAGCCCAGCTCTCTGACTTTAATGCGCAGGACGTGGCAAACCTGGCGAACGGTTTCAGCAAGTGGCCGGAAGCGCCGCACTGCCGCGAGGCCACAATCGCGATCGCCGGCGAGGTCTCTCGCCTTGCCAAACGCGAAGCCCAGCTCTCTGATTTTAATGCGCAGGACGTGGCAAACCTGGCGAACGGTTTTAGCAAGTGGCCGGACGGAGGGGCCTGTCGCGAGGCCACAGTCGCTATTGCCGAGGCGGTCCTTCGTCGCTCCGAAAGCGCCTTGATCTCTGATTTTACTCCCCAGAACCTGGCCAACCTGGTCAACGGTTTCAGCAAGTGGCCGGACGAGACGGGCTGCAGCAAGGCCACGGTCGCAATCGCCAGCGAGGTCGCTGGCCGCACCTCGCGCGAGGTGCAGCTCTTTGACTTTACTCAAGGGGATCTGGCGAACCTGGCGAATGGTTTCAGCAAGTGGCCGGAAGCGCCGCACTGCCGCGAGGCCACAATCGCGATCTCCGGCGAGGTCTCTCGCCTTGCCAAACGCGAAGCCCAGCTCTCTGACGTTACTGCGCAGCACCTGGCGAACCTGGTCAACGGTTTCAGCAAGTGGCCGGACGAGACGGGCTGCAGCAAGGCCACGGTCGCGATCGCCGGTGAGGTGCTTCGCCGTGACAACCGGCTCTCTGATTTTAGTCCGCAGGGATTGGCGAACCTTGTGAACGGCTTCAGCAAATGGCCGGAAGCAGCGGCGTGCCACCAGGCAGTCCTGGACATCGTGCGCAAACTGGGCTCCGGAGGCCAACGATTCGGAACGTTCACCACACCTGAGCTTGGCATGATGGCCAATGCTCTGGGGCGAAGTGTCGCCAGGGGAGAGGACACAGGAGAGATCATAGAGACCGCTCTGCTGAAGGATCGGCTACACCAGCTGGCCCGCTACCTTCACTATGCCAGTGATCGTCTGGAGCAGACCCACGTTCTGAACATCGCCGTGATTTTCAAGGCGCTGGCCAAGGCTCGATTGTTTGACGATCTCGGTTTGCTCGCACGGCCGGCGTTGGATCGGCTTACGGAATTGCATCGTGCCCCTGGTTTTGCCGCTGAGAACAACCTCGAAACCATGGGCAATCTCTGCCTCGCCGTGCTGCCGCTGGCGCGCAGCCCGCGCAAGAGCCTGCGGCGGAGGCAGGCTCTGAATTTGCTGAACGACATTCAGCCGATCGTCGAGCATAAGATTGAGGCGCATCTCAAAGCAGGCGATGGCGAGCGGACCCGTGGCCCGTACTCGAGCCGTCGCCCCGCCTTGTCGATCTATCAAGTGCTCAAGACCCGCACGGTTCTGGCGACATTGTTCCGCCGGCCGTATGTCGAGGGCAAGAAGTCCGATTTGCGGGTGAGGCAAGAAGAGCTGCAGTTCAAGACCAAGGAGATTTTGGAGAAAACGGCCGGCCTCATCGAAGGCGACCTTTCCAATATGAGTTGGAACCTGATCGCGGAGATCGCGGCAGAGACCCCGCTTGATGGGCTGGACACGTTCATGGCGCAGAATGTGGCGACGGTCCAGGCCCAACATCCAGCGTCGGTGTTCGACGTCCATCAGGTGTTGCGAGCAATGGACCACGAGCCCAGACCGCCGCAAGGTGAGGCGGGGCTGATGCAGTTGCCGGTGGTGGACATGCAGGGCCGGCAAGTGGCCACGGAGCCCGAGACACGCTATTCGATTTTTCATCGCCTGACCTCGGGAGCTTTGCCCGTCGTCGCGGTGCAGCTGCCAGGAAAGCCCAGCCCCTTCATGCTGGCGCGTACGGTTACCGTCGAGGGTGTGCCATACCGCATGGACCTGTTCGGCGGAAGCAAGTTAAAACCACCGAAACCGACCCTCTCGCAGCTCGCCGCCCGCGCCCCGGACGCCGCGGCAGCCATGTCTCCTGGCGGAAAGCTGCTGGCCATTCCGTATGCCGATACCGCATCGGGCACGGCGTTCGAGCAGCTATTGCGCGCATGGGCCCCTTTCAAGGAGGCATATTATTACATGCAGCGCAGGGGTTTTGCCGCGCCTCCAGGAATCAAGGGGCTGGGCCCTCACGACTACGCGCTGGAGGGCGCCTTCAAACTGTCGCTGCTGCCGGATCGCCCTGCGAACCAGGAACATCCCTTCAAGCTAACTGGGCCGGAAGGCCCGATCGCCTTGCGATCGCATGATGGCTGCGGTTTCATCAAGGCCTCGCTGGCCAACCGCATGCCGGCTGTTCATCGCGCCCGCCGGCAGGAAGGTCCTGATCGGGTGCCTGCCTTTGCTGAGGGACGCAGATCGTCCCTGCCTGCCTCGGCGCTGCAACATTATCCACGCAGCGAGTCGGTGGCCGATGAGGCGCAAGAGAAGGCCAAGACCTGGCTCGAGAGCCGACAGGGGCAAAGGCTGTCGGCCGAGGAGCTGTTTCGAACCGTGACTGGCGGACATATCGACGGTCCTGGCGCGGTTGCCATACCCTCCAGCGACGAGTGTCTCCATGTGCCGACGCTCAAGAGCGAGACGTTGACGGGGACGAGCGGCGTGCTGATCGGGCGCTCGCCCTATGACAAGCCCAACCTGCGCCCGTTTGCCCCAGAAGGAGTCAAGTCGGCCCTCGAGGGGGATCCGACCGCTGTGTTTCTCGACAACTGCACGGCCATCCAATACAGCTTCAACGTCGCCCAGAAGTCGGGGAGGGAACTGGCGGCCAACGATCCGACCTTTTTTGCCAAAGGCATTCTGATCGTTGTCCCGGATAAGATGTGGCCGGCCGCCTACGCCGACCGTGGGCTGGTGATGTCTGCCGAGGACGTCAAATGCCATGCGAGCTGGACCTCGAGCAAGGACCGCGTCAAGGTGGACACGCCGCTCGACTGCCTCGGCATCCTGCAGGCGACCGAGGTGTTTGCCCCGGGCTCGTTGGTGGCTGTCCCGACCGGTGAGCAGAAAAAACTTGACGGCGACTTCGACGGCGACACCGTCATCATCCTCGGCGACCGGCCGCAGCTTTATGAGCATTTGCGCGCGTTCGATCACCGGGAGCAAGCTCTGGGACTTCCGTCGCTGAAGCCGCCAAAGTCCCATACCCCGGCGCTTGAGGGCGACGATTACCAGTTCAGTCGCGCCCGCCAGATCCTCTCTGCCACGCAGAATGTTCTGGAAACTTATACCTGCCTGCAGCGAAGCTTTCTGGCTCAATCCCATGAAGCACGACGCTGGTTTGCCGAGCGTGCCGTCTTTGGCACCTATGAGGGCGTTCACAAGGAGCTCCGGCGAGATATCGGTCAGCTGTTGAACCAGGAAGAGGTGAGTGGCCAGGATATCCAGAACACGTTTGCGAGGGCGAGGCGCGAGATTGAGGTCGCCAAACATCCGGTTGCCCGCGAAATGGCCGAGTTGCTCGTCTCCGACCTTGTGGCATGGGCAGTCAAGCAGGGTGGACAACTCCTGCCCGAAACAATCGAAAGCGCGAACGCCGCAAACCCGAGCTTCAGCGCAAGGCTGTGCGAGCTTTTCCCGGGTCTGACCGAGACCTATCCGGCAACGCCTCAGCCACGAGACCGCATCCAGCTTTTGCTCGACCACTATCCTGCTCGCATCGATTCTCGCCCAGATGGTTACAATCCGGACGACCTCGTACAAAGCGCAACCAACTTGCTGAGCCTCGGCATCAAGGTCGGCACCGACGCCTATAAATCCGATACTGGCGCCAACCTTTTCTTCAAGAAGGGCAGCTACCTTCAGCGGCTCCTCCACCAGACACCGGGCTTGAAGTCCGTGCCCTATGTCAAGGGCGTTGCGGCGACCCTCGCCCAGGGAAGGTTTGACGTCGATGCGACCTTGGATGATCTGAAAGACAACCCCACGCTGGCCGCTGGCATCATGGAGGCCTCGATCAAATTCGCTGCGGAGCAAGGCATTCTGCCGAAACCTTCTGGCCTCCGGCCCACCGCCGAGGATGCCGACATGATGATTGCGCTGACCCGCGCGGAGGCTTCAGAGCGCGCCCAGATCGAGGCTGCCCGCGCTAGAGCCGAAGAGAGCAAAATCACCGAGGCCGCGCTCGGCGTCGCCGAAAGCCTCTGGAAAGCGGACTTCCAGGTGAAGATGCCCCATCTGGAGCGCCGCTTGAAATCGCATGCCTCCATAACAGATGAACTCACCGGCATGAGCGTCCCGCCCGGCAGCGCTCCACAGCTCCTCACCAATACTGTACGCCATGTCTTCGAAATCCCTGACGAGCATTTTATAAACGCTTTCAAGAAAGCCATGCTGGCCTTCGATGACCGGGGCTACACCGAGGTCAGCGTGGTCAACTGGTTCAGTAAGCAGACTCGAAATTTCTTGGGCATCAAGGTAGTGCTCGCCACGCCCGAAGCCTATCGCTTCGAGGTCGAGTTTCACACGCCAGGCAGCTACAGGGCCAAACTGGCCAATCACGACACTTATAAGATCCTTGGCAAGCTTCGGCAGCAGCATTCAAGCGGGGATGCTCCGCAAGCCAAGGCCGAGGAACTGATGAAACGCGCCATCGAGGTCTGTGCCGAGGTTGCGATCCCCAAAGGCGCCCTTGGCATACCAAACTGGAAAGCCGAAGAGGATCCTAGCCCGGAAAATTCATGGGGGTTGGCGGATGTGGTGCAAGCCGTTGAAATGACGTAGGATTTGGTTGCTTACGCCGATCCGAACCATTTCCCGGAGACCACACCCGCCATGAATGATCTTGCGCTGCCGCTGAGCGGTTTGTCATCAGTCGGCGGCGAGTCCGTCGTCGCCCGTTTTGACGGCGGCATGCTGTCGTCCAACAGTGGGGTTCTGGCTCTGGCCGAGGTGGAAAAGCGGCTGCGTGTCGCCGAGCGTCTGGCGCGTTGCATCGACGATCCGCGCCGCCCGGACCAGATCATCCACAGCCTGGCGGACATGATCGGCTTTCGCATGAAGATGATCGCCGCCGGCTACGAGGATGGCAACGACTTCAAGATGGCCCAGGATGCGCTGCCTTCGGGTCGGGATCTGGCCTCGCAATCGACGATGTGCCGGCTGGAGAACCTGCCTGGCGTGCGGGAACTGATCGTTATGGGCCGGGCGATGGTCGACCTCTATTGCGCTTCCTTCCGCCAGGTTCCGAAGCGGATCGTGCTCGACATTGACGACACTTTTGACGCCGTGCATGGCGGCCAGCAGCTCCGCCTGTTCAATGCCCATCACGACGAATACGGCTTCCAGCCGATTGTTGTGTTCGATGGCGACGGCCGGTTCGTCGGTGCGGTCCTGCGACCAGCGAAGCGGCCGAGCGGGGCAGAAATCCGCCCCCACCTGCGCCGCCTGGTGCGGGCGATCCGGAGCAATTGGCCGAACACCGGCATCCTTATCCGGGCCGACAGCCACTATTGTAGTCCGCAGGTCATCGACTGGTGCCGCGCCAACGATGTCGACTTCATCCTCGGCGTGGCGCCCACCACGACCCTGCGCAAGCATGTCGCGGACCTGGAGAGCAGCACGATGGCGCGCCTTGAAGCATCGAAGACGAACAAGGTCCGCCGCTTCAAGGAGTTTTTTGACGGCGCCGCCAGTTGGAGCCGCGTAGAGCGCATCATCGCCCGCGTCGAGGTCGGCGCCCAAGGTGCCGATACCCGCTTCATCGTCACCAACCTTGCAAGTGGCAAGGCCAAGGCGCTCTACGAGGATGTCTACTGCCGGCGCGGCGCTGCCGAGAACCACATCAAGTCGTGGAAGACGCATCTCGCCGCCGACCGCACCTCCTGCACAAGAGCGACGGCCAACCAGTTCCGGCTGTTCCTGCATGCCGGCGCCTACTGGCTGATGTGGGGCCTGCGCGCCGCGATGCCGAAACGCTCGAGCTTTGCCGTCGCCCAATTCGACACGCTGCGATTGCGCCTCATCAAGATCGCCGCCCGCGTAGTCGAGATGAAAACCCAGATCCGCCTGCACCTGCCGACATCCTGCCCCGACCAGCGCATCCTGCGCATCGTCCTCAATCGCATTGCGCGGCTCGTGACATAGCCGACGGGGCGCAGACGTCCCGAAACAAACCCGCCGACCTCAACCCGCAAACCCCCTTCCATCACGACGGATGATCGCCGGCGCCCGACGAGGCTTGTCAAAATGCACTCCGAGGGCGGCCAGATCGCCGATGTAGGCCGCCGAAAGCCGATCGCCGTGCATCAAGCGGGCTAGATGGAGCGCTGCTGCGGCATTTGGAATGCGAGTTGGCGAAAAATCAAGAATGTCCGAGATCGCCAGGTCGCCGGAAGCAAGCCAGATTGCGCCGGCCCTCGGCGTGCGGCCGATAGCGCTCGTCGGCATGTCGGGCGTCGGTAAATCCACCATTGGCGAGCGGCTTGCAAAAGGGTTGGGGTTGAAATTCATCGACTCCGATGCCGAGATCAGGAAAGAGGCCGGCATGTCGATAAAAAAACTTTGCGAAACCCATGGCGAGGAGCATTTCAGGGAGCTTGAGGCGAGAGTGATTGCGCGTGTGCTGAAGCAAGGACCGGCAGTGCTCGCGACCGGTGACAGTTCCTTCATCCATCAGCAGACCCATGGGCTCATCCAGGACAAGGCGGTCTCGATCTGGCTCAAGGCCGATGCCGACCTGATAATGCGACGGCTCGGGAGACGACGCGGTCGCCGGCTGCAGCAGGCCTCGGACCTGCTCGGCACTATCACGCAACAGATCCCTGAGCGTGAGCCGATCTATCAAAATGCTCATCTCACGATCGCTTCGCGCAATGTGTCGCATGAGAGGCAGATGGATGAATGCGTCAGGGCGCTGCACGCCTATCTGCGTCCCGAGCCGGCAGCCGCTCAGCCGGGCGTCTAATAAATCCCGTTAATGAGTTTCCCGCTCCCGACGCGGATAAGAACCCAGGAGCATGCTCGCCCCATTATTTCATACAAAGTGAGCCTGCCCCCCCTTGTGCGAAGTTCTGGGTTCAATCCGGAAGAGATTTTAGCACGCGCTCCCCCAACTTTGGGGAGATGACGAGACCTCCAACCTCCGCGACGGAAACGCCGCCGTCTCATGGGATGAGCATGCGACATTCGCTTTGCCCGCGCTCCCTGGGAGGCCTGCGCAGGGGCGAAGCAGGCGGCTTCTCCTTAAAGTGTCCGACTAAAGCAAGCTCGCCTGCTCAGCCTCGCGGCGCAGTTTTGCCGCGGCCCCGGCCCGGCCGGCAGGTCCCTTAGCAGCCGGGCCTTGTGATATTTTGTCAGGATCGAGGTCCGCAACAGTTTACCGTCCTATGCCGATAACTGTCATCCTTACCGCTGCGGTTCTCCTGGGTCTTGCGCTATGTCAAATCCGTTCCGCTTTCGCCGCGACACTGTATTTCGCCAATGCCTTTCCTCACGCGATGGTCCGCTCTAACCGCCGAACGCGATGGCATGAACACAATATCGGTTAGCTACAAGCGCCATCGTTCGCCCTGCCGAGATCATCACGCACACCGAGATTTTCGACGCTTTCCCTTCAGACTGCGCTTGGTCGAGGAGATCGGAGCGCGGCAATGCCATATGCTGGGGGACGATACGGCTAGGAGCCAGACATTGCTCGCTAGCGGACGCCCTCGGATAGCGATATCCGGCACTTCGATAACCGCGTGGTATCGATTACAGGCAAGAAGCATTGGCAGTGGGCGCGCCGTGATCAGGACAGGAACGTGCTCGGCGTGTTCTTCCAAGGCTGCCAAGCGCCTGCTGACCCAGTCGCTTGCACAGAGTTGCGGCCCCAAGGGCATGACCATCGACAAATGGCGTTCCAATAACGCGATAGAACGTCAGGTGATGCCGAAAGTCGATCATCGCAAAAGAGGCTCAACAATCGCGCCGGGGGGGCCATCGCGAAAACAGTTGGCCATACAGGACTTCCGATCCAGAGGCGGTTTACAACGCGTCGATCTTTCCAGCCTTGCGAAATCACTTGTCCGGACTGATTGGCAAGCTGCTGCACGCGATCGCCTTCAAGATGGGCCGTGCACCAAAACATGGCATGCCCGGCCTGGCTAGTGAATTTCATGTCGACGTCAGTGGGTATCTCGCCCGATGTACCGAGCGGTGCCGCCTATGATGTCTCAAAGCCTACACAACAAACAAAAGCTGTTGCTATTGAACGAAAACGCTGGGCAGCGAACAGACTATCTATCCGAAACGTCTGCTTTTCGTGCTCAGCTTGACCTTCAAAGCGAAAAGAAGGAACCGCAACAAGGTGCACCGGCCTACCTGAGCGTAAGCCCGCAGCTACGTCTCCAGGATGGCGCGTTATTTGCGTGGTCGATTTCCGTAGCCGTTGTGACGTCTGCCTACAACAAGCGGAGATGACTATGGCGATTGGCCCAGACGCGCTGAATTCCGTGGGGCAACTGACGAGTGTCGCTTTGCGTCGAGGCGCAGCCCACCGGAGCACGCGCGAATGAACATCAGGAGCCTTCTCCTCGGCTCAACTGCAGTGCTGATCGCCCTTTCCGACGCGCGCGCGGTCGATGCTGTCGCTGTGGCCGAGCCAGAATCGACCGAATACATCAAGGTCTGCGACGTGTACGGCTCCGGCTACTTCTACATCCCCGGCACCGAGACCTGTCTGCGCATCGGCGGCGATGTCCTTTACGACATCGGCCTGGGCCATGTCGGATCGTATGACGGCGCCAGAACCTCAGACCTGAGGACTGGTGAGGATCAGGGCACATGGCGAAACAACGCTCGCTTGACCTTCAAAACTTGGACCGGCCAGGAGACCGAACTCGGCACACTGAAGACCTATACGGAAACCCGCATGGACTTTGGTAATCGCAACGCTTATTCGGGCACGGACAGCCCGCAAAACTACGCCTTCAACAGAGGCGTCAAATTGGCTTTCACTTGGATTCAGCTTGGCGGCCTGCGAGTTGGTAAGGACTGGTCGGCCTTCCACGTGTTTACTGGCCACGCTGGCGACGTCCTCAATAAGATGCTTGTTCCGCACGGCGGCTACGAAACCAAAGTGGTTCAGTACTACTTTGACACCGGCAACGGCTTTTCGGCGGTGGCTTCACTCGAAGAAGGCTCGGGCGTAGTCGGGACTATCGACAGCTATGTTCCGCATGTCGTCGGCGGCGTGAAATACATGCAAGGCTGGGGGGCGATCACTGGCGTTGTCGCTTATGATAGCAACTACGAATCTCTGGCTGGTAAGGTCCGCGTCGACGTCAATGTCACAAACGAATTTTCGCTATTCGGAACGTTCGGCTACGGCTCCTATGGCAAGCTCAGCGACAACTCCATTAACACAATCGACGCTCATCGTCGCAGCTTCTACAAATTTTGGGGCGGCAACTGGGCTTTCTGGGCCGGCGCCACTTACAGATTCAACGAGAAAACTTCGTTCAACCTTCAGGTCTCGGGTGATCAGCTCAAGGACTATGGTCTGACTGCAAACGCTGTCTATACGGCGTTTGCAGGTCTAATAATCACAGCCGAAATCGACTACGACCACTATGGCGACTTCGGCGCCGGCATGGTTGACCCTTCCAACGTGAACTGGACCAAAGCTGACAAAAAGAACAGCGTCGGCGGCATCATCCGTTTCCAACACTCATTCTAACGGAATGAGAAACTGCATCTGGGTGGTCCGATTGAAAGCAACCCATCGACCGGGTGCAGCAGCCCAGCGCATCCACGCTCCAGACGCCGGCCTTGGCCCAGCGGGTGAAGCGGGCATGGACGCTCTTCCACTTGCCGTAGCGCTCCAAAAGGTGCTGCCAGAATGCTCCGGATCGCAGGACCCATAAAACTCCGTTCACAAACAGGCGGTTGTCGGCGCCGCTACGGCCCGGATCACCAACCTTGCCCGGCAGAAGCGGGGCGATCCGGACCCACTGCGCCTCGTTCAGTTCATAGCGCTTTACACCCATCAAACCCGCTCCGAATCAGTAAATCCGGAACGCATTGATTCAGCACATCTCAGTTTTGGAAATCCTGAATGTGGATTGGTCCTAGCGCGCCTTGCAGGATGCGGCTGATCATGCCCAGGCCATGCGAGCGCTGCTAGCGGGATCGCCTGCACATGCCGCGCATTGCCGCCGATGACGCTCGAGCGCAGGTCCAGGCCGAGAGCCTTGCAGAACGACCGGATCAGGATCGTCTGGTCGGGATCCCACGCTTGCGGCCGGCGTGCCGCAGAGCGGGCCTAGCGGATCGTCCTCGATGATGCCTACCTCGGGGTAGCGCTGGAGGATGCCGGCCAGCGCTTCAGCCCGATCATTCGACATGGAAAGGCCGAGCGGCAGGTGCGCGCGCGGCTGGTAGACGAAGGCCATGGGCCGCTTCGCCAGAGCGTTCGCCAAGGAAGCGAGCGCCGGGCCCTCGGCATCCCATGCCACGGCTCGATAGTGCCCGGATCCGGGACGGGTCGGTGCAAAGGCTCGTCGCGTTTGCCGCCACCCGGGCACAGGGCCCGGGCGTCACGATGTATTGCGATCTGCGTTACAAACGTATATATACGCTCGCACACAGGAGAGAGCGCCATGGCCGCGACAGGCCCCAGGAAGGAAACGCCCGTCTCGATGCGGTTTCGCGATGACGATCTGACCATTATCGACCGCGGCGCGGAACTGCTAGGCCTGTCTCGCACCGAGTTCATGCGCCGCGCCGCACTGCACGAAGCGCAGGCGGCAATCCTCAACGCGACCGTCATTCGCCTGTCGCCGGACGCCTACAATGCATTCATGCAGGCGATCGCCGCCCCAGCAAGCCCTCCGCCGCCTAAGGCGGCGGAGCGGCTCCGCCGGTTTGCCCCTTGGGAAAGCTAGGTGGCGCTTTCAGGCATAGAACTGCTGGACGACACGCATCGTCTAGACGCATTCGATTGCGGCAAGCCCGCCCTCAACGCATGGCTGCTCGGCTTTGCGCGGACCAACCAGGCTCGCGGGTTTACCCGAGTCCTGGTTATTCACAACGACAGAACCGTGGTCGGTTATTATGGGCTCGCACCCAGCGTGATCCAGCCGAACAGTGCGCCTCGCTCGATCCGCACGGGTCGCCCACCGGATCCGATCCCTTGCCTTTTGATCGGACAACTCGCGGTCGATCAAAACTACGTGGGGCGTGGCGTCGGCAGCGGACTGGTAAAGGACGCGCTGCGGCGCTGCATCGCCGGCGCCGACATCGTCGGTGGCCGCGCGGTCGTGGTCAGGGCAATTGACACCGAGGCCGAGCGCTATTGGCACAGTTGGGGCTTCATCGCCGCACGGGACAATCCTTCCGTCCTCATGCGCTCGATTCAGGATGTGCGCCTCTGGTTGGCAGACACTGCGCACTAGCTACGTGCAGAAACAGCTCGGGCACACCAGCGCTGAGATGACCCGAAAATATCAACTGCGCCGCGACCGCTTCCGGGTCAACCTCACCAAGGGGTCGGCGTTGTAGAAAAAGCCCCTCCCCTGCCCGGCAACGATCCGGAGGGGAGGCGACCAGGTCGGCTTGGACGATGACAACGCCTATCAAGCACAGCGATCGCAGCATCCAGACTGTTGGCGGCCGACGCTTCATAGTCGGCCATGATCATCGACTGTGCGGTGGCACGACTAACGAATTCCGGATTGAGCTTTTCCGACCGTTCCCTGGTGCGCGCGACCTGTGCGGAAACGCGCAAGGCATCGACGACTTCGCCGAGTTGCGACCGGGCAGCGGCTGCAATGTCGAAGATGTCACGAGGCCTGGCTTGGGAGCCGCGATAATAGACCTTCTTGGCAATGATTTCGGGAATGGTCTCGAGCCGAACCGCCCTCCCTTCGACATCATATGTCTTGAAGGGCGTCTTGGTCAGGACTCCGGCTACGATGAAGTCGGTTTCGCCGATGCCTTCGAAGGCGAACTTTTGAAATCGAAGCCCGTAACCCTGATAGTCCGATGGCATCGGCTCAAAGCGCAGGCGGCTTCTGGACGGGTCGATGAAGCCAAGCAGTTGCGGGTCATCGAGGAAAACATCGATGTCATGGCTTTCACGATGGCCGATCTGGATCATCATAGCCGTCCCACCGCCAAACGACCATTCGAAGTCGTGACCGCCGGCATTCTCCCGAAGCTGATCAATCAGATCGACGGCGATGCTAAAAAGCCGCCGCCATTCGGAAGGGCGCCGGCTATCGTGTTCGGCCATCACGCAGCGAGCGGATAGCTCTCGCCGGACCAGGCGGAGAACGCAGTGGCGAAGGCCTTCAGGTCGAGGACCGGGATGTGGTGCACGACAGCGAACTCGACCTGCAGTGCGAGGGGAACCTCGCCAAGAAAGGCGCTGACATGACCAGGATGCTGTTTGGCCAACTTGAGATCCGCCAGGCAATAAGCCAGACCTGCATAGTCCAGCTGTACGCTGTAGGGCCCATTCACGGTCGTCAGGACGGACGCCAAATGCTTGCTCATAATGGCTTAAGCTAAAGCTAGTTGTTTCGGGACCACCGCATAAGCTACCAACCTCTCCAGCACCTGATGGGATCAAGAATTTATTCCTTTAGCTATCGACAATGACCTCTGATTGATCTCGCCGATGTCCTTGCGCTCCTCGATCAGCCCGACGATGAAGGCTTCATGCGCATCGAGGCTGGAGGCGCGGCGGCGCGCCCTGCCCGCGGCGCGCCGGCGGTGCAAGGCGCTTCGGTGATCGTCGCAACGCCGGCCGAATCATAGCTGCGATGTTCGAGATGCTTCAAGGCGTTGACCAATCGCTCCGATACCGGCAGTTGCCAAACGATGCCAACAATCCCGCACATGTTGGCCTCCGAATTGTCCCCAGCAGTCCCAACCGACGCAGTAATACCAACGGTCAATTTGATTGACCGACGTGAGCCCATTCGCGCATTCCGATTGATGTGATGGTGTTTGGTCGTTCGATGAGCTCGCGCCAGGCCCCGCACGCGGCGTCGATGATGGCGTCGTAGCCTTCGAAGACGCGATTTGAGAGCCAGTTCTGGCGCAGATACTGCCAGACGTTCTCGACGGGGTTCAGCTCCGGCGCGCGGGGCGGCAGGAAGATTAGCGTGATGTTCTTGAGCACTTTCAGTTTGGCGGTGGTGTGCCAGCCGGCGCGGTCGAGCAGCAGAACGGCATGAGCGCGCCTGGCAACATGGCGGCTGATCTCGTCGAGATGAAGTTGCATGGCCTCCGTGTCGGCGAAGGGCAGCGCCAGCCCGGCTGCTATGCCACGCGCCGGGCAGATGGCGCCGAACAGATAGGCGCTCTTGTAGCGCTGGTCGGCCGGCTGACGGGGCCGCGTGCCGCGCCTGGCCCATTGCCGCACGATGCCATTCTTCTGGCCGATGCGGGCTTCGTCCTGGAACCAGATCTCGACCGGCTTGCCTTTGGGCAGGTCGGCCAGATGGGCGCTCAGCGTGCGCGGGAAGTTTTTTTATACGCCTCGACGATCTCGCCGTCCTGGCCCGGATGAAGTGGCCGGGCGCTGATATGGGAGAAGCCGAGCTGCTTCAAAAGCGTTCCGACGTAGCGCTCGTGATAGTCGACGCCGAAGCGTTCCTTGATGAGCCTCTGGAGATCAATGCGCCGCCAGCGCACGACGCCGTCGACGGCCCGGTCCAGCCCGGTCTCGACGATCCGTGCCAGTTCCGCCTTCTGCGACACCGACAGGCGCGGCTCCGGCCCGCCGTTCCAGGCGTCCTCGAGGCCGTCTGGACCAGCGTCGTTGAAACGGTGAACCCAATCCCGCAGGGTCTGCCGGTCCATGCCGCCGCCCCGGGCCGCATCCTCACGGCTCATCCCGTCGAGAACCGCTGCCAACGACAGCAGCCGACGGCTCTGCTTGCTATCCTTCGAACTCTTGGCCAGCCGCCGCAACTCGGCTGCCGAATAGTCCGTCCGCATCTTGATCGCTGATCCCATGGCGCGAATCCTCCTCGCCCCAATGGAATCACGGTTCCGCTCACTCCGGTATCCCAAGAGAGTCAGCCGTCAGATCCTTTAGTATAATAGAGAGGGGCGGGGCATGACCGCCTTGGGATCGATATATTAGAGCCTTGGACGATTGATGTAATTGATTATAGCAATAATTATCATTCATCTTTTGGATAGCTGACAGGCCTTTGAGGGCCCTGATCTCCATCTCCTGAGGCTCCACGCACTGATCGACCGCAAGCTCGCCGCGCGACGCGAAGATCAACCTGTCAAGCGCGAATGGCTGTTGCTACGCAAATGCAATGCCGCAGGAGTCCTACAAGCCTCGGCAGCGGCAGCCCCTGTCCAGGCCTGCCCCCAGTGTGGTTCCGACACCTCCAGTGTCGTCCCTTCTCCATCCGGTGATATTGACCGAACAGCCGCAGCGTGTCGCGATGGATGAGCTTGAGGGGGCCACGCCCCTCCCTTCGACCGGACCTGACAAGCGCTCCTACCGGCCATCATAGTTGTCGCTCAACCGGACACCCTAATTGTCGCCGCGCAATGGCAGCGTGCGCGCGAGTTGAGGTGGGTGAATATGCTAGATGCATCCATCACGTGGATGCGACCTCATTCGAACAATCGATTTGTTCAATGGGCCAGCTTCTCGATAGCTAAGCCTCAGTCATCGAATCATTGGGGGTCTGGAGGGCAACGCAAGCCTAACGAATGCGGGGGACCGCACTAGGAGGATCGATGCGCAGAGAAATCGAAATCGGGTTGCTCGCATCCCGCGCTAGTTTCGACTTCCGCGACTTCTGCTGTCGCCCCGATCTCAGAGCCCACGGTGGCGTGTGCAATGGATTGTCCTCCCTTGAAAGGAGAAGAAATGCGAACGCTGCTCGTGGATCATCATGCGGATCTTACGCACACAGTGCCAGTTGCGCTCGCGGAAAACGGCTTTGCCGTTGATGTCGTTGGTAGCCTGGACCAAGCGTCGAGTGCATTTTCTTGCGCGAGCTATGAAATTCTCCTGCTGGAGTTGGCTCTACCAGATGGCGATGGCTTGGATTGGCTGAGGCAGCTTAGGAGCGAGGGACACTCAGTTCCTGCCCTCGTTATGAGTAACCTCGACGATCTCGATAAGCGAATTGCGATTTTCAATGGTGGCGCGGACGATTTTCTGCTCAAGCCATTCTCTACCGACGAGCTTATCGCCAGAATGAGAGCCGTTCTGCGCCGGTCGACACAGAAGACCGACCCCATCATAGTATTTGGCAATCTCCACTTCGATCCAATCGGCCGAGAGGTTTCGGTTGCCGATCAACCGCTGAGGATGGCACGCCGCGAACTATGTATTCTAGAGCATCTGCTAAACCGTGCGGGCCGCATCGTGCCACGTGCGCAGTTGGAAGATCACATCTATTCGTTCAACGACGAAATATCTGGCAACGCGCTTGAAGTCGGAATCTATCGCTTACGGGGACATCTGTGCAGGTCAGGTGCAACGCCACGAATCACGACCGTGCGCGGCATTGGCTACATTCTTGAATTGACCGACGGTGTATCTGCATAGTTGGTCGAATTTGAAAGAAAAGACTGCCTTGAAAATCGTTCCAACTCGTCATCCTGACACCAATCGGCGGCCGACTCTCATCGTCGGTTCGAGACCTGCCGTCTCTCCTTACTTGGGCCATCTCCTCTGCGCGCTCGTTCTGCTATCTCCACTTTCTGCGGCTGCCCAGAACAAGCCGGATGCGGGGGCGCCCCGTGCCGCTTCCAACAGCATCAACACCACGCTGAACCTCTCCTCTTCGCTCGGCAAGACAGTTCATTTGCCGGCGCCAGCCGCGACCATCTTTGTTGCCGACCCGACGATCGCCGATTATCAGGCACCCTCGAGTAGCACCATCTTCGTCTTCGGCAAGAAATCCGGGCGAACCAGCCTGTTCGCCCTGGACAAAAACGGCGAGGCACTCGCCGAGTTACGGATTGTGGTCAGCCAACCGATCGGGGATCTGCGCGCTATGTTGAGGGACCAGGTCGGCGATTATCCGATCCGCGTCAACTATACGCCGCGCGGCGCAATCCTAAGCGGTACAGCGCCCGACGCCGAGGCCGCCGACACTGCCAAAAGGGTTACTGAGCAATTTCTCGGTGACGGTGCGCAGGTCGTCAATAACATCAAGGTCGCCGGATCCTTGCAGGTTAATCTCAGTGTGCGCGTAGCAGAGGTCTCCCGTAGCGCCATGAAGGCACTCGGCATTAACCTGTCCGCCTTCGGTCAAATCGGCAACTTCAGAGTGGGTTTGTTAAGCGGCAAAGGTGGTGGCTCTGGAGCGGCGAATGGTGGCGGTACAGCAGAAATCGGATTCGACAATGGTGCTGTCAACGTCGGCGCGGTTCTCGACGCGCTCGCCAAGGAGAACATCGCTTCGGTGTTGGCTGAGCCGAACCTTACCGCTATGTCCGGTGAAACCGCCAGCTTCCTTGCCGGCGGCGAATTTCCCATTCCTGTCCAGCAGGAAAATAGGCAAGTCTCGGTAGAGTTCCGTCACTTCGGCGTCAGCCTGGAATTCGTGCCAACCGTTCTCAACAACAACCTAATCAATATTCACGTAAAGCCGGAAGTCAGTGAACTTTCGGCACAAGGTGCCGTTGAGATCAACGGTATCTCAGTGCCAGCAGTTTCCACGCGCCGAGCCGACACGGTAGTCGAACTCGCCAGTGGGCAGAGCTTCGCAATTGGTGGTCTCATCAGGCGTAACGTCAACAATGATATCAGTGCTTTTCCATGGCTCGGCGAAATGCCGATCCTTGGCGCGCTGTTCCGCTCGTCCTCGTTTCGAAAGGAAGAGTCGGAACTGGTTATTCTGGTTACGCCCTACATCGTAAGGCCAGGCTCCAACCCCGACCAGATGAGCGCACCCACGGACCCGCCGGCGCCGACTTTGGACGCGGGAGGCACTCCGACGAATTCGTTGGCAAGTCCGCCGCCAGGCCGCGCGACTGCCCGCACCGGCGCGCCAGGCGCCAAGGGCGGTCCTGGCTTCATCATAGAATAGCTGTCGGCCAATGACGTTGCGGATCATAGTTCTCCAGATCGCTCTGACGGCAAGCGTAAGTGGCTGCACAAGCACTACGCCGATCGATGTCGAGCCATCGGCACCAATCCTTATCCGACAGGAGACCACCGTCCTGACCTTAGAGAGCCTTCGCGCTTCCGGACGGCAGCGCTTGCGTGTCTTCCTTGACAGGGCCAGTCGCGGTCGGCGCGATGCCCTCCACCTGCTTATCAGCGGGTCGTCCCAGCTCAGCGCAGAGGCAGTCCATCAGGCCAGGCAGATGGGCCTCGACGCTTACAGCATCCATTTGCTCGACCAACACGACGGTGGCGCAGTGCGAATAGAGGCGATTGTCTATCATGCCCGCCCCCCTGTCTGTCCGTCGTATTCCGGCGCTTTACTCACTGACAAGTCCTTCCACCAGCCGCTTGGCTGTTCGACGCGCCATAACCTGGCGGTAATGGTCAACGATCCGCGCGATTTGCTCGACAACAAGGCTATCGAGCCAAGCGATGGCGATCGTGCGGCCATACCAGTTGCCACATACAGGACATTCGCGACGGGTAAAGGTGGCTGACATAAGGTCTTTTCGTCTAAGCCCGGTAGACCCTCCGGCGCCAGCACATACCGTCGCGTATTGTTTATCGGTTGCATTTTGGAGCGGCACGTTGCGCCGGACGCGGCTGAACGCGGGCCCGCACTTGATCATAGAGCCGAATCTCACCGGGCATTGCGAGAGAGACCCGCGAGGCAAAATGGCACCAACTCGTCGACCGGCGCGGCCGGATCGGCATCTCTTTGAATTTTCGCCTGCAAGCTCATGCCTTCGGCGACGACCGCGGCCTGCGCGCCGCTCCACACCCGGGTGAAGACGGTTCCGCGATTTGTCTGGTTCCCGTCCGGTTGCCAGACATCGGCGGATACGCCAAGCCCGGCAACTTCGGCGGGATCAAGGATCCTCATTTTCACCGCTCGATATGATTTCCGGCCAGGAATGACCGGCGTAAACCATGCGAGCGTCGCAGACACCAAATGATCCCGGGCCTGCCCGCCTAGCGCAGCTGGGATCGGGACTAGTACATCGACGCTCCGCTCGCGGCCGAGTGAACCAACACACCAAAAGGTGGCTCGGTCCGCTGCGCACGCAACTGCATCGTCGCTATTGTAAATGCCATACCCGAGAATACGGCGGATATTGTCATTTTGGCGTGGGGCTTGACCTTGCCCAAATGGCCTGAGAAGCTGTTTGACCAACCCGGCCGCTGCATTCGGCCAACGGGCGGGGTGGACAAGCAAGGCTTTGATGAGAACCGCTCGTTGCGTGTTCGTCAGTTGCAGCAACTCCTGCCCGTAGGCCATTTCGAGAGCATCGTGGATGCGGTGCACAGTCCGGCAGGCGAGCGCGGTTGCCGCACTTGTCCCGTTCGTGAAACCCTCGGCATTCTCAAGGCCAGGTCGAGGTGGCGCCGCTACCTTTAAGCCCGCTCCTCGGCTTGGGCCCGCGGGTGCGACCGTGATGCACTGCGAGCTGCCAATCACGCGAAGATGCTCGCGTGCACCTGGCATAAGAAACTCGGGCTTGACCGAGCCGGCAAAGCCGGGGCCGAGTGCGCTGGATGGGTTTGCCGTGTCTAGTTCTGAGTAAGGATTGACGTTCGCGCGTGCCAAAGCACGCTCAGCGGCCGGCACCCAATCCAGATTGCGCGCGCCGACCGTCAATCCGTTGATCGCTTCCGACGGCGACAGCAATCGGCGGTCAGCGAGCAATGCCGCGACGGCGTTGATAACGCCTTGTGCGCGTTGTTCTGCGTTGGCGTCCTCGAATGCAATCCTGTTTGCAAATGCGGGAACAGGAAATTGAGAGGTGACATTGCCGGCGCTGACCAGAAAGAGGATGCCGAAACGGTATGCCAATCTGTCGAGAAGCCGCGCCCAAGGCGAGAGCTGCCCGCAAACGGGCGTCTGACATTCCCAAGAGAAATATTGACAATGATGACATACGGAGCGGACGGCTGGTTGCCGGCACGCATGCGCATGACCGCTTGATAGATCAAATCTATGATCAGCCTGTCGGGCTGCGGCGCGACAATGAAGCTGCGAGCGCGTATTGCCTCATCACCGAATGTTCCTGAACGATTCCTCCGTTGCCTCACCAGGATGTTCCCCGCGGCTGCGGCCGTTCAGTTGGCCATTGTCTTGACGGTCGCGACCGACGGCGACGCACCAAACACCATCGCGTGAGCCCTTTCCTTGCGCCATATCTTCACCCGGCGTTGCAGTGTGCGCAAAAGGAGATCGGGGTACTTCTCTGGGTACTCCGCCTGCAGACGCTCGAGCAGTTCCCGGCTCGTCCGCCACGGTTCTTCGTCAAACCAAGCACGCAATCGGTCGGTGACTCCTGCAAAAGGATCAGGTCGCCGCCGTTCTCGCTTTTGCTTTGGTTTCAGCTTCGCGGTGGGGCGGATTTCGCCCTCCTTCCAGGCAGTTCGCAACCCTGAGAGGAACCGATCGAGCGCGGCTCGGTCACCACGGGCGCCGGTGTGGGGGATTGATCGGCGATGGCGACAAGACGCTGTTGTGCGAATCTCATGTCCCTCAGCAGCCTGACGGGATCCAGCCGCGCATATATTTGCAACAGCTCCATTCGAACGGATTCCGGCGTCCGCCGGTCTTCCAGCAGCCGCTGGCAGGGAGTTGCAGGAGGATAATACCGCTTGCGCACCCGGGCACCGTCACGCTCCTTTTCAGCCAGCTTGAACGACGGCTGGAAGAAGTTCACGAACAGCCGCACCGTCGAATAGAGCTGCGCGAGCGCTGCGGCGGCTTCAAGTCCCTCCAGCCGGCGATAGCCGACAATGCGGCGAACAACGGCGCCGTTCTTCTGCTCGACAAATGCTTGGTCATTCTTGCGGTAAGGCCGGCAGCGGGTGAACTCGATGCCACCGTCCCGGCAGTAATCGCGCACAGTCTCATTCAGGAACACGCTGTCATTGTCCGTATCGAACCCGAGAAGTTTGAATGGCAGGAGCCGCCGCAGTTCCGTTAGCACCTCGCTCAGCAGCTTCTGCTCACGGACAAGCAGGGGAGCGCATTCCGTCCACCCGCTCGCAATGTCGGTGAGACAAAGCGTTTGAATAAAGCTGCCGCTCGTCACCGGTCCACTGTGCGCCACCAGGTCAGCTCGACAAATCCGGGCGGAGGGGTCCTGCCAGTCGGAGAAAGTACGAATCGGAATGCTCCGTCGTAGCGCCGTGGATACCGCGCTGCGGCGCCGTGCCCGTCCTCCGGCGGTCTCTCGAGCCCCGCGAAGAACACGGTCGATTGTCGCCGCGCTCATCGTCAGAAGCCGACTGCGGATTTCCGCGGTCAAACGAAGATGTCCGTGACGCTCCATCGCCTCGACCAGAATAGGAACCAGCGCCTTCAGTCGTTTGCCACAGATCCTGTCCGACGCCTCCCAGAGCACGATCAGCGCTTCACGAACGGCATCGTCATAAATGCGGCGCTCGGGTCTCGGCCCCGAACGAGACGGAGGCGGGCCCTTCCGCAACAGCCGCATTGCGTGCTTGCGGTGAAACCCGCTCACGGCAACAAATTCGTCGAGAATGCGCGCCTTTTCGGCACGGCCGACTCGCACATAGCGCTCCCTCACTGCGTCTACCAATTCATTCCGTGTCGCCACGCTTACCCGCCTCATCTGATCTGCTCCTGCCACACAACTGCTGGGAGCAGATCAGATGAGGCAACGGCTTAACATTCAGGAGCAATTCAGACGAGGCAATGCGCGATAGTTTTGTTGTTGACGCTTTGATCCAGAGCCGCCGGAACAAGAAGGCAGCCATGAAGCTGATGTGAAAGCTGCTGAAAGGACAAGGCATCACACCGCGTGTCATGATCACTAACAGGCTCAGATCCTACGACGCAGCCAAGAGGGAAATCATGCCCGGTGTCGAGCATTGTTCGCACAAAGCTCTCAATAACCGGGCGGAGAACTCGCATATGGCTGTTCGACGACGAGAGCGAGGCATGATCCGGTTCAAGTCGGCGGGGCAATACCAGCGCTTCATCTCCATCCACGGCCCGATCGCCAACCTCTTCAACCTTCACCGCAAACATCTGACAGCTGCCGGTCATCGCGATATTCGTGCTGCCGCTATGGCCGTCTGGAACGATATCGCCTTGTCGAGCGCCGCATGAACAGGGGTCGCAATCCTTTGCTGCGCCCTTCAACATTTTAAGGCGACGCTACCCGAGTTGCCCAAGAGCGGATCCTCAAACCATTGTAATACTAAAGGATCTGACGGCTGACTCTCTTGGGATACCGGAGTGAGCGGAACCGTGATTCCATTGGGGCGAGGAGGATTCGCGCCATGGGATCAGCGATCAAGATGCGGACGGACTATTCGGCAGCCGAGTTGCGGCGGCTGGCCAAGAGTTCGAAGGATAGCAAGCAGAGCCGTCGGCTGCTGTCGTTGGCAGCGGTTCTCGACGGGATGAGCCGTGAGGATGCGGCCCGGGGCGGCGGCATGGACCGGCAGACCCTGCGGGATTGGGTTCACCGTTTCAACGACGCTGGTCCAGACGGCCTCGAGGACGCCTGGAACGGCGGGCCGGAGCCGCGCCTGTCGGTGTCGCAGAAGGCGGAACTGGCACGGATCGTCGAGACCGGGCCGGGCCGGGCCGTCGACGGCGTCGTGCGCTGGCGGCGCATTGATCTCCAGAGGCTCATCAAGGAACGCTTCGGCGTCGACTATCACGAGCGCTACGTCGGAACGCTTTTGAAGCAGCTCGGCTTCTCCCATATCAGCGCCCGGCCACTTCATCCGGGCCAGGACGGCGAGATCGTCGAGGCGTATAAAAAAACTTCCCGCGCACGCTGAGCGCCCATCTGGCCGACCTGCCCAAAGGCAAGCCGGTCGAGATCTGGTTCCAGGACGAAGCCCGCATCGGCCAGAAGAATGGCATCGTGCGGCAATGGGCCAGGCGCGGCACGCGGCCCCGTCAGCCGGCCGACCAGCGCTACAAGAGCGCCTATCTGTTCGGCGCCATCTGCCCGGCGCGTGGCATAGCAGCCGGGCTGGCGCTGCCCTTCGCCGACACGGAGGCCATGCAACTTCATCTCGACGAGATCAGCCGCCATGTTGCCAGGCGCGCTCATGCCGTTCTGCTGCTCGACCGCGCCGGCTGGCACACCACCGCCAAACTGAAAGTGCCCAAGAACATCACGCTAATCTTCCTGCCGCCCCGCGCGCCGGAGCTGAACCCCGTCGAGAACGTCTGGCAGTATCTGCGCCAGAACTGGCTCTCAAATCGCGTCTTCGAAGGCTACGACGCCATCATCGACGCCGCGTGCGGGGCCTGGCGCGAGCTCATCGAACGACCAAACACCATCACATCAATCGGAATGCGCGAATGGGCTCACGTCGGTCAATCAAATTGACCGTTGGTATAAGGTGAACACGATCCGTTCGATGCGCCCGATTTCGCGCAAGGCGGATGCCAGACTGTTCTGCTGCCGGTAGGCGGATAAATAGCTTCTTCAGGAAAGTGAAGATGTCGTGTTCAGCCGTGTCCGGTTGAAGACGCGTATGTCCGAAAGCCGACTTTGAGGCGCAGTCGGCGCGGCGATGCACTGGTTTTCGGGTCTTTCAGGCAAGGGCCGCACAAAAGTCTTTGTTGGCACGTCTATTGCGAGGAGGCGGTAGTGGATCCGCACGACCGCGCGCGGTCTCCCAGTCGCCGCAATAGTTCAAATGAAACCTCCTCGATTGATCTAAATCAATGCCATAGACGCTGCGCTGTTGAGCGCGTTCCCGCCAGAGCCTTTGCCGCATCAACAGGGAGGAATACGGATCGCTGATCGAAATGCACTGCTTGGCCCAAGCAGAAAACACCGATGTAGTAGCGCGAATGCACATCACGCATCACCTCCACACGAAAGCTTAAGGAGTCCTAAAGAATGCACGCGCCGAGCTATTCCGAGGCCTTGGAACTTGCGATCGATCGTTCGTACGACATCAATCTAGATATGCTGAGGTCGCAGAATTTGCATCTTGACACGCACAACGATTATCTCGTTGGTACATATCCTCCCCTCAAGGCAATGAGCAACCTGAGTAGCGAGCAATTGTTGGCTCAGATTGCCTCGTCGATCGACCTCTATTTCCACATTCCTTTCTGTAATCAGCATTGCACCTTTTGCCACTTCGCCAAGGAAATCAATCCATCCTCCGAGCGAGTGGAACGATATTTGTCGGCCTTAGATAAAGAGATGAGTTGGTCAGACGCGGCGCTCGCTGGCAAAGCTATTGAGACTGCTTTTTTTGGGGGTGGCACCCCCTCATTTTTGACCAACCATCAACTAAAAACGCTGTTTGGTATAATCGACAAGCGATTTGATTTATCGAAATCCGAAGTGAGTTTCGAATTGCATCCCTCACTTGTAAAGCATGATGATGCTGCGGATCGCGTGTCCACTTTACTTAGTGGCGGTGTAAATCGCCTCGTTCTTGGCGTTCAAACTCTGGATCGAAATATTTTGCGCATATTAAACCGTGGGCATGGTGTAGATGAGGTGGTCCGGACCGTAAAATTACTTAATGATATGGGCGCTGAGAACCTATCCCTTGACTTGATGTATGGGTTGCCGGAGCAAACGCTCCGGAGCTGGTACGACTCACTTATCGGCCTATTGGACATGGGAATAGAGAAGTTCAATATATTCCCATTGATGTTTAAATCGACGGATCCCATAGCTCGCCAATTGGCCAGAGGACGATATCAATTCGCGGGAGCTAAGGAGCGCATCGTAATGCATTTCATGGCGGAGCACATCCTCACCAGCCTTGGCTATCGACATGGACCGATTTTCTACTGGACTAAGAGGCCGCAGCCACACTCCGTTCAACAGCGTCGCAAATACGATTCCTGGAACGACAATAATCTTGTTCCGTTTGGGCTTGGCGGATTTGGCTACATGAGCCAGTGCCAGTTCTATAACGAAGCAGATTTAGATCGCTATCTATCTAGAGTTGAAGCGGGCGAAAAACCAGTGTGGAAAGGTGCTGTACTGTCGCACGACGATCTCATGCGCAGAACATTGATGTTTGCCTTGCGAAGCAGCGGGGTGTCGCTCTCCCGCTTCGAGGGACAATTTGGAGTGTCGATTGAAAAATACTTTGGCCGCGAGCTTGAACTTTTAAGCAAGGCGGGACTCGTCCGCATCTCAAACGACGGCGTGCTTTCATTAACTGCGGCCGGCATTATCAATTCGGGCGCAATATCGCTGCTGTTTTTCTCGGACAATGTGCTTGAGCGGGTCGCGTACAACGATAGCAGAATAACAGACAAACGAACTGACCTGCTCGAAAAACACGATTACTCGCCGGCGGCGAGATATGGGTCAAGTGCAGAAATGCAAGCTGTCTTTCGGTGAATCGGGGGGCGCTCGTCAATGGTCACCAAGTTGTCCTTTTCCAAGCCGGAACAGCCGCTTTATCGGGCGCAGGGGATATTTTCTCATCAGAGCGATAGCATTGATCGCCGGGAGCGAAAACGCCCCTTTGGGCCTCTCAGCAATTTTGTCGCCGATCAGCTGCCGCACTGTATCGCGGAGATCAAAGCCAGTGCACGACCTGGTGAAGCGGTTAAGGCACTTGGGCGTAGCATTAACGCAATGATTGCGGAGACGGACTATGAGGCGCAGCTGCTGAATCTGCCCCAATCCGAGTTCGGGGTCGCTAAGACAGATATCCAGTATCTCGTTAATTGTGCTTATCAGATGTCTGCGTTTGCCGGCCTTCATTCCGTTGATGCCGAGTTGACGGTGGGAGAGGCACTGAGGCAACTTGCACGCGTAAGTCGGCAGCGGCAGCCTAGCATTGATGTCCTCTCCTATGAAGATATGATCCTTACGAATCCGTTGCAGAGCGATCCACGCGTATATTGCCTCGGGTCGGTCGGGGTCGAGGAGCGAGATTTTTGCCTTGGCCATCAACTCATTGAGAGTGAATTACAGTCGGCAATAGACGCTCTACTCGCTTTGCGTGATGCGGTCGGGGCGGACGCGCGTCAATGTCTTGCGGTATGCGTGGAGCGCCTTGAGTCAGCAAATTATGTTCTGGCGCGTTTTTATGAACATATGTCGCCCGATCTATTTGGCCAATTTCGTGTATTTTACGGAAAAAACCCTTACAAGGATAGGCTGGGCCCAAGCGGCCGTTTCTCTGCCCGCATCGTCGCGGTCTCGGTGCTACTGATCGGTGAAGAACTCTTCCATCAGAAACCGCAATTCTATATGGATGTGTATCGGTTGTCAGAATACTATCCACAGGGATGCATCCAGGAGGTATTTCGCTGGTTGTCGCCAGACAAGGGCGGCTCGGGGCTCCAGCCAAGCTGGCTAGAAGGGAAAGCGGACTTCCCTAAGTTCGCAACCATCTTGCCCGTCATCGAGCGCCACGGCAGTGAAACTAGAAAGCTGCTCGCGTCCTGTGTTTGTGCGCTGGATCAGTTTAGCCGGATGCACCGCAGTACGGCGTTAAAGTATACAATCGAACCTGGCCGCCCAATTGTCGGAGTCGAGACTTCGGAAAGTGTTGAAGCTGTCCTTTCACAGCGGCTGCTAATGGCGGCGCGTCAAAGCTAACGCGGTATTTGCCCCGGCAAAAACATGTCACGACGCCAGACGCGCCGACGTCCGACGTCCGACGTCCGAAAAAAGGTGATGGTCGATGTCTCAAGACGGAGTGATCTTTCGTCGGTTCGAGTCAGGGGATGCCGATGATGTATGGCATCTGCATAGAAGCGCCTCTGAGGCAGTTGGTGTGCGCGGCCCGGAAGGAACATGGGAGGATGATTTGCGTAATGTCGGGGAAGTATACATCGCGTCAGGCGGAGACTTCGTAGTTGCGCATATCGGCCCCCAACTCGCTGCAATGGGTGGATTGAAACCCGTTGACAACGATGTCGCACAGCTGAAGCGTTTGCGGGTCGATCCCGCCTTTCAACGACGAGGGCTTGGAAGGAGAATACTTAGTGAATTGGAATCGCGAGCTGTTTCTCTGGGATTCAAGTGGATAAAGCTCGACACGACAAAGAGCCAAGTAGGAGCTCAAAGAGTTTATGAGACGGCTGGATATACGCGCTGCGCGGAAGGGATGTTGCACGGACATCCAGTGATCTTCTACGAGAAGCGGCTCGCCGGTCCGGATTGACCTATCTCATATGATCGATGAGGCTGTGAGCCGATGCTGACGTCGGTGCACGCCATAACGTCATGGTCACAACCCAAATTTCGCGTGGAGGTCAATCGTAAGAACGCGCCCGTTTCGTAAGACCTTATGTCCTTTCTGGTTGCCGGCTATGAGGTCGTTCGCCCTACACTGGCAGTGTTGAAACGAGGGTTGCTCGTCGAGCCTATCCTCATGCCAGGAGGACGAACCATGGAAGAATATAGCGAAGTTTTCGTAGGATTGGATGTTGCGAAGGATCGGCATGCTGTTGCTCTCGCCGAGAGCGGGCGTACCGGCGAGGTTCGGTATGTCGGAGAGATATCGTCCGATAGTGCGTCAGTACGCCGCCTCGTCCGCAAGCTCGGACGCCCGGGTGTACGATTGAGATTTTGCTATGAGGCTGGACCCACCGGATACGGTCTGAAGCGGGAGATCGAAGCGCTTGGCTACGAGTGCGCCGTGATTGCTCCGTCTCTGATCCCGCGCAAGCCTGGCGATCGGGTCAAGACCAACCGCCGCGATGCCGAGAAACTTGCGTGGCTGTTCCGCGCCGGTGAGCTGACGGAGATCTGGACACCTGACGCTGCCCATGAGGCTATGCGGGACCTGATCCGCTCCCGCGAGGCGGCGGTGAAGGATCGAACCCGCAAGCGGCAGGAGATTCGATCCTTGCGACATGGCAAGATTTATTCGGGCTTGAAATCGGCGATGTACGCCGCTTTGCCAACCCGCGACAACTGATGGCTTATCTCGGACTTGTCCCCTCGGAGCGCTCGACCGGGGACGCCGTGCGACGGGGCGGTATCACCAAGGCTGGGAATGCCCGAGTGCGCGTCTTGGCCGAGAGCGCCTGTACTTACCGCTATCCGGCCAGACTGGGGAAAAGAAAATACCTCGAAAGCCGCCACATGCCTGAAGGTGCGACACATAGCGTGGAACGCACAGGCGCGCTTGACCAAGCGCCACAGGGCCCTGATCGCGCGTGGCAAGCGCAGCACCGTGGCTGTCACCGCAATAGCTCGGGAACTCGCTGCTTTCATGTGGGCCATCGCCCGAGCGGATGAGCAGCAGGCAGGAACCTGATCCTCGGTCGCGACGAAATAATCATCGCGCCTATCGGCGGGGACGTGGCATTGAATGGGGAATTCCCGGCATCGCTTTGTGGCCGGCAATGCCGACGCCCGTTGTAAGAGAGGGACCAGCCCCGGACGAATACATGGACATGCGGTAACCAACCCGCGTATCAGAGCTTGTTCACCCGCGTCCCAGGCCAAGTCTCCACCGATAGGCGCTCAGTCAATGAGAAACCGACCGAGGAAATCGGTGTCGGGTGGGATTACTGCGCAGATCGCGCCTTGCAAAAGGACATCAGAGCGATGCGCCAAGGCACCTTGCATGTTCCAATGTCATGGCGCGAAAGCTCCATGTTTATCGGCCTATTGCAAGGTGCCTTGGCGCATCGCTTACTGTCCTACGAGCGGCTGCAGGGCGCGTTCGCGGACCTTTTCGGTCTTGCCGTCAGCCAGGGCGGCCTGATGAACATGCTGCGTCGCGCCCAGGGCGCCTTCATGGCCGAGCGCGATAACGCGATCATGGCGTTGCGTCGGGCCAGTGTCGTCGCCTGCGACGAGACCGGGGTGCGGATCGAGGGAAGCAATTCATACCACTGGGTGTTCCGCTGCCCGGAGGCGGTCGTCCATCGGGCCGCTCCGACACGCGGCGCCATCGTGGTGCCGACCCTGATGGACAGGCATCGACCCGACGTGTGGTGTTCCGATCGCTTTGGCTGCGGGCCATCGCTTAGCGATGCGCATCAAGGTCTGGGAGAGCCAGACGAGTGGGTCGACGCCATTCATTTTACAGGTTTGCAGAAGTGTCGCGACGGTCGCCCAAGTGCGTCCACCGCCCTCGCTTCCAGCGAAGAGACTATTTTTTCTCGTAATTGTCTGGGGCCTGATTGCACGCTCGACGATATTGGAGTCGATCTCGATACGACCGTCCATCAGAAAGCGTTCCGGCGCCTCCCGCCGGGTGAGCGCGTAGCGGATCGCCTCGGCAGTCTTGGATTTTCCGGAGACCTTGTGCAGTTCTTTTTTCCCACAGGTCGAAGAGGCTCGCGACAATGGCCGCGGACTTTTCCTAACGCAGCGCGGCCCGGCTTCCAGCATCCTTGCCGCGAACCTCGTCCTCGACCTTCCACAATTCGGTCATGGCGGTGATCGTTGCCGTCCCGGCCTGTGAGATCCCGCTGATGTGCAGATCGTAAAACTTGCGCCGCAGATGCGCCCAGCACCCTGCGAGAGACCGGTAACTTCTCTGGGGTTATGCGGCTCGAAGTAGAGGCGGTTTGGGCTTGAACAGTGAAGGCACCTGCGGCTCTGACTGTCGAAATCAGCAGGCTTCCCAGTCGCGCCGCAATTCCATCAGTTCAGGCGTCGCCCGATCGGGGCAGATTTCCTTGAGCGGAGCGAATGCGCCGTCCATTCCCGGATGGCAATCCCGATACAGCATCCATCGTGGATTGCGAGCCTCCACCGTGCCAAACACCGTTCGAATTCGGCGTGTCGTGTAGTCCTTGACCGGCCGAAAGGTATGGCAGTCCGGACATACCCGGCGAAACAAGGCGTAAGTCTCCGCCTCCTGAGTGACCACCGCCTTCTGCAAGGCGACCATGATCTTCTTGCCATCATCGACCGACAGGCCGAGATCACCGTCGCACAGACGCTACTCGCTCTTATCGATTCGGACTTCTTGACAGACAAACGTCACCGAAGTCGTTCTTCCCCTCGATCGAGATCGTCCATTCCATCGCCTTCAACGCCTCCTTGAACAAAGCGCGGTGATGGCCAATCGGCGCTAACAAATCGTATCCGTACTGACCCCAGAGAAATTACCGGTGTCACGGCGCTTGCCTCAGAGTCGAGAGAAAGCACATAGGAACCAGGGGCAAGACCGCTGCTGATACTGCGAAGCTGCCTGCAAGCGCCTGACAAGACCGGTTCTGTGGGGGGCGTAATTCACCCCAGTAAGTGTGTACTCGGTGGTAGCATTGTCCCTGATTGGTCAGGAGCCGAAGATCCGCACGGTTCTAGCGACCACTGCCCGTTTCACGGAAAACAAGAAGCGGGTCGCCCATATCCATTCAAGCGACATCAGCGTAGGCGGCCTGCCCGAGCAGGTCAATGACTGGGAACGGCAAAGTCTCATCCTATCTTTTCATATCAATTCGCGTATTCCAGCGCATAATCCAAGGTTCGGCAACCGGGAGAACTCCGGGATAATCTGACCCCGGGTCCGCTCCATTCCTGAGCGCCTCTGCGGCCGGCCGGCTCCTCTAGCGCCGCAGGTATTCTTCGGCGGCAAAACTATAGATGTCTCGCTCGTGTCGAACGGTGCGCCGACGCCTGAAAAAATTTCCCTCGGCATCATCTCTCAGCCCATGGCCGCCACGGTCCAGTCGAGATTACATGCGAGAGCGGCCGATAAACGGAAAGCAAAGGCTTGCAAAGATGAGTGGTGTGGCTGGCTCTGATGAAGATTTTGCTGCGCCATCGACATTTGCGCCACTCATGCAGCCGACCTTTCGTTCGATCTGGCTCGCCACGCAGGTTTCCAGTCTCGGCTGGCTGATGCAGACTGTTGCCATCAGCTGGCTGATGGCGACGATCTCGACTTCCGACTTGATGGTTGCGCTGGTCCAGGCTTCGTCGACGCTGCCTGCGTTCATATTGTCTGTCTTCGCCGGGGCGCTCGCCGACAATTTCAGCCGTCGCAGGGTCATGTTCGCCGGCCGGTCCCTTATGGTGGTAGCCTCTGCGATGCTGACTGCTTTAGTGGCGCTGGGCTTTGTCGACCCGTGGATGATCCTCGGCTTCAGCTTCTTGATCGCATGTGGCGGAGCTCTCAACGATCCCGCCTGGCAAGCTTCGGTTGGCGATATCGTGCACCGACGCGATATTCCCGCTGCCGTTACGCTGCTTTCCGTGGGCTTCAACACGGTACGCACCGTAGGTCCGGCGCTGGGCGGCATCGTGGTTGCCTCGTTTGGGCTTTTGGCAGCTTTTACTGTGACCACCCTCACCTATTTGGTACCCTTGGCCACCATATGGCGCTGCAAGTGGAAGGTTCGCTCTTCACCTCTGCCGCGTGAATCGATGAGGACGGCGATCTACGACGGAGTTCGCTTCACGGCGATGTCGTCCGAAATCAAGGCGGCGATCGCCCGCGGAACCCTCTTTGGCCTGGCGAGCATTGCCATACTCGCGCTGCTGCCCCTGATCGTGCGCGATCAGTTGGGAGGAGGACCACTCGCCTATGGCACGCTCATGGCCGGCTTCGGGACAGGCGCCGTCTTCGCCGGCATCTCCAACAGCAGGTTCAGACGGAGCTTGTCGCAGGAACGGCTGATGACACTGGCCTGCGTCGCCTGCGCGGCGTGTTCCCTCTCCCTTGCCCTGAACTCTTCGATTGCAGTGGCGGCAATTGCACTCGCCTTGGGCGGCGCGGGGTGGGTCACAGCCTGGTCCGGGGTTGGCGTGAGCGTGCAGCTGGCGAGCCCGCGCTGGGTCGTGGGGCGCACGATCTCGATTTACTATGCATTGATAGATGGCGGGATCGCGGCCGGCAGTTGGGTGTGGGGCACGGTGGCCGAAAACCATTCGCTGACCTGGGCGCTGGAAGGCTCCGCTGGAGCTCTGCTGCTGGTCGCTGCAGCCGGAGTGCTGTTTCCTCTGCGTGAGCGCTGCGATTCCGAGCCCGACCCTTTAGAGGAATTCGACGCTCCCGCGGTCGCGCTTGATGTGAAGCCAAGAAGCGGTCCTATCGTTGTCAAGGTCGAGTATCTGATATCCGAGAAAAACCTTGAGGCTTTCCTCGATCTCATGAGCGAGCGCCGGCACGTGCATAGCCGCGTCGGCGCGCGGCAATGGACACTCCAGCGTAATCTTCAGAAACCTATGCAATGGACAGAAACATTCCGCACGCCGACCTGGACCGACTACCTTCGCCTCAACCATCGTCTCACGACCGCAGACAAGCAACTGGACGAACGCGTTTGCCAACTGCATGCGGGGGAGCACCCACCCCAAATGACGCTTTCGATTGAGCGGCCGACAAGCTCGGCCCGCAAACCCGAGCAGTCAGTCCTTCACGTTCCCCGTCATTGAAGCTAAACTGTCAAATATCGGGGCACCAGCGATAGCGAAGGTATGGCGCTCGAGAACGAGCGTTGAGTGTTCGAAGCATCTCAGCCAGGCGCCCAAGCAGGACCTGCTCCAGACTTGGACTAGAGAGCGTGTATTCCGATCTTCCCAGGCGCGCTGAGCTGACTGATGAAAGGACGCAGTGCGGTGAGGAAGTCGAATTTGCTGGTCAGGCCGAGCTCTGAGACGGCCCAGAGTCGGTCGCAAGTCTTTCTTGCAGGTTGTTCAAATAATCTACCGCATAGGTTTGCGCCGTGGAAAGCGGTAGATTGATGCCGGCCGTCGCGGCCTCTTCAATCGCCTTCTTGACGAGCCCGTTGCGGATTGCCAGTTTGACCTCGGGCCCAGCGACAAGGCTGACAGCCTGCGCCGCCAAGTTGATGCCGGCTTCTGCCAGCGCGTGCATCATATTGCCTCCGCTAATGGCTGTATGTAGGATGTTCGCCGCTTGCGACTCCCACTCGAGGGCCATCGATGCGAGATCGGCTATTTTTCCCAGGCCCGGAACGAAGCTGAGCAAGCCCACCGCCGTTGCGGCCGTGTCAAGCAGGCCAGAGGCTTCCTTGCAAACGCCGTCGACTATATGCATGAAGATGCCGCCGTTCTTTTTGGCTGACTTGATCTCAGGCTGGTCCGCCAGGCCCATCGTCATGTCCGCGACAGCGTCCTGCTCCGCAGCGGTTTTGGGCACATGGATCTTTGGCTGTTGAATGGTTTGGTTCGCCGACGACATGTTGGTGTAGAAGTGGGCAAAATCTTTTTTGCTGACGTCACCAGAATCGACTGTATGTCCGCCGCCGAAGTCGAAGACTTTATTATGGGTCTTGTAGCCGGTGATCGAATTGTTGAGCAGACCGAACAACAGAGGATCTGAAAGGAGCTGCGACGCCGTTTTCCGTACTCCCGGATCAAGGCTCTTGTCGTCCGCCATGCTCGCCAGCTTGTCACGAGTCATGACACCGCTTCCAAAGAAAGCGTCCTGATGGCTATTCATCGTCTCGAGCGTATTCAGCTCGGCTTGCGTGAGGCTCATCGACGATGAGGCGACTTGCAGGAAGTCCTCTTTATGGACCTTATCTATAGCACCGCCGTACAACTGTTTCCAGGCATCCGGGTGATTGACAAAGTATTGAGCCGCCGCAATGACCTGGGGCGGACATTTGACGGTTTTCGCTTTGCCGTCGACGATCTGATTGAAATCAGCCAGACTCAGGTTCTTGGGCAGGCTTTCAGAGTACCGGTAAAGCTCGCGCAAGGCATCGCTCAAGGTCATGACCGAAGGCTGAGCATTTCCAGTGCTATCGGATGGAATGTAGTTCTGCTCGTAGCTTTGCGCCTGCCGCTCCTGAAACTCGGCAACTTGTGAATGATGGCTGGAGAACCCAGACAAATCTTTCGGCTCGATCCTGCCTCCACAGCGGCCGTCCCCCTGCGAGCCGATCGCGTAAAAGAGTTCTGGATCCTGCTGCAGTGCCTTGAGCGCCGCTTTCAAATCCGGTGGCGCAGAGGGCAGATTGGCTTGGGCATCGAGCTTGTCCCACCAGATTGGGGTGTCCTTGTGACGGTTAAGCACTGCCACAATCTGCAACTCAGCCTCGGTCAGGGAGCCGCCGTCCCAGGTGATTCTTGAGCTTTTCACCGGCACCGGCGGGACGGAAGGGGGCTCGATTGCAGAGGGCTGGAGATCCTGATCCATCGATTCAATTGCCGCCCTCATATGTGGCGGCAGCAGGTCCAATGGGTGCTGACGCAAATCTTCCATCGACGACTCGAGATCCGAAGCCTGCCGGTCCCGGAGCGCCGCAGGTTCGGTCTCACCTTGCAGCGAGTAAGAGGACAGCATTGCGTCGAAGAAGGATGCGCCTTGCTGAGCCTGGGCGGACATAGGCGCAGAAGGTGTCCGGCCCGACCAGGCCTGCACTGACTGTGCGGTATTTGAGCTGTTGGATGGTGAAAGGTTGCTGGCCGACATTGTGCACCCTCAGGCGTGACGTTGAAATTCCCACAAGGGCCTGATGTGAGGCCAATGCGCTCACGAACGCGACAATTCCGAGCGTCGGCCGGGTCCCAATGCCCTAGCCGTGCTTTTAATTGATCCGCTCCTTGCTAGCCCCAAGGCTCAATTCCAGCACAGTGCCGGCGATATCTTTGGAGTTGCCGGTTCTAATCATGAACGGCTTAGCTTTCGATAAACTGACGAGCTTCACACGAATTCACACTCAGGAGGTGGCGGTCGTGATCTTTTTCTTCAGAAGCTACGGCGTTTGCTCCGATGTCAGTTCTGGTTCCGCTCAGGCTTCCCGGCGACGCCGTCCTGTTGCGGCACGACAGAGGAGTAAGACGCTTCCGGTTGCCCGTCGCGGACGACCATGGTGGAAGAGCCTCGAAACAATATCAGCACCGATTCTCTTGGCGGCGTCTCCACGGCGCGGGGCTGCGCCTGGGCCTCCGCCACCAGGCCGTTGAACGTCTGTTCCACCAGCGCCATGAAGCGTGGAGGACCGGAAACCAGGACGAGGCCATTTCCGGGCGCAGGTCGCATGACATAGCGCTCATCGGAGATGCCAAGCTCATCGAGGGCCGCCTTGAACCCATCGAAGCCAACCGAAGTCAGCACAAGCATCCGAGTCTGCGCTTCTTTTGCAGCGGACACATAAAGCACCATCCCATCATAATACCATTGGAGATCATACAGGTCGGTCAAGCGGTCGAGGAACTCGCGCGGTGGTAAATCCGGCATACGCCCGCGAATCCGCCCCTTCACCTCCGGGCTGATGTTGAGCCTGATATTCAGGTTGTTGCCGAATTGCTGCAACGCTGCAGAGAGATCCTGATCTAGAACCGTATATCTATAGGGCGTCGAGGGAAGCGACAGAGGCGCACCCACAGTGGTGTGGATACCGGTGGGGAGAAAAAACCCGACACAGAGAAGTATCTTCAAAATGTGCAGGGCGGTGGATTGGATGAGCGTTCTCGGCATCTGGTCTTGATAAACCAAAGGCTGAAACTCTCACAAGTGACTAAAGTCGACAACGTGACTTTTAAATAGCCAAACGACGCTCTCGTTGGTCAGCTTGTCGTCAGTTCGCCTGCCTAGGGTATTGATCCAACAGCCGGTGATGAACGTGCTGACCTCATCCCGCGTCAAAGAGAACACCTCATCCCGCGTCAAAGAGAACAAACGAGTCCTTGCATGATGATGCCTGTCACCTCGATCTCTGCCACTATAGCCGATCCTTTCTCCAGGTTCGCGCCATTCGACGAGCAGGCCCAGTTTGAGCGCGCCCTGGCGCAGGCGGCCGCCTCGACGAAAAACGGCATTGCTTCGGCGCCAGCGAGGGCGGCGCCGGTTCCTGCGCCGATGGATGTCCAACGCGCGCCTGCGCGGACAAGTCCGGTAGGCGATCGCGTGATCCAGACGATTTCTTCGATGTACCGCGACAATACAGCCACTTCTGCCGCGCGCGACCATGAGGTTGCGCTTGCAAAGGGCGCTCTGTCGGGGCCGGCCCAGAGCCTCCCCGTCGAGGGTGGGGCTGCGGGAACGCGGATGCCGGGCCCCCTACAAGGACCGCATGATTTCGAAACGATGGTTGCCGGTCTGCGGAATGTTTATAGCGAGGTCACCCAGGTTGCTCTTGTTTCCAAAGGTGTCAGCGGGCTCACCTCATCTGTCAACAACCTGATAAAACAAGGATGAACGGCGCGCATGATTGGTTTAGCCCGTGGCGAAAACATGCGTAGTCGCCCGCTTGGCTGGCGTTCGCTCTATTTTTTCGTACTGCCACTTCTCTTCGCCCTGAGTGGTTGCAAGGTCGATCTTTATACGCAATTGCAGGAGCGCGACGCGAATGAGATGCTCGCGCTTCTGATTGACAATGGGATTGATGCGGTCCGGGTTGCGGCTAAGGATGGGACCAGCACGATCCAGGTCGACGAAAAGCGGCTTGCCTTCTCAATCAATCTCCTGAGTGCCAAGGGGCTGCCGCGCCAGTCTTTCAAGAACCTCGGCGAGATATTCCAGGGCTCAGGCCTGATTGCCTCGCCGACGGAGGAGCGTGCCCGTTACGTTTATGCCCTGAGCGAAGAGTTGTCGCGTACCATCAGCGATATCGACGGCGTCTTCTCTGTACGCGTTCATGTCGTTCTGCCGCAAAACGATCTGTTACGAGCAGGCGCCGCGCCATCCTCAGCCTCGGTCTTTATCCGACACGACGCCAAAGAAAATCTCTCAGTTCTGCTGCCGAAGATAAAGATGCTCGTCGCCGACAGCATCGAAGGCTTGTCCTACGATAAGATAGAAGTGGTTTTGGTACCAGTGGAACGGCCCGTACCCGTGCAACGGCCCGTACCGGTGACTGTTCTGGCAAAAGCATCCAATTCCATTCCAGCGCCACTTCTGGCGATCGTGATGGGTGTTGCGGCGGCTGTATTCGCTGTGGCGTGCTATCTCTTAGCCAGTCTGGTTGGTCATCGGCGCAGGCAATCAAAGGGCGACCTATCCAAGGTCGAGGGGCGCTCGGGTGCTTCCGTTGTCGAGGCCATTCGCAAGAAGATCATCGGCGATACGGCGTAGGTGATATTCCCAATGACGATATCGACAAAGACCGCCGAACGTGATCGTACGTCCCAATTGCGTTCCGTGTTTCGGAGCGAGCTTGCTGCTTCGGCCCATCCGACGCGTCTTGCCGCCCATCTTGATCCGGCGTTATCGGCTGCGACATTGATGCGCTTGCAGAAGTGTCCCAGGCTGCGGCCAAGGCTGGTAGAATTGCTGCTTGACAATGACATGGATTCGAACGGAGGCGACTGGGGGCCGGATCTCCTGCACGGACGTGACCCGCATCGGGCTGCCCTCTTTGCCGGAAGTATATGGCATGCCCGTTCGTTGCTGAAACTTGTTTCGCAGCCTCACCTCAATGCGCTTATTGGATATATCGGCGCTGATGCGCACGCGTTTGGCATCCGACATCCGACGCATGCGATCGCAAACGGATTGATTGCTGATCCCGAAAAGCTGGCGCAGCAAATTGAACACGATGGACATGCCTGTCTTGGTGCTTGGCTCAATCACAGTCCAGAGCTTGAGCGTACACGCGTGCTTCTACGGTTGCCCGTCGGGACCGCCGCCGAGAATCCAGCGCCCGAACACGATGCTGCCGCAGGCCAGTTGTTTTCGCTTGTAGCCGCTCATTTTGAGGCGGAGATCCCGGTGATATGACAGCCGTTGTTCCTGCAGCGCCCGTCCCGCCCCAGATGCGCCCAGTGGACCCACTGATACGGGCGAGTGAGATCGAAATCTGGCATAGCGCCATGGAAGCGCGTGCTGCGGCGGAACGGCATCAGCGGCGGGTTCGCAGCTGGGCGCGCGCCGCCTATCAGCGTGAGCGGACACGCGGCCATACCGAGGGCTTGGATGCAGGCGCCGAGGAAATGGCCCGGCTGATTGCGGGGGCAGCCTCCGAAGTGGCGCGACGAAAGGCGGTTCTGGAGCAGGAATTGCCACAGCTCGTAATGGAGATCCTAAGCGATATTCTGGGCGCTTTCGATTCGGGCGAGCTGTTGGTGAGGGCTGTTCGTCACGCGATTGAGCGCAAGTACAGCGGCGCGGAAGTTTGCCTTCATGCATGTCCCAAGCAAGTCGATATGCTCGCGCGCGCGTTTGCTGGGTGCGACGGGCGGGAGGGCCGGCCGAGGGTTCGGATTGATCCGGATCCGACCTTGTCGCCGCAACAGTGCGTGCTGTGGAGCGACTATGGCAATGTCGATCTGGGACTTGATGCGCAGATGCGAGCGCTGCGCCTCGGCTTCGGGTCACTTTCTGACGAGGCGAACTGTGACCACGCCGGTGCATAGTCCCGCCGGCATCCGGCCTCCCGATCCGGCCATCTCGTCCTTGAGGTCTTCGGCAAAGCGAATCGACACGCGTGTCGTGCGCGGACGGATTACGCGGGCTGTCGGTACACTGGTCCATGCCATCTTGCCCGACACTCGTATTGGGGAACTTTGTCTGCTGCAGGATCCCAGAACCGGACTGTCGCTCGAGGCCGAGGTGATCGGCCTGTTGGATAATGGCGTGTTGCTCACGCCGATCGGAGACTTGATGGGCCTGTCGGGCCGCGCAGAGGTTGTGGCCACTGGACGAATGCGTGAAGTGCCAGTCGGCCCCGATTTGCTCGGCCGCGTGATTGACAGTCGTTGCCGTCCCCTCGACGGCAAAGGCGAAGTCAAAACCACCGAAACTCGTCCGCTGCGCGGCGCGGCCCCCAATCCAATGACAAGGCGCATTGTTGAGCGGCCGTTCCCGCTCGGGATCCGTGCTCTGGATGGTCTGCTGACATGCGGCGAGGGGCAGCGGATCGGAATTTATGGCGAGCCAGGTTGCGGCAAGTCGACGTTATTGTCACAGATCGCAAAAGGTGCCGCCGCCGACGTTATCATAGTCGCGCTCATCGGCGAACGTGGACGTGAAGTTCGAGAATTCATAGAGCGGCATCTTGGGGAGGCGGGCCTTCGCCATACGGTCGTAGTCGTCGAAACATCCGACCGCTCGGCAGTGGAGCGGGCGCAATGTGCTCCTATGGCGACCGCGCTCGCCGAATATTTTCGCGAACAAGGGCTACGCGTCGCCCTCATGCTAGACTCGCTGACACGCTTCTGCCGCGCCTTGCGCGAAATAGGCCTTGCTGCGGGTGAGCCGCCGACGCGACGGGGCTTTCCTCCTTCCGTTTTCGCTATGTTGCCAGGCCTGCTGGAGCGTGCCGGCATGGGTGATCGCGGCTCAATCACGGCTTTCTATACGGTGCTTGTCGAAGGTGACGGCACAGGCGATCCAATTGCCGAGGAATCGCGCGGCATTCTTGATGGCCACGTCGTTCTCTCACGCACTATCGCGGCGCGATCGCATTTTCCAGCTATTGATGTGCTGCAAAGTCGCAGCCGCGTAATGGATGCGGTCGTATCTGCGCCACATCGCAAGGCAGCATCCTTTTTCCGTGATCTGCTCTCGCGCTATGCCGAATCCGAGTTTTTGATCAACGTCGGCGAATACAAGCAAGGCGGCGACCCTCTTACTGACCGGGCTGTCGCGTCGATTGGCGAGCTGAGGGAATTTTTGCGCCAGAGCGAAGGAGAGCCGTCAGATTTTGAGGAGACGATCGCATGGATGTCGCGTCTGACCGGGTGAATTGTTTTCACGCTTCGAGGTTACGGCTTCTGAAGGAAACGCAAGAGCGTAGATTGCTTATGGAACTGTCCAAGAAGGAAGCCCAGCGCCAGACGGCCACCTTAGCCGTACAGAACGCCGCCCAGGGTCTTGCAGTCGCACAGCAAAATTGCGCAGGAGCCGAAGCGGGGCTCTACCAAGACCTGATGTCGCTCGACACTTTTTCCAGCGCAGCACTCGACCATCACCACCTTCTCGTTGAGCGGCTTGAGGCTGAGATCACTTTCAGACGCGAGATGCTTGATGAGGCACGCGTTGCTCAAGAAAAAGCCGAGGCAGCGGCGTCTGAGACGAGGGCCCGGTGGGTCAGAAGTTCGGCGGCAAAGCGCAAATGGCAGCAAATCGAGAAAGACGTCCGGCGCGCCCTCGACATTCATTTAGAGGCCGCAGACGAGATGGAGGCCGACGATGACATATTGCTTCGGTATGGAAGAATTTCGCTCGCCCTGACGGGTAACCCGATCCGATAACCGCAGGCTCCCTGAATGACGCGATCGTGCAGTTTAGATCTGCTTTGGTAACCACTGTGGGCAGACCGGCTATATTCGAACCAGCGCTAACACTGTCCCACGCGGTCGCCTCGTGGCTCAATGATATAGCGGCATCGCGCAGGCCCTTTCAGGCCTTGATCAGCGACAAGCCACTATCGGCGCGGGTGGAAGGGCTTGCCTGGCAGCAGGAACCTTGTGGAATTCCGATGCTTGACTGCGTTTGGCGCGTGGGAGCTGAAACGATCGTACTGTCGCTGTCCCGACGGCTTGTAGAGGCGCTCGTCTCCACAGTACAGGGTGATCTGGCTTTCCCTTCCGAGCCAACTGCTTCGCTCATTCTGGAACTTGCACTTGAGCCGCTTATCGCTCAATTGGAGGATAAAACGCAGCGGGACGCGCAGCTTCTACACGTACGTGAAGCCACGACACTGGCTCCTTATCTCGAACTGGAAATCGTGTTCGGCCCAGTCAATGGCAAAGCTCGTCTCTTCCTGTTCTCGCCTCTTGATGGCCTCGTGCCGTTCGCGTTCCGCGCGCTAGGCGAACTGCTTGGCCAGTTGCCGCTACAGCCGCGCGAGCAATCCCCGGAGCTCCCGGTCATGGTCGCAGGAGAGATCGGCACGCTTCGCGTTCCGGCGGCGCTTCTTCGCAAAGCATGTGTTGGTGATGCTCTGTTGCCAGACAAATCGCCGTTCGGCCGCGACCAGATCACCCTATCTGTAGGCCTGTTATGGGCCCGGGCAGATCTTGAGGGCGATCACCTAATCCTGCGGGGGCCATTCCGCCCCCGATCGTGCCCTTTGGAGAATGCGCATATGACAAAACCCGAATCACCACTGGGGCCGTCGGAAGCCAATCTCGACGATGTCGAGATCGAGCTTGTCTTTGAATGTGGCCGCTGGCCCATGCCTCTGGGAGAATTGAGGAGCGCTGGTAAAGGACATGTTTTCGAACTTGGTCGGCCAATCGACGGTCCGGTGGACATACTTGCCAATGGTCGGCGTATCGGACGTGGCGACATCGTGCGCATCGGAGATGAGCTAGGCATCAGACTGCGTGGCAGGTTGGCATGCAATGACTGAGATTCAGCCGGCAATCTTTTCGCTTCTAGCGGTCACCGCCGGACTCGGTCTGCTGGTTTTGGTAGTCGCCACGACCACGGCGTTTGTAAAGCTATCAGTTGTTTTGTTCCTCGTCCGCAATGCGCTGGGGACCCAGACGATACCGCCTAACTTAGTGCTATACGCAGCGGCACTCATCCTCACCATTTTCGTTAGCGCGCCTGTTATTGAACAGACCTATGATCGTATGACGGATCCGAAGCTCCGCTATCAGACGTTCGATGACTGGCTAAGCGCCGCCAAAGCCGGCAGTGAGCCCTTGCGCGATCATCTCAAGAAGTTCACGAACGAAGAGCAGCGGCGATTCTTCCTCTCCTCGACCCAAAAAGTCTGGCCAGAGGAAATGCGAGCCAGAACCACACCTGATGACTTCGCCATTCTCGTACCATCTTTTCTAATTTCGGAACTAAAGCGTGGGTTCGAAATCGGCTTTCTCCTTTATCTTCCCTTTATCGTCATCGACCTTATCGTAACGACAATTTTGATGGCGATGGGTATGTCGATGGTATCTCCGACGGTTATATCCGTCCCATTCAAGCTCTTTTTGTTCGTCGCTATTGATGGCTGGTCAAGGTTGATGCACGGACTTGTATTGAGCTACACGATACCGGGAGGTTGATCATTATTGAATCCAGTATTGTCACTCTTATGAACCAATCGTTGGTGGTTTTCATGATCTGGATTCTGCCGCCGCTCGTTGCGTCGGTAATTGTTGGCCTAGGCATTGGCATCATCCAGGCGGCAACGCAGATCCAGGATGAAAGCTTGCCGCTCACTGTGAAGCTTCTGGTCGTTGTCGCGGTAATTGGCCTGTTTGCCCCCGTGCTGAGCGCCCCGCTCATAGGACTGGCCGGCCAGATCTTTACCGAGTTTCCCGCAATGACACCTGGCTATTAGTCCTCGCCATGTATGCGTCATCGGCCGAGATTCAAATCCTGATCCATACGGCTATCGAAATCGTCGTCGCGGCTGGTCTCGGCGCGGCCCGCGCGATAGGCATTATGCTGATCCTTCCTGTATTTACACGATCTCAGATTGGCGGGCTGATCCGCGGCTGCCTGGCTGTTGCCTTCGGACTACCGTGCTTGGCACACGTCAGCGAGGGCTTGCAGGCGCTAGATCCTGAAACACGTTTGATCCAGGTAACTCTTCTCGGATTGAAGGAGGTTTTTGTCGGCGTACTCCTTGGCACTTTTCTCGGCACTCCCCTTTGGGGACTTCAGGCGGCCGGTGAGTTTATGGACAATCAACGCGGCATCACTAGCCCGTCCGCTCCGAGCGACCCCACGACGAACAGTCAGGCTTCCGCTATGGGAGTCTTTCTCGGGATCACTGCAATTACGATCTTCGTCGCAGCAGGAGGTCTGGAGACCGTGATCAGCGCCCTTTATGGCAGCTATTTGATCTGGCCCGTGTATCGGTTTCACCCCGCATTGAGCGCGCAGGGAGCAATGGCGTTATTGAGGCTGCTCGACCAGATTATGCGCACGACATTATTGGTCTCGGGGCCCGTAGTGTTCTTTCTGGGGCTAATTGATATTTCAATGATGATCCTGCGTCGCTTTGCGCCCCAATTCAAGTCGAGCCAACTGTCCCCTGCGATCAAGAATATCGTCTTTCCGATTATCATGGTCACCTACGCTGCCTATCTGGTCGAGAGCATGAAACTGGAGATCACACAAGCGAGTGGCGCGCTTGAGTGGTTCGACAAGTTGCTGAAATGAGCGACACGAGTGAAGAAAAGGCACACGCCGCCACCCCAAAGAAACTAAGCGAAGCGCGCAAAAAAGGGCAGATATCGCGTAGCTCCGATTTCGTCCGCGCAGGCGGCACTTGCGCTGGGCTCGGCTATCTTTGGCTAAGAGGGAGCGTGATCGAAGACAAATGCCACGAAACGCTACTATTAACCGACAAGCTGCAGAACCTGCCTTTCGATGTCGCGGTCCGGCAGGAACTAGTCCTGCTAATCGAACTCACCCTGGCGACCGTTGGCCCGCTGCTTGGCACTCTCGTTGCTGCGGTAATTCTGACGGGATTATTAGCCAATGGTGGATTTGTCTTCTCTCTCGAGCGGATGAAGCCCAACTTTGGGAAAATAAACCCTTTTGAAGGGCTGAAGCGCATGGCGTCCATGCGTTCTGTAGTCGAAGTTGGCAAGACTCTGTTTAAAGTAATGGTTCTCAGCGCGACCTTTTCCCTCGTCCTTCTCGGCATGTGGAAGACGATGGTCTATCTGCCGCTGTGCGGCATGGGTTGCCTCGGCATTGTCTTTACGGAAGCGAAGCTGTTGCTCGGGATTGGCGCCGGTGCGCTTCTGATCGGCGGACTGATTGATCTCCTGTTGCAGCGTGCGTTGTTTCTGCGCGAAATGCGCATGACCAAGACCGAAGTGACGCGCGAGGTGAAGGAACAGCAAGGAACGCCGGAGTTGAACAATGAACGACGTCGCATCCGCAATGAAGCGGCCGGCGAGCCTCCGCTTGGGGTGAATCGCGCCACGTTGGTCTTCAGAGGGAAGGCGATACTGGTCGGTCTGCGTTACGTACGAGGTGAGACCGGTGTGCCGGTCTTAGTTTGCCGCGCCGAGGGCGAGGCCGCCTCACGAATGTTTAGTGAGGCGCAGGCGCTACGTCTCGAAATTGTCAATGATCATGTCTTGGCGCATCAACTCATCAGCACAACGAAACTGGGCAACGCCGTTCCCATGCAATATTTTGAGCCCGTCGCGCGAGCACTCTTCGCCGCAGGCTTAACCTAGCCGTGGCCTCAACAGGTTGTCTCCGGTCAGGCAAAATCTGCCGATTGGCGTGTACGACTTTAGGTTCGCGCGGTCTGCGGCTTATAGCGACGAGGTCAGGCAGGCGGTTCAGCGGCATGACGTCGGGTATGCCGCGGCAAAGGCCAATTCGCTGAGGCCGGTCTGGATCTGGATGAAGTGTTGGGCCCAACCGCATCTATCGGCTCCATCGCGAGGAAGGGCTGGCGGTGCACAAGCGGCGCGCGACGGCGTGCGGTCGGCACCGGGACACCGATCCTGGTGGAGGCGCGGCCGAATGCGCGCTGGTCGCTGGACTTCGTCCACGACCAGTTTGCCTGCGGCCGTCGCTTCCGCATCCTCAACGTGGTCGACCTCGATCTCGGGCCGGCGTGTGGCGCGGGAACTGACGTACCTGATCGCCCGCCGTGGCAAGCCGGGCATGATCGTCTGCGACCTCGGTCACTCCGCCTTGTGGCGTTCCAGCTACCGATCGGCTCAGGGTGCCTTGCTCGTCCAAGGAAGCAATGCCGGAAACGGGGAGCCGGCTGACGTAAAAGACTCCAGGCCCTACGTGGGATCTCTCAGGTTCCCCGGCAATCCATCCCGTGACTTTGCGGCGGCCCAAGACCCCGGACGACCCCGATTGCCTCGCCAATATCGGCCGGTCGGGTGCTGCCCCCGGTCCCAACACTCCGAAGGCGTCATCAAGATCATGATATCGGGGCTTACCCCGCCGCTTTATCACCCGCTGTCTACGCTTCACGAATGACGTTGCCGCCACCCATGCAAGACTCGCTTCCGGCTGGCGGGCTGCGCCTTTGCCGGACGGGCGTTGAACCCGCTGGATCGCTGCGAACGGTTTCTACTCGATTCTCACCTCCTTTCTTGTTCATCCCCCGTTCCGGGGCTTGCCTGACGCAAGCTGGGCGCATCTGCGGCGCAAGTTTTACGATCTGCACATCAGCGGGATCTCACAGGCCGCGACGGCAACGATCACCGCCATGACCGAATTGTGGAAGGTCGAGGACGAGGTTCGCGGCAAGGATGCTGGAAGCCGCGCCGCGCTGCGTCAGGAAAAGTCCGCGGCCATTGTCGCGAGCCTGGGAAAAAGAACTGCACAAGGTCTCCGGAAAATCCAAGACTGCCGAGGCGATCCGCTACGCGCTCACCCGGCGGGAGGCGCTGGAACGCTTTCTGATGGACGGTCGTATCGAGATCGACTCCAATATCGTCGAGCGTGCAATCAGGCCCCAGACAATTACGAGAAAAAATAGTCTCTTCGCTGGAAGCGAGGGCGGTGGACGCACCTGGGCGACCGTCGCGACACTTCTGCAAACCTGTAAAATGAATGGCGTCGACCCACTCGCCTGGCTCTCCCAGACCTTGACCCGCATCGCTCAGCGCTGGCCCGCAGCCAAAATCGAAATGCTCATGCCCTGGAACTTCAAACCAGACGCCGTCAGCTAACCGCTTACCTCAATTCGCGCATCTGCTCGGGACTACCCTGCCCGTCGCATTTCCAGTGCTGAGGATCGCGTCGAGCGCGCGTGCGTGGCGCACAAGCGCGTTCGTGCGAGCGCGGCGCAACGCCGCTTCCGCGTCCATCGGCATATCCGTGTCGCGCGGCACTCCCTTGGCGGGAGTATTTCTTTCGGGCGTGGAGCCAGCGTCAGCGATTTGCGCTCCAACATTCTCCCTTCCCGGACTGCGTCCACGGTCCTGGCCGGGCTCGGCGTCTGCGGGCGAGCGCAACCCGTCCAGCAGCCCGCCGATCCGGTCGCGCAGCGTCTCCGGAACAATCCGGCGCACGATCTCGACCACACGCTGGCGGAAGGTGATACCGCGCCGCTCGGCATAGCTCTGTACCGGATCGACTAGCTCGTAATCGGAAGCCATGTCCTTGGCGCGGTCACGCGATAGCGTGCGGACAAGCCGTTCGCGGGTCGCGAAGTCGTCGCCGCCGTAATGCAGGTCCATCCCATCTCGATGCCGCGACAGCGCAACGTAGCTGCCATGTGCGTCCAACGTCGGCCACAGCCACCGACGTTTCGTGGGAGTTGATACTGGCCCACTGGGATGACCAAACGGAACTGCTTTACATTAGCAGCACTGGGCCGACTGCGTCTGATCAGCTTGCAAAAGCGCTCTGTGGCGATGACACGACACGCATCAGGGATCAGGCAGTGTTTCGTTGCTTCCACGATTTCAACCAGCTGGTCATCCGCAACTTGGGCATGACGCACCGCCAGGGCGGTGGAACGCGCTACTCCATGCTCATGGGGATCGACGTTAGCGACGGTATAGACAGTCTGATGAAGGCGGAGCGCATTCAGAACAACATCTTTGGTTGTGGCTATGAAGACGGCGAGCCGCGTACGTTTGGTTGTTCGATCAAAGGAAAGTTCTGGTCACAGTCCCGCATCCACGATCTCACCGACTGGACTGCGTGGTGTCATCGCCTGGGTGCGCTCCTTGACAACGACACCATCCCGGAGTCAGCGGCGTTCGCGTCTGCCATGCGACCCCGCCTCATTGCTGTACGCCCAGATGCTCACCCGCTGGTGATTCATTGGCCTATGAGCCTTCTGCTGTCCTTCGAGGAGCGAATTGAAATTTCATTCGGCGAGAGTTCTTATCCGTTTGCAGAGTGTGATCTCGCACTCTCGAACAACGCTCGTAGCGGTGCGCTCAAGTTTGACGTGCGCGCGCACGACAAGAAGGCGGAGTTTGAAATCGGCTTCACGGCGACCGACGCGACTTATAGGCAAACATCGGGTCCGCCTTGCCGGATAAAAACGCATCGGCATGACCGGACGATGGCGGAGTCTTTTGCGGACGATGCTCCGCAAATCGACTTTGGCGACGGATCGTTCCTGATCTACTCACATCTCTACGTTCCGCCGAAGGAACTGGACTTAACGCCCATAATGGATAGTGCCATTGTTCCTTGGGACTGGACTGGAACAAACCCGCGCATCGAATCGCAGGGTCCGGAGCGCCGTACGGACTCTGTACAGTACCGCGTCATTCAAGAACTGAAGAAAAGCGATTACGACATCATCTTCGATGACGACGGTACCGGCGAGTTTGCTGACGTTATAGCGATCAAAGTCCGGGAGACATCGGTCGATGTGCTGATGTGCCATTGTAAATATGCTGGTACCGATGCGGGCAAGGCGCGGCTGGATGAGGTTGCAGGGCAAGCGTTGTAGTCAGTGCAGTTTTGCCACAAGCCAAAACGCTTCCTTCGGAATATGATGAACCGCGAGAAGCGTCGGCTGGAGCGTGGGGAGTCGACACGCTTTGACCGTGGTACGCTGGGGGTCTTGAGAAGGCTGCATGCGAGCTGGAATCAGTATCGCTTCGAATACAAGGTTTGGATCGTGCAGCCAGCAATCTCAAAAGCTGCAGCGACGCAGCCTATTCTCCAGTTGCTTGGCTTCGTGGGAAAGGCGCTGATCGATCATCGCCGCATCCCTCTGACCGTCGTCACCAGAAGCTGACGCTTCTCAGGCGCTTCGATCGGCAGACCAAGTAACCCGCTCGGCCAGAAACGCCGCAAACGGCTTCACATTCATGTTGCCGCTCGCCTCTTCCAGGCCCGCCAGGTACGCCTTGCGGTCTTCCACCCTGACAACAGTCCACGGATAGCCACCGGACGCCAGCATGGCATTCATGAGGAACCGCGCCATACGGCCGTTGCCGTCCGGATAAGGGTGCACATAACCTACAAGCCAGTGCCCCAGCACGGCGCGCACGGAAGCGTCTTTCTCCGTTTCCAGCAAGTCAAACAACTCGTTCATGCCATCGGGAACAGCCTCTGTTCGCGGCGGTACATGCTGCGAACCGCGCAGGTACACCGGGTGGTTCCGATAACCGGCAAGTGCACTCGCCCTGAGTATGCCAGCCGTCACGGACGGCGCGAACAACTCCCGGTACCACTCCCTGTGTGTATCGCGCGTCAAGGCTCCTGCTGGCGCGCCATCAATGATGGCCGCCACGGACTCTTTGACTTTCTGAAACGCGAGATAGTAGCCGCGCGCGGCGAGCGCATCGCGGTTTTTCCGGTCCGCTTCATCGATCTCCGGATTCCAGCTTCCTTCGCGCACGCGGTCGATGAGCTCGGGCGTCACGCTGTAGCCTTCGATCGACAGCGAGTGATAAGCGTCGCTCTCGTAGACATCCTCCACGAACTTCATGTAAGCGTTCTTGTCGGACGGAAGGCCCGGCGCCTTTGGGAATATCTCTATGATCGCTTCGCGCTGGGATTCCCAGATTGCGCGCAGGCGCGCGACCAGCGGCGGCACACCCGCCGCTATGGTCGTAACCCCGGTCCGACCCGCGAACGGATCGGACTCGCGCACGTCGTACCCGGCCGCTTTGAAGGTTGCCACAATTTCATCAGCGAAGGCATCACGCCCTACGCGGCGGAATGCGCCCGCGAGTCGCCCCGCCACGGCGGAATGGCCGCCATCAAGAAGGAGGGCCAGTACCGTCGATACATCGCGCACGGACGCCATGGCGACCTGCATTTCGATAGGCGCGCGCTGGAAGAATCCTTCCGGTACACGGATAAGCGCGGCCTCAACGGTAAGCACCCGCTGACCGTTCTTCTCCGTCAGCTGTTCCGGCATTTCCTTGACCGCAAGGTCGTAGAGGGAGGTGCCGAACAGCAGGTCGATCCTGTTGTTCTTTCCTTTCGGGGTATTCACCACCACCTGTGGAGGGATGGTCGGCGCTTCCGCATGCAGCAGGAGGGACTGTTCGGGAGACAGGAACCAGTCTTTGCCGAACCGGTCATTGCAGTACAGCGAACAGAATTCCCAGAAGCTTGCGTACCAGGGGGTGGTGTCCTGTTGCTGGGCCTGAGGGCCGGTGGACATGACCCAGCCTTTGATCACATCGCGCAGAAATCCGTTCGCCACCAGCCGCTCCCGGTGGACGCGCGTCAGCTCGTCTGACTTGAATATGCGCCGCCCTTGCTCCTGCAGCTCTTTGAGGATGGCTAGGGGCTCTGCGAGTTTTTCATGGGGCTTGGCCACGGACGTGCCTTTGCAAGTTTTTTGTGTTGTGCGAATACAAGTATATAATGCTGCACCAGCACAAGTCAATGATGCCGTGTAACCGCAAGTTTATTAAGTTGTGTAATCGCAAGTTTATTATGCGAAAAATATTGAAAATATAATTTCTTCAATGCGTTAGCCTCGCAGGACGCACCCGGCCGACCGCCGAGTCCCTAGAGGCTTTTAAGAGGCCAGCAGATAGCTAAGGCTCCCGAAGCTAAACCTCTACGCCCAATAGGGCTGCCGCCTTGGGATCGTACCGGTAGCCGGTGATGGTCCTGTTCCTGATGCGGTCAACGGCCTCGTCCACACACAAGATCGTGCGCGACCATTCATTTTGCAACAGCGCCGCAGCCGCTTTTTGTTGAGACTGGTCAGCTTCTCGAAAGCTCGCCCTCCTAACGTTTGATGAAATTGATCTTCTACGCCTCGCCGTTAACGGAAACAGATGTGGGAATACCTGATGATAGCAGCAATTGGCGATAGACTTGGATCCTTGGCCCGCACCGGGCATGGACATTCGAATGGACAGTCGCGGCACGCATCCAGCGAGCCCTCTGGTCATAGCAGCGGGCCTTCTGGTCCTACCAGGCCGGGTGGCGAGATCGGTCGAGCGGACAGTCCGACCTTTTCTGGGGATGGCTCGCAAGCTGCATCTGAAAGCGATGCCTTCGAGACGGCTCTCCGTTCTGTTGCGCTAACTATTGTGAACGATGCCATGGCTGATGCCGACGACGCTCTGGCAGACACTGAAGAAGATGCCTGACGTTGGGTGGTCCGCGTCGGGAGGTGCGTGCCGTCGGTGACGGCACAGTTCGAACAGAAGGGAAACGATATGAGTAAAATAGGTACTCTTGGTAGTTTGGGTGGTGCTGGCGCTGCGGCTGGTGCGGACGTAGCTTCCAAAGCCGCTGGGGCTGCCGCATTCCAGCAGCAAATCCAGGAGCTAACGGCGGTTAGCTTGGAGGCTACGGCTAGGAGTATAGAGCTGCGCACTGTTACGACCAACTTGCAGACAATCAAGAAAGCGGCCGACGAACGCGTTCAGTAATCTCGGAAACGGGGTTCTGGAAACCCTCGATCGCTGCCCTGGGTGGCGCGATGTGTGACCGAAATGAGCCGCATGGTAATTGCCATGCGGCTTCTTTCCTGATTCGGGAGATCATCCTTGAATGACGCTGTTTCCCTTCATTTCGAAGTTCTGTCGGGGGTCTATTGCGGGCTGACCGGTAAGCCGACTCTTGAAACGAACTTAATCGGCAGTGGCCTCGACGCCGATATAATCTTCGTCGAGCAAGGACTGGCGCCACATCATTTTCGTATCACTCTTCTTGGGAATTCGATCGAGGTTGAGGCGCTTGCAGGCGGACTCAGCATCGAGGACAATCGGAATATTGCAGCAGGCGAGTGCGTTGTGCTGCCCCTTCCTGTCATCATTCACGCCGGCGCGATGTCCATTCTCTGGTCAGCGCAGGATGCAGCGCCGACTGGTTCGACCGCCAGACCACGCCTCTCGATCCTTATGCTCACCTTGGTGTTACTCGGCTCTCTCGGGATCGGCGCACTCTCGGCTATGTTCTCGTATTACGGCACTGCTGATGCATTGAACGCCAAGTCGCCAGGTGCCGAACTTGAATTCAAGCTAACCAATAACCGCGCTGATGATCAGGCTACCGTGGCTGTGGCCAAAGACCTGCAAGAGGAAGTCGATAAAGCGGGCCTTCACAATATTATGATCGGCTCCGCGAAGGGCGTCGTGACCGCTGAGGGCACCGTCACGTCAGCATCGATCAGCAGTTGGCAGAGGGTTCAGCAGTGGTTCGATCATCGCACGAACGGCGCTCTCACACTGGTGAATGGAGTGGTTATCAAGGAGGAGAAGGCGCCATCCGCCATCGCGGTTGAAGCAGTTTGGCGTGGGCCCCTTCCGTATCTGATAATCGCTGGCGAGAAGTATTTTGTCGGCGCGCTTTTGGATGATGGCTGGACGGTCGATCGGATCGAGGAGGGTCGTGTGCTGATGAGCCGAAATGGTCGCGTTGCTGCTCTGCCGTATTAAGGGCTTTCAGCTTCGCGGGCCGTATTCAGGAGAACTCCAATGCTCAGCTATCCCCCTGCTGCGGCTTCTCGCCTATCCGCTCATCCCGGAAGGTTTCGGCGATGAGGCACCGATGGTCCTGACCACACTGGATACGCCTAACCGGGGATCCTCGCGCTTTCCTCTGACTACCCTCGCGTGGCGATGCGCTGCGTGGGACCGGCCGCAGGGACGAGGCGCGCGCGGCCTTCGAAAGCTACGTTTCACTGCGTGGTAGCCCAGTAATTCTCAAACGACCACAAAGGGGCCCACATGCCCAACGTCCTGCGTAACTTCATCGACCGTGCGCCGGCCAACCCCGACTTAATGGTCGCGTTGATGCTGCTGCTGGCGATAGGTATGATGGTCATGCCAATCCCGCTCGTGGTTGTCGACACGCTTATCGGATTCAATTTGGGTTTGGCCATATTGCTGCTGATGGTTGCCCTGTATGTCAGCACGCCGCTTGATTTTTCGTCTTTGCCGGGCGTCATTTTGATTTCCACGGTGTTCCGTCTGGCGCTTACCATCGCAACGACACGACTGATCCTGGCCGAGGGAGAGGCAGGCAGCATCATCCACACGTTCGGCGACTTCGTAATCTCAGGCAATATCTTCGTCGGCTTTGTCATATTTCTGGTCGTGACCATGGTCCAGTTCATGGTCCTCGCGAAGGGTGCCGAACGCGTAGCGGAGGTGGCGGCCCGCTTCACGCTCGACGCTCTGCCGGGCAAGCAAATGGCGGTCGACGCAGAGCTTCGCAACGGCCACATCGATGCCAACGAATCTCGCAGGCGGCGTGCCGCATTGGAGAGGGAAAGCCAACTTTTTGGCGCGATGGATGGTGCGATGAAATTCGTAAAGGGCGACGCCATCGCCGGGCTCGTGGTGATCTGCATCAACATGCTGGGTGGAATTTCCATCGGCCTGCTTTCGAAAGGCATGTCCTTCGGCGAGGTTCTGCAACACTATACTCTACTGACCATAGGTGACGCGTTAATCTCGCAGATTCCGGCCCTGCTGCTTTCAATTACAGCGGCAACCATCGTCACGCGTGTAACGGGGGCCGCGAGGCTCAACCTTGGGACCGACATAGTCAATCAACTCACGGCCAGCAAGCGAGCATTGCGGCTGGCGGCCTGCGTCTTGGTTGCGATGGGGTTTGTTCCCGGTTTCCCTCTGCCCGTCTTTCTTACGTTGGCCGCAGTCCTCGCCGTCGCAAGCATTGCCAAGGGCGATGGGCAGGGCGCCGACAATACCAATGCTACAAGTGCAGATCAAGTAGAGCCTCAAAAACAAACCGTGCCTGCGCAGGCAAGCCCGCTCGCCTTCTTTCTTGCGCCGAGCCTTACGCATGAGATCGACCAAGCCGAATTGGAACAGCACATTGCACGCGTTTCGCAACTCGTCTCAGCTGATCTCGGCATTATCGTTCCGCGCATTCCAGTTGCGGTCGACGAGCAGCTGCCCGAGTCGCAATTTAGAATAGATGTCGAGGGCGTGCCAGTCGAACAGGATTTGATTGATCCGACACTGCTAGAACTCGCAGACGGTCTGGCGAACATTGAACTTAGCGGCATCCCCATTCGGCATGATCCAGAAGCGGACAGAATCTGGGTCGAACAAGGCCATGCACCGGCTCTCAACGCTGCCGGCATCCGCTATCACCGAGCGAGCGAACTCCTTGCCTCGCGTGTCCATGCGACGTTGACCCGCTATGCACCGCACTTGGTGGGTATCCAAGAGACCCGCGAATTGCTGGGCCGAATGGAGCACGATTATGCTGATCTGGTGAAGGAGGTGCTGCGCACGACGCCTGTTCCCCGGGTTGCCGATGTGCTGCGCCGCCTGCTGGATGAAGGTATCCCTATCCGCAGCACCCGCCTCGTCTTGGAGGCATTGGCCGAATGGAGCGAACGTGAGCAAAACGTCGCGCTGCTCACGGAATATGTTCGCTCCGGCATGAAGCGGCAGATCTGCCACCGCTATGCCAACACACAAGGTATCGTGCCCGCCTTTATTATCGAACGTGAGAGTGAGGATATGGTGCGGAGTGCGGCTCGAGATTCGGCTGCGGGCCCCTACCTCGTGTTAGAGGATCGGCAAAGCGAAGCGCTACTGTCACAGATGCGCAGCATCTTTTCCAGCACAGCACCGGATCAGACCCGCCCCGTCATATTAACTTCGATGGATGTTCGACGCTTCGTCCGCGGCTTTCTCACCCGAAACGGGATCGATCTGGCTGTGTTGTCTTATCAGGACCTTGCCTCCGACTTCACGATTCAACCCGCCGGATCCGTCAAGCTCCCCCCTGGAACAGAAGGGGAAATGTCGGGGGACTCTCGCAGTATCCGCGTTGCCGCCAACTCAAAGGCACAGCACTCTATGACAGCTGAGAACCAAACATGAATTCACATGAGAATATTGCCACTCCGCCGTTACTTTCATCTCGTCTGCGCTCAGTTCTCTTCTCAGTACTCGCCATTGTTCCGCTCGGAGGTTGCGCTAGCTGGAACAAGCCAGTTCTTTCCGTGAAGGAGACGTCGCCCCCAGAGTTGCTCGGCGCTGATCAGATCGATCCGGCCATACGCGAGCGCATTTTGCGCGCAGTCGGTCAGGATGCGCAAGAGCGGGCTTTGCGGGATGATCTGAAGCAGCATCCGGACAATGTCGATGCGGCAATCCGTCTTACAAAGGTCTTGCTGGCGCAGAAACGCCCGAATGAGGCGCTTCAGGTACTCGACAACCTCTTGGTAGCAGCTCCAAGTAATTTGCGGGCGTTGAACGCGAAGGGAGTTGTTCTGGATTTGGAGGGGCGACATGACGCGGCAAGAGCGTTATATCGGCAAGCTCTTGAAACAGAGCCAGGGAATCTGATGTTGCGCCACAATCTCAACTTGTCGCTTGGGGTAGACGGGAAGGCCGAAAGGAGTGCGTTGGCACGATCGCGATAGCCGTGCAAAAGGCCCCGGACTGGCACACCGGAAAACGGAATTCCAACCGGGACGTCGTCAGTTGGATGTTTGCCGTTGATGAACAGCACTGGGAACAGAATGTGCCCTTGAAAGGACGGCCGATCATGCTCTTACGCGCCATTCTAAAGACACAGCTGGGCGTTGGCGCGGGTTGTAGAGTATACCCGGCTGAGTGCTTCTTAGGAATGGCGTTCTTGTGCGTGGGTTGGATACCGCACTTCTGCGATCGTCTTTTTGTGCGAGAAACCAGCAGCGAAGCAACGAAGAAATTCCTGACCATCCTAGTTAATCAATCGCTGCGCAGAATCTTTGCTTCGAGTGCAGCAGCCACGAAAGCCCTTCGAGCAGCTGGCGGATGAATTTCACCACGCAATACCTGCAGACAGGCGTTCATCGCCACCTTCCGTTTCTCGGTCTGACGATGAAGATCACGCAGCAGGATAGCGGCCGCGTCGTTAACATCGAACACCATACGCTCTGGGCCGTGGCGGGTAACCTGGATAACGACCGGCCTCTCAAATCTGCTCGAGCGGGTCATGTCTGTACCCACATGCGGCAATAGCCTTGGTCGCACTTGCTTGCCCAGCCGAACAATTCTCGCCCATTTTCGAGCAGCGCTTCCGCTTTCGCCATGCATGAAATCTCGACACATTGCCCTCGCTCGGCGCGCCCAGCACCAGCCGCATGGCGCCGAAGCCTAAACTTGTGCTTTCCCGGTGCCCGACTTGCAAGCAGCGAGCCACTGCATTGCGGAGGTTGCATCCTCCAATATGTTGGCCCGTTTCGCAAAGCCGAAAAAGGCATTACGCGCGGCGCTCACAGGTTTTCGTCCATCGTATGCATCATAGCACGTTCTGAGGGCGGCTTCGTGGATTAGGTCCCTGCGATCTTCTGGCCATTCATTGAGGAAGTCGACAGCGTCGGCTAGACTGGCAATCTCTTGCACGATGTGAGTTGCGCGCTTCACGAAAAGTGGGCTGTTGAAAGCCTCCGCGTTCATCTGTGCCTCCCGACCTCGCGCCATTAGGCCAAAGACTGCACGTTGTCTCGCGCGTGGCTCGACAGTCCGACCCGAATTCCCGAATCCCGGCTGCCGCACGCTTTTGTGACGGACGCTGTTAACACATTTTCTGCAATCGCACTGAGAGCAGTCGCCTTTTTCATGCTGGTCGACATCGGCCGCTCTCTCTCCCGCTTATGCCAATGCCTCCGTAGACCGTATTTCATGCCAACCACGCCGATCTCCAGGCGCTCGATCCCGGTGGTGTTGTCGGAAGTCGGTACAAGATGATGCGTCGAGTTGGAATGATCTGGGATTAGCGGAGCGTGACCGCCAATGGCATGACAGCGTCGAATGCATTTCAGCGCAACAGCGCGACCTGCCGTCGGCCAAACGCTTCTTCAGAAAGGCGCTGGAGCCTCATGGCCAACCGGATTGCGTCGTCATCGACGGTAGCCAGAGCAATCGAGACGGGATCGTTTCCTGCAAGACCACAAATCGCTTGCAGGATCGCTCCTGGAGCCGATCTGGATCCGCCGGAGCCAGTATTTGAAGGATCGAGCAGGACATCGGCACTCCAAGCGCCGCGCCCGGCCGATGCTCGGCTTCAAATCGGCGGCCACCGCCACAACCATTTTATCCGGCATCGAGATGATCCACATGATGCGCAAACGACAGGCGAGGCACAGCTACAGTCCGAACGCTTCGATCGCCGAGCAGTTCGAATCCTGCCTACTGATAGACCTCGCATCAGTGCCTCTCTGCGCCCCTCTTCAGCCGTTGCAACAAGACCCTGCGAGGGCGCTGATTACGCTCCTCGTCGGCGAGAAGCGCTCTGCCAGGCTCTATGAGAGAAGGCCGAGAGGGGACCGCGCCGGGTTGTTGGCCGCGCCCCTCAGCCGTATCGCAATCAGCCCCTGAGACGGTTTTGCAGTGCCCGCCGATCTGCGACGAGGTTGTCGAGGTTCCGCAGGTCTGCTTGCCGTCTTCCCGCCAATCGCCTAACCAGCGCCCGTGTGCCATCCACTGCAAAGACGCCGCAATCATAACCGTTTTTCTGCTGAGCCATGCTGGCGTCTTGTAGGTCGGCGCCCAGCCGTGCTGCGAGCCGTGCTGCAGGTTCATCATTGTGTCCCCGGAGGGAGTCGTAGTGATAGGCGACCGGCCTTTCCTGATTGCGGCGATCAACCAGCAGCAGCGACCAATGGTCGCCTTCGCGAATAGCACTGGCATTGTTCACTGGCAGGAACAGGAAGTCGGCTGTATCGTTACCATTCCGATCATGGACAATGCGATGGAATGCGCGTAGCGCGTCGCTATCGGCGCCGTGGTTAAGCTGAAAGGCTATCAGAGGATCCACGAACCGCGTCCGGGCGGCGAGATCCGGATTAGTCCCACGCAACTCCTGCGCCACGAACTCGTAATCCCGCTGAATATGATCGTCGCCGAGCCATTCTCTGGCTCCGAGCACCCGTCCGCGGTCGTGGGAAGAGGCACTCGTAGCCGAAGCACCGATCTGAGCATCTGGAACCGAGGATGGGCGAGGATGATGGATAAATTGAGCATCGCGGCGCCCTCGCGGCCCCAACGTGATAGAGTAGGTCTCACCGTTGATAGAGACAGGCCGCGGAACCATGCGCGGACTCGGCAACAGCATCTTGTTGTCCAGTACATCGAGCAGGAAGTCCGGAACCGGCTGTGAGCCATGCTGCCAATCCTCGCCGACGAGATATCCGATATCCTCGAGCTCCAGAGGCTCGCCTGATGGCCCGATGGAAAACGGCGGACTGGCGGCCGGACCAGGCACCTGCGCTGACTGAGCGTCGTCACGCGTCTCCTGCGGTGTGGACGGCAGATCAACGAAAGAATGGAGGCCGCGGTAGATCTCTGACGACCGAGCTGGCGCGCCCTCCGGGGTTGGCCGCATACTCGCCTCAGAGTCGGGCGGCACTCGCGGCGACCGGGTCGAACTCGACACAGCCGTTTCGTGTCGTCCGGCCTGCGGGCCTTCCGGCGTCGGCCACTCATTTAGGTCAAAGTCTGACGGCACCCGCGGTGACCAGGTCGAGCTCGACACAGCCGTTTCGTCTCGTCCGGCCTGCGGGCCTTCCGGCGTCGGCCACTCATTTAGGTCAAAGTCTGACGGCATCCGCGGCGACCAGGTCGAGCTCGACACAGCCGTTTCGTCTCGTCCGGCCTGCGGGCCTTCCGGCGTCGGCCACTCATTTAGGTCAAAGTCTGACGGCATCCGCGGCGACCAGGTCGAGCTCGACACAGCCGTTTTGTGCCGTCCGGCCTGCGGGCCTTCCGGCGTCGGCCACTCATTTAGGTCAAAGTCTGACGGCACTCGCGGCGACCAGGTCGAGCTCGACACAGCCGTTTCGTGCCGTCCGGCCTGCGGGCCTTCCGGCGTCGGCCACTCATTTAGATCAAAGTCTGACGGCACCCGCGGCGACCAGGTCGAGCTCGACACAGCCGTTTCGTGCCGTCCGGCCTGCGGGCCTCCCGGCGTTGGCCACTCACTTGGGTCAAAGCCGGACGGGACGTGCGGCGACCACGATGGGCTCGACCCTGCAAGCCGGGGTTCCCGACTCGGCTGCTCAGGGAAGGCCACACCCAGCGCTCTGTTTGCCTCGACGACTCGTAGGTACTGCCCAAGCTTCTTGAGGTTCAAGCCAGTTCTTCCTGTGGCTTTGGTGAAGTCCCGATAATCTGCGTTCAACGACCGTCGCTGCCGTTCAGTGCCGTTGATTCGGCTTACTATGCTCTCCCTACCCGTACTTTGGAGCCAATCACTAAAGCTACGTTGGTCCGAAGCAGTATTCTGGATAGTTTTTTTTCTATTTTGGGACGCCGGGTCGGATCCGAGCTTGCTCAGATCGTCGCTGACCAGGCCATCAATGATGCTGACGTCGTCAGTATAAGCATTTCCTAAGTATTTTCTAAGCTTATCGAACGATGCGGTCCGATTTGTTGTTTTAACGTAGTTCTTGTAATCCGCGTCCAGCGACGCTTTCTGCCGAGAATTGCCGCTGATTCGGCTCATTATACTACCCCTGCTCTCCCTTTGGAGCCAATCGCTAAACGAACGTAGCTTGGAAGCCATGGTTGAGGCGGGGGCCTTCTTTGCGCGAGTCGCGTCGGGTCCCAGATTGGCCCAGGCTTCGTCTTGTAGGCCATCGATGGTGGGGGCGTCCTCCGGATAAGGGTGCAATATTTCGCGCCCCATCAGGCGGGGTCCGGCACCGACTGCTTGGAGCCCCTCAGCTCCGAGCCTCCGGAGGTGAGACAGTGCCGCGTCGAGCCGGTCACGATGGTCCCCACCAGTTGCGGTGTACTCCTCGATGTCGAGGGCTAGTGACTTTGGCTCGTTAAAAGCCCGAGTAGTCAGTGGACCCTTGTTCTCTTTTAGGAGCCAACGAGCAAACGCCCTAAGAGCCTGCACATTGCTCTTGATGGTAGGCGCGGGAACCCTTCCGGCCCTTCGACCGCTGCCGCCATTGTAGGCTTTGACTGCTTCCTCGAACTGTCGGATCATCCGCTTGTCCTGGGGATGCATCGGTTGGTCTTGCGTGTCCACCCACGCGGGGGCGGATATGGGATTTCCGGCCCGGAAACGCTGGAGCACGTCCAATGCTCCACCCAAATGATTCCTGCTATTGGCGCTCGCCACTTTCGCAAAGTCATCCTTTTTGGCTTTCAGCAGATCAGCGGCGCCAAGTAGCTTTTCCAGTGTCACGCCTTCGGGTTGAAGGAATTCGCTAAACATTCTGAGAGCGGTCACGTAGTTATCAATGGTTTTAGGCTTGCGGTTCTCGCCGACCAACGCCACCTTGAATTCTTCAATGAGGCTCAGGTCCGCATCGGACTGGCGGCTCCGCTTGGCAAAATCCATGCGAGGCTCTGAATGGATCACGTACGAGAGTGAGCCGCCGGACGACTTTTCGTGACGACTGCCCCCAAAGGCTTTGCCGAGCCCTGATTTAATACGAGAAAACAGTCCACGGCTCTTGCTATCCTTCGTCCGCGCCGCAAGCCGCGCTTCCGATGGTGCTGTGTAGCGCGTGCTACTGAATGGCCTGTCACGCAAGTCAGACTGCGAGGCCTTCGCAGCCGAGCCAAGGTGAACGCGAGGAATATCGACGCTGTACCGTGTACTGCTGACCGAATTGTCCAGTAGGCTGGAATGCGGCGGCATCCGCATCGAACCGCCGACGTTAGTGCGCTGGATACTTCCATGCGCCACTGCGGATCGAGTGTCGGGCGAACCAGCATCCCCGGAGCTCTCGTCAGGGGAACTGAGCTGCAAGTCGCTCAATTGCCGCTCAAAGCTCGCTTGGCCAGCAGGCTTATTGTCCGACTTTTGCCTCGCCCGCTGCTGCTCTTGCAAGGCAGCGTACTGGTGCATCCAAGCGTTGGTATTGAATGGATCGTGATTGGATTCCATGCCACTCTCCTTGATGAGATAGAACTGCCGCGTCAGATGGGATAGAATTGCCGCTTCGAAGACCTTGCGATGGTCAAACATCCATGTCTTAGCAGCGCTAGCTTTCGACGAGCTGACCACCTCCTACGGGGGCCTGTCGCGACGATCCGGGTAGCCGACAATTCGCAGATCGCCATGCCGCCTTCAGACTTTGTAAGCCTTGTGAAGTCCGAAGAGACGCGCAAGCTGGTCGATTTGGTCGTCGACAGGGATACGTTGCAACGTTTTGTTACTCGTGAGCGGCAAGGCCGATCACATCACAAGACCATCCACCGCTTGACCGCTCGTTTCGCGCCGCTATTGCTGGAGCGCTTCCACCGCCGCAAGCGCAGCGTGACCGGCAAATGGCATGTCGACGAGATCTCCACCAAGGTCCGTGGCCAGCGGATGTATCTCTATCGCGCCATCGACAGTGTCGGCGATACCGGCGAATTCTATTTCGGCGAGCAGCGCTGGAGCGTCGTGGCCGACCGGACCGCATCGACATCGACGGTAGCCAGACCAATCGGGAGGCGATCGTTTCCTGCGACACCACAATCGCTTGCAGGATCGCTCCCGGCGCCGGCTGAAGCCGATCCGGATCGGCCGGAGCCAGTGTTTGACGGATGTATGGACAAGGGCCGTTCTGCTCCAATGTCCTGGGGGTGCTCTGTCCTGGGGGGGTGCTCTCGAGCGCACAAAAAGGACAAAGCAACCACCGGTGATTCGCTCTCTTTCATTACCGATCCTGGTTCAAATTGAGATTTTTGAAATACCAAGACGGGTCATCATCGGACGAGTTTGTCTCAAAACTTGCTTCGCTGGAATTGGCCCCAATGCTTACTTCGCTATCGGCATCATAGCCCTCGGCATTGGACAGATATAGAGGAGGTTTGTCAGCCCGCTGCCATTCACCGTCACTATTCTTCGCCCATTTTTCGGGATGCTGTGTAGGATCAAGTATCCATCGATTGTCACCCACGTGAACAAAGCCCATTTGGTCTAGGCGGGCTTCATTTTCCGTCGCGGCAGGTCGTGACATGACCAGCGCCTGATTGCCGTCGAGCCGAAGTTGATGTTCAAGCAAAATATCGCCTGCATTGTCGGCTAGAGGATGAGTAACCCGAAGGTCTACGACGGATGTGATCCGATCTTTCCCAGGAAACTGTTCCCGCCACGATTCTCCTTCGATGCTAAATCCGCCTTCTGTTCTTAAGATCCCAACGCTTTTTTTGCCTAGCTGATAACTAAAGTATCGCGCCTCTTCCGTATCATCGTGGGTACCACCGCAGAGCCTTGCAACCATTACCGTGCGCGCGGCTTTTGAGGACACGAAATCCGTGTACTCTTGCGGATTGTCCGCGATTTGTTTGATTTCATCGCCGTAAAATTCCCTCACTTTCCTACCGAATGAAGACCTGTCGATCTCGACGATAGGAGGCTGGGAAACGAGCGCGTATGGCCGTGCGGGCGCTGAAGACGAACTAGCATGGAGATCAGGCGCCATGCTTGCAATTGTTTCCCCAAAGCTATCACTGTCGTTAGACGGCGTTGTTTCGTTAGCTTCGCAGGCGCTTGTAGATGAGCCACTGATTCGACTGTACATGGCAATTCGTTTCCCTTTTTGGCATGAATCTTTGGAGGTGAGCTTGGGGCGTTGGGTTGCGCTCGAAAAGATACTCGAACGAGCTGACAGTGAGCTGATCCGCACGTAAGAGTCGTTGCCGCGCGGCGACGCGCTGTTTGATCTGCACGTTCTCATCCAATTCCTGGGCCTTCAGCATCTCGCGCAGCGCATCGCGGAGCGGAACAGCTTGCGGATTGATGCTGGCGCGCTTATCGGGAATGCTGCCGGCTCGATGCCGGCATCAGCCTCGGAAACTATCTTCGGGCAGTCGAACGGCAACGACGAGATTGGTCGACCTCGCAATACGCTCTCGCGCTCGGCTATCGATCTTGTCCATGATGTCGAATACGTCATGAACACTGCGAACCCGCCCGGCTTCAAGAGATCGATCGAGCGCGATGCAGTAGTCATGAAGACGCAAACCCATCGAGCGATAGGCGCGCTCGCATCGTACCGCGCGATCGTATAAGGGCGGACCAATGGGGATCGAAACTCGCCGGCAGCTTGGTGCGGGCGAAGTCGCCGGTGAGGATGCGCGCGGCTGCCGCAGCCGGACGACGCGTGCGATCACCGGATCGAGCTCGATCCCGGTGGCACCGCGAGAGGTCCCCACCTATATCCAGCGTCGAGCACCCCGCACCGACCGGTGCTCCGCCTCGGCAAGCGGGTGGCGTGGCTGGCCGCCAGGCACTGTGGTCAACAAGGACTTACAGAACGCAGGGGTGAGCTTGCCGCGGTGGATCACGACGTTCTCGTGACCGATCGCAGCCCGGGCGTCCTGCCACTGCCGATTGTGGCCGCGCTGTTCATTGGACTTGACGTGGCAAGCGGCGAAGTCGGCGTCATCCAGCATCGCCAACTGCCCTGCAAATACCGGTTGCTGTGTATGGATGTGCACCCACATCGGCCTCGGCATTGCACCATTGCGCAGCGCCTTGGGCTGCAGCCTGATCTCGAACAGTGTCCCTGGCTCGTCCCTCAACGCGCGTGGTCGATCGGCAGGCGTCAACTCGTTGGCCTCCCGCAAGTGTTCAAGGTACTTTTGTGACGGAAAGGCGTAGGTCTTCATGCATTCGATCGAAGTAGAGGCCTTTTCCTCGGTCAAAGCCTTGGCCAGTCCCCGCGCTTCGGACAACATCCCCTTGAGCTGGACTGTTTTGTCGTGCACTTCGACCACTTGCGCAGGCGTGAATAGGCCGCGTCGACGAGGTTCCTCCAACGCAGCCAGACAGGCCTGCATCTCGGTGGCCTGCGTCTGCAGGCGCTCGACCACGGTGTCCACGGCGTGGTCGGAGTCCTCGGGTTTCATCTGGCGCGCTCGCGAGACGGTCCGTTGCTGACTAGCCAGATCGAACTGCAAAAGTTCGTCCAACCGCGTGAGTCGTCCCGTCAGGGCCGCCCTCGACGCCGGGGTCTGCCAGATCGCCAAATGTGCAGCCGCCGACGACGCACTTGCATGCGCCTCCTTTGCGCTCACGAGCTTCTTCGTACCTAGATCCGAGCGCACGAGAACCTTGGTTGCTGGCGCCGTGACGCTGCCGCCGGCAGCGACTTGCGGCCGCCCGGTAGCCGAGCTGCCGGCGCCAGCGGCCTGCTTGCTCTTGCCTTTCCCCTTCCTGCGCGATGCAGAGCCTTCGGCCACTGCAGCCTTGCCGTCGGCCGGTATCGCAGCGCCGGCGTCAGCCCACGGTGTAGTGACGGCTGAGGTATTCGGCTGCAGTGCCAGCAAGTGCATAACCTCGTGCGCAGTGATCCAAGCGTCGTCCACGATCTGGCCCAACAGTTGCAATGGGAGGTCGGCACCTGTTCGGCCATCGCTTAGCTTGGCAACGATGTCGTCTTGCAACGCCAATGCAAATTCCGAAAGCCGCTCCATGACGCCTTCCAGAACGGCACAGTGCTCTGCGTCGAGTGGGCGCCCATTGCTCTTCAGAACAGCGTCGGACGTAGAGAGGAATGCCGGAAAAACGTCACCGACGAAGGTTCCCAGCAGACGCACCCGTCCCTTCTCATCCATGAGGATGTCCCTCACGGCTGGTTCGAACGTGCTCGCCAGCGGCTCAATCTTGACCTGCGCGAGAGAGATCCGCGATTGCACCAGCGTGACCTTGTTATTCACTAGCCAGCCGGTGTGCAGCCGCAGGGCGGCCTCTTCGACCTGTCGGATCTCGGTAGTTGCACTTGGTAAGTTGACAGTGGCCGCGCAGACGGACCGCATCCGTTCGCAGCGCCATGTCTTCTTTTCCCACCACTCCATGCTGAGCACATGGGGCTGCGCTAGACTGGAAACCGATCGGCTCAGCTGGTCGCCGGTAGCGCTGGCTTGGAGCCCCCTGAGCAGGGCGGTCGTACGCTCCTTGCTCTGTTCCAAGGCGTAGATAGTCGGTCTGCCCAGTTGGTCGCATTGGTCCGCCGCATCGAGCACAGTGGAGCGGACTTGACGCGCTTCATCGTCGGACAGAATGCTCCACGCCACAGCCTGTGGCAGGCTCGCGTAGTAGTCCAGAACTGCTGAGCCTGCATTGACCACCCGATCGATCAGCTCTTGCGCCTCCTCCAGGTTCCGGGCCTTCATGGCCGCATTGCGGCATGCCTCCAGTTCCTCCTGCAGGCCGTCCACTCGTTGCTTTGCCGCGTTGATTTCTTCGCCTCTCAAGGAAATGGGGACTGCCACATCCCAGGTTGGCGGCTGGCTGGCTCCAGCCTCGGACATTGAAGGATAACCGCGGCGGCGCGCAGTGACAGCCCGCCTCGTAGTGGCTGTACGTGGGCTTCGATGCGCGCCAACGGAGGGACCGGAAGGCCCATCGCCAAGGACATCATCGGCACCGGGCGGAACGCGAGCGAAGGATGTGCCGCTATCTTGAGGTCCAGAGCGCATTTGCTCTACGACGGAATCGAACGATTGGCTACCTTCCCCAGGGGCAAGATTTGATTGCGAGCGTGAACTGCTCGATGCCCATGTGCTGTCGGTTCCAGCATTGCCCATGCGCGATCTTCCGGGTCGGCCAATGCCCGTCATATTCCATCTCCGATGGTGTTGGGGCTGATCTCGGTCAGCCGTGGTGTTTCAGAACTTCGGCGTATAAGTGCGATCGCCCAGATGAAACGTGGCATGAGGTGTGAAGACCAGCAGCATGGCCGTCGACCGTCGCGGTCAGCCCGGGGCCGGACGGCGCGGCCTACATCCTGGCCAAGCTCACCTTAGCAGTAGCGGCCAGGACTCGCAGCGATCGCCTCATGCCGCACGTCGACGCGATCTGGCGTCGCAGATCTTCTGGAAACATGCCAGGATCGAGCCCGTCAGACCAAACCACGAAAGCCAAAATCTGACATGCTTTCCTTCCTCCAATTGTTGCCCAAGGCTCCTATTAGGAGGTCTAACTTTCGAGAAGCTGACGACTCCAAGAGCCAATGATGGCGACATTGATTGGCCCTATGGGCGGTGCATCCTGCGTCCGAGCATCCCTGCCCGGCAGGATCAGCAGAGCTTGCGAGTACTGCGCAGGATTCACAGGTCTGAACGCGAAAGGCGACAAGGGGAGCAGCTCTCGCTCGGTTGCGAGTTCGCCTTCTCTTGCTGGTACCTTTTCTTGCCCGGCACCGCCTAAAACGCCCCTGCGGTTCAGGCCCGCGCGACCCAAACTATTGCTTTATGGTCGTCGTCCCAAAACCACTGCGGTCTTTGGCGGATATGCATTAGCCAATAAAAAACCGGCCTCAGCGTGCTTCTGATGCCGGCCATTCAGGTCTTGGGATCGTCGCACCCGATTTCCAGGGAAACCGAGTTGGTTCGATCCGACGCTGACCCGTAGTTGGAGGGCTGGGGGTTTACAAGCCGGTGCCGGACCGAACCGTCTCAGGCAACGCCGACTGTCTCGTTGGAGATTGAGGCGGCGGCGCGGCTAAATTCCGGCGACAATGCGTCAAAGCATCACCAATTCCAACAGCCACTTCGCAAACGTGACTGGATGTTTCCGAAATAGCGGTGCCGGCTCTCGTAGCCGGCCTTGGTGCCGAGCGAAGGGTCGAGCATGCCGGATCACGGTGGCGGGACGCAGGACGCAAACCATCCGCAATATTGATCCGTCTGCATGAGCCGGCCACGCGCGCGCCGCGACTATAGCCGTGCGCTTCGGCCTGCGCGAACTCGACCAGATCCTCAGGCCTACGAACGTATGGCAGCAGTCGTTGCAACAAATCCTTCAAAGAAATTCGTAGAGTCTTTGCAACTCCACCCCCCCGCGAATGGTACGCATGTCGCATGATGGAAGTGGGGATCAAATCATGGTGCTGCATGCTCTCCGAGGGCCGAACAGCATGCATCTCGGTTTTGAAGGGCAGGTCAATAAAAGCCCCACCTTGGTTGCGGCCCAACGTGTACACCTTGGTCCAAGAAGCTATTGGTTCGGAAGCTGTAGCATCTTCGGAGACGCCAAATGACGAAGTCAGCAGGACCAGTGCCGCAATTTTTGATGTGGCTTGATGCTTACCAATGATGACACTAGTCAATCGCCTGAGGACGGCAGCGCATCTTGATCGACTTCGAATCCTTGGCCTTTGCGCACACGCGAGCCTAACGGTTTGCGAGCTAGCGAAAGTTCTGGGGTTGCGGCGCGAGCTTGTTGGACGACACGTCCGGCGGCTCGCCAAGGCTGACTTTCTTTGCTGCAACGAACAACGTCGGGGGTCTTCGTACCATCTCAAAGCGGGAGGCAGGGACGGCGGGCTGGTTCAATTGTTGATTGATCTCCTGCCCCACGACGATGGCTATCATAAACGAGACCTGCAACGCCTCGAAGAGATACGAGATGCGCGGTCCAAGGAGACCGCCTGCTAGCCGTGAGAAGGATCAATCCAATTGGAACGGGAAACTGCCATGGAAAATTCCGCCGCCAGTGCAAGCGCGCCGCTCGACACCTACGGACGGTCTCCCCTGGCCGCGGTTGATTCCCGCGTTCACGAACTGCTTCAAAAACAGGTGCGGCAGGAGCGTACGACGCTCAAACTCATCGCATCGGAGAACTTTGCCTCCTCGGCGGTGCTGGAAGCGACCGGCTCGATTTTCACCAACAAATACGCTGAAGGGTACCCTGGTGCGCGCTATTACACGGGAAACGAGATCGTCGATGAGCTGGAGAACCTCGCTATCGAGCGCCTGAAGGCGCTATTCGGCTGTGAGCACGCTAACGTCCAGCCTTATTCCGGCTCGCCGGCCAACCAGGCCATCTATCGAGCACTTTTGAGCCCCGGGGATAAGGTCATGGGCTTGCCCCTCCCCGAGGGAGGCCATCTCACGCATGGTTGGTCGGTCAACTTCTCCGGCAGTGATTATCAACGCGTCCCCTATGGCCTGCACGAAAACACGCAGCAAATTGATTATGACGGCTTGCGCGACACGGCCAAACGGGAACGGCCGAAACTCATTTGGGTCGGCGCAACTGCTTATCCGCGTGTCTTTGACTACGCGGCAATGGCCGAGATCGCTTTGGAGGTGAACTCCTATCTGGCGGCCGACATCGCACACATCAGTGGCCTGATTGTCGCCGGAGCCCACCCGAATCCTGTCGGCCATTGCGACGTCGTCGGCAGCACGTCCCACAAGTCGATACGCGGTCCACGCGGTGGGTTCATTTTGTCAAGGAATGAAGACCGCCATCAGGCGCTCCATCATCCGAAGAACAAACACAATCTCGCCAAACGCATAGATCGCGCGGTGTTCCCTCTCCTGCAAGGCGGGCCCCATATCAATATCATCGCCGGGCTAGCTGTCGCTTTGGAGGAAGCCTCTCACCCGGCTTTCCGTGTCTACGGTCAGCAGATCGTCAAGAATGCCAAGGCTCTGGCCGAGGCGCTTCTGGAGCGAGGTTATGAGCTGGTCACCGGCGGGACCGACAATCACATGCTGATCCTTGATCTTCGGGATCGACCATTGTCAGGCAAAGCCTATGCCGAGCGACTGGCAAAGGCGGGCATCATTACGAACTTCAATATGGTGCCGGGCGACCCGCGAGACCCGGCGGTCACAAGTGGTATCCGCTTAGGCACACCAGCAGTGACGTCCATGGGCATGCGCCAGGGAGAAATGGTGCAGATCGCCGCTTTCATCGACCTGATCTGCCGCGAGCCCGCCGACCCAGATGTTCATGCCTCGGTGCGAAAAGACGTTGCCGACTTCTGCGCTGCCTTCGATGTCCCTGGTATCACCGACCGATAAGACGGCCGAATCCAGCGCACTCCCATACAACTCCAGCACCCAGAAGCGAGGGCATTCCATGACCAGGCAATTCGTGTTCACTTCCGAATCCGTCGGCGCGGGACATCCAGATAAGATGGCCGACAACATCTCGGATTCCATCCTCGATGCAATCCTGCGTAACGACCCCAAGGCGCGCGTGGCCTGTGAAGCATTGGTCAAGACCGGAATGGTCGTTCTGGCTGGCGAGATCACCAGCAGTGCGCAGATCGATTACAGCCAAGTTGCCCGCGATACGATACTCGATATTGGATACGACGACGATGCCATCGGCTTTGATGGTCGGCGTTGCGCCGTCGTTCTGGCTCTCACCGAGCAGTCGCCCGACATTAGCCAGGGCGTTGACAAGGGTCGAGGACAGGATCTCGAGCAGGGGGCGGGGGATCAGGGCCTCATGTTCGGGTACGCATGCAACGAGACCGATACATTGATGCCTTTGCCGATCCAACTCGCTCACCATTTGACGAAAAGGCAGGCAGAGGTCCGGAAAACGGGACAGCTTAGCTGGTTGCGTCCGGACGTAAAATCTCAAGTGTCCGTGCGCTATGAAGGTTTGCGCCCGGTGGCGCTGGATACCATAGTCCTGTCGACGCAGCATGACGAGGTGGTCTCACAAGAAACAGTAAGAGAAGGCGTCATTGAGGAGATCATAAAGCCGGTTTTGCCGCCCCACCTGGATACGACGGGGCTCAGGTTCCTGGTCAATCCAACGGGCCGGTTCGTGATTGGTGGGCCGCGCGGCGACTGCGGGCTCACCGGACGCAAGATCATCGTCGATTCCTACGGCGGGATGGGGCGCCACGGCGGCGGCGCCTTTTCGGGCAAGGACCCATCCAAGGTTGACCGGTCAGCTGCCTATGCGGCGCGGTACGTTGCGAAGAATATCGTAGCTAGCGGACTTGCGCAGGTGTGTGAGGTGCAGCTTGCCTACGCCATCGGCGTGGCCGCGCCGGTGTCTATTCACGTCAACACCTTCGGGACCGCAAGGATCGATGAAAAGCGGATCGAGCGCCTTATTCCCGAGTTATTCGATCTGCAACCGAAAGGCATTATCAAGATGCTTGATCTCCTACGCCCGATATACCGCAAGACCGCGACGTACGGGCACTTCGGCCGTGAAGAGCCCGAGTTCACCTGGGAGAGGACGGACAGAGCCGACGACTTGCTGCGTGAGGCAGGACCTGCAGCAGCTTGAGGGCCGACGCTGGATCAAGCGCATGCGGCACCCATTCCAACTCGCTAGACCCGCGCCCGACCGGCATGGCAAGAAGCCGGCTGGGTTTTTTGGCGGAGACATTGATGCCGGATTATGACGTGCTTTGCATCGGCAATGCCATTGTCGACATCATCGCCCAGTGCGACGAGGAATTCCTCGAGACCAACGGCATCATCAAGGGCGCGATGAACCTCATCGACACCCAGCGCGCCGAACTGCTCTACAGCCGCATGGGCCCGGCGATCGAAGCGTCCGGCGGCAGCGCCGGCAACACGGCGGCCGGCGTCGCCAGCTTCGGTGGCCGCGTCGCCTTCTTCGGCAAGGTTTCGAACGATGCGCTGGGCCAAATCTACGCGCATGACATCCACGCGCAGGGCGTCGCCTTCGACACCAAGCCGCTCAAGGGCGAGCCGCCGACGGCGCGCTCGATGATCTTCGTCACTCCCGACGGCGAGCGCTCGATGAACACCTATCTCGGCGCCGCCATCGAACTCGGGCCGGAGGATGTCGAGGCGGACAAGGCTTCCGGCGCCAAGGTCACCTATTTCGAGGGTTATCTGTGGGACCCGCCGCGGGCCAAGGAAGCGATCCGGCAGACGGCGAAGCTGGCGCACGCGGCAGGCCGCGAAGTGTCCATGACACTCTCGGATTCGTTCTGCGTCGACCGCTACCGCGACGAGTTCCTCGAACTGATGCGCTCGGGCACCGTCGACATCGTCTTTGCCAACAGCCACGAGATCAAGTCGCTCTACCAGACATCGTCGTTCGACGAGGCGCTGGCGCAGATTCGCAAGGATTGCCGGATCGCCGCCGTGACCCGCTCGGAAAAAGGCTCGGTCATCGTGCGCGGCGACGAGACCGTGGTCATCCAGGCGACCGCGATCAAGGAACTGGTCGACACGACCGGCGCCGGCGATCTCTATGCCGCCGGTTTCCTGCACGGCTACACGCAAGGCCGCGACCTCAAGATCTGCGGTGACCTTGGCTCACTGGCGGCCGGATTGGTGATCCAGCAGATCGGCCCGCGCCCGCGCCAGAACCTGCGCCGCGAGGCGGAGCAGGTGGGATTGCTGTAGGTGGACATTTCAAGGAGGAGCTGCCTGCTTCGTCCTTGAGCAGGCTCGCCCGCCGTGAATGAAATGCCCAAACGCAAGTGACTACTCCTCAAGTGTTTAGCAGGCTAAAGCTTCTCTCCCAACGCGACTATCGATGCCATGACGACAGATAGCAGCTTCTTCAGTTCCACATCCCTCCGAGACGCACGATCCCCTGACACCATCTTCCGTCATAGCTCTTTAAGCCGCCCGGAGAGTTTCATGACAGAACAAGCCGACAAAAACATCGACAACCTCATCGAGCTCACCGCCGATGTCGTCTCAGCGTATGTCTCCAACCAATCCGGTCCCGGTGGGGGATCTCCCTGCCCTGATCGGCTAAGTGCACGCAGCCCTGAGGGGCACGGCCGCAAGCCTCTCGGCAGAAGAGCCGGTTACCCTCAAGCCTGCTGTGCCGATCAGGAAGTCGGTGACACCGGACTACATTTTCTCCCTTGAGGAACGGGAAGAAATTCAAATCGCTAAAGCGCCATCTGTCGACCCATTACAGGCTGACGCCGGATGAACATCGCGGCGATCGGGCCGTGTTCCGCACAGTGACGAAGGTGATATCCAGCCGTCGAAAAGTTCGGCCCGACTCAGTACATCCTTTGTGTGGTGACTGTCGACAAATGCTGCCCGTTTGGGTTCCTGTAACGATTGGTGAGGCTTTGAAACAATGAAGCCATCTCGCGTGATCCAACAGTAAATTCTCCATAATTAGGATCGAAGAGCGTGGTCATTCCATTCGACGCCGTGGTCGCAATTGTGTGTGCACCACCTTGGGCGAAATACAGGCTCAGCAAATGGGTCGATCCGTCTTCGGTGATTTTGTCAAGCATGCGCGAGAAGCTCGAAGGCTCGCCGAATTTGTGTTTCTTCTCTTTTCCGGATGGTGCCAATCCCGCCTCCTGCAACACGGTGTTTTGTGCCTGAAGGTCGGCCTGAGAAGATCCTGCACCCTCGCTTCGCAATACATCCTTGAGGTCCTGATACTGCTGCTGCCGCACAGCCGCTGAGGCATGCCTTTCCGATCCAGGTATTAGCGCATTCATTCGGGCTGACGCGCTGTTGTTGCGATTGAGTAGCCACTCCGCAGTCAGCCCAACGCAGATGCCGTTTTCATTCGCCTGGCTCAATTCGGCCGTCCTGTATTCGAACACGGAGGTGCTCGGCCTCGCCGGAGAAGATGTACTGGCGCTCGTGGTGGAGGAGTTTGAACTGTGAAAAGTTGCATCCGATGTGTGTGGCTTGCTGGCGCAGAGCCCCATTTTGTTGGGCAACGCCTCAGGTGGCAGCGTCCTCCACGGCGCGAGATTTTGCTTGGTATCCGTTGCTGGCGATGTGGGATTCACCAAAGACGGTGGGACTTTGGGATAGCCGTCACGGTCACGTAGCTCCTTAGCATATTTGACCCGCTGATCGCTATCGAGCATAGAAATCGTTTGACCAAAGGGCTTAAGCCCCCCAGAGGGATTATGGCGCTCCATAGTGAGGGGATTTACGGCACCGGCTTGCGGAGCCTTGTTTAGGTGCAGTTCAAAGTCCCCTTGCCCAGCTTGGAACGCTTGCTCCTGGTGCGTCATGGCGTAGGACGCTGCGAAATTTGGATCCAAGGGAAGATCGAGATTGCGAAATGGGTCCATGTTGCCCTCCGAACGGGGTTGGGTTGACTAGCCTTGGCGCTCTGATGTTATCCGGCTTAGCTTTCGAGAAGCTGACGAGCACTCTTAAGGTTTCACATGAGCATTGCCAGGCGCAGTGTTCTTCCGAGGAGACTGCCGTGCGCCAAATTACGCCGCGGTATGCTCGGCATTGGCCAAGACGGTGGGGGTCGGCCGCAAGCCGAAACAGCCGGAAATGCCTGAGCCGGCGCCGGCGAAGCGGACCCTCGCGGCTTAATTTCATTGTCTGGACTTTTTTCGAAGCGCGCAGCTGCCACCGGCATGATCTGCGCAGAATATGAAAGGCGGGATTAGCCGCGCTATTTGCGCGGCGTTTGCCGAGGCGTCTACCCTTTTGCGGCTGGATTAGGAGCTTGGAAGGCGTTGTCGGACGAACCATCTGGACGACCTCCGGAAAATCACTGTTGCCGGCAGCCTGGCTGGCGCCATGCCCGTTCGATCCAGATGCTATCGGCGAGGCTTCCAATAAATGCCGAAAGCGGCAAGCCGCTCTTCCGATTGTTTTACCCGCTCTGCGGCATCCGTTTCGGACCGCCCGGCCGTCAGTGCCGCCAGAAGCTCGACGGCGGCGAACGCCGGCGCCATGCTTCGGAAAAACGACTGCGAATTCGACGTGACGATGATTGTCTCCCGCGCGATTCGCGTCAGCGGAGACACGCTGCTGTCGGTGATTGCCACCACGCCGACGCCCTGCCGGGCCGCCTGGCGCGCCACGTCGATGGTCGTGCGCTCATAAGGCGACATGCCCACAGCCAGAAGCACGTCGCCACGTCCCGCGTGCTGGAGGGCATCCAGGCCCTGTCCAGCCATCTCGCCGACAAGCGTCACCTTGCGGTCACCGCCAGCCAGAAACGACATGACGTGAACGAAGTGGCTCGCGACCGGATAGGCCGAGCGTGAACCGAGACCGAAAAGATCGCGTGATCTTGCAAGCAGGTCGGCGGCGGCGATGAACTGCGTGGCATTGCCGTATTCACCGAGGCTTGAAATCTGGGCCGCAAGCGTGTCGGCAACGACGCCGGCAGTCGAATATCCCGGATCGCCACGCTGTTCGATACCCTGTCGCGCCGGCTCCCCCGCGATCGTCTCACGCAGCGCGCGCGCATAAAGGCTGCGCATATCCTCGTAGCCTTCAAGGCCAAGCCATCGCGCCAGCCGCATCATCGTGCTGTGCGAAACACCGGCCTGGTGCGCCTGCTCGCGCATCGACATCAGCGCGACATCCTTGGGATGATCCAGCACGAAACGCGCAGCGACCCGCAGCTGCGGCGGCATATTCTCGAACTGTTCGACCAACAGCTCGGCCAAAGGACCCTTTTCCAATCTGAAATACCTCATTCGCCCAATTGCATATCTCTAGAAACAATTGGAACTTGTAGTGCCCTTAAGTATCGCAGCGTTCCGGCACTTTGCCGACGCAGGGGTCGATTCCGCTAATGCGCACGGTAATACCTTGCTGACAGCCGCGCACCGAACTCGAGAGCACGATCCCGGCTGCGAACGCAATCTGCGGCGTTGCCGCTACGCCGGCCTCGCCATGACCGGAATGTCGCCCGTCCACATATCGCCCTAGCACGGCTTGCGCGAGATTTGGATCGAATGGATCGAGCTTGCGAACTCGTGATTACCCCTTCAAATAGCGGTAGGTTGGTTAGCTAGCGGTAGGTTGGTTAGCTAGCGGTAGGTTGGCTAGCCTTTCGCGTTCGCATGCTATTCGGCTCAGCTTTCGAGAAGCTGACGAGTCCTCTTGAGGAATTCCAAAAGCAAATTGCCTCGCCATATGTCTTCAACAGCGCGTTGCGGCACGTTTTGGCGCTCTATAACCGGACCATTCCAATGCAGCTGGTCGACATGCGCAACTCCTGGAGTCCAATCCGCGCGCGGAAGATGGGTGCGCCGCCGCCGGGATTACTCCACGGAGCAGATCCGGCAAATTGCGGCCCACATCTTCTATCCCGTGTTTGAGGCGCCGCCTGAAATAGATCACCTAGAGGCGCTTGCAAGCCGAACATGGCTCCAGTCAAGAGGCAGGTGTTAACCGCCAACGACCAGATGCAGGAGCTCTGCAATTTCATGGGCATCCGGTTTCTGACCATGCCCGCCCCAGCGACCTGGCCAAGGCGGAATTCGGCCATTTCGATCTGGAGAAGCTTGTCTGGCCCAAGCACAACGCCAAAGGCATCAAGCTGCCCGTTCGCTCTACGAGTACACCTACCGTGCGGTGCCGATCCATCTCAGGGTTGCTGGGGTGGTGCAGGCCCAACGTCTGCGCTGGCCTAAAATCAAAATCCTGTTCCCGCGTCCCCGACCACCAGCTCTACGACCTCAAGCGGATCGCGATCTCTCTGATGTTGACGGGCCAGGGAGTATCGCATGAGGCCATATCGCACTACGTCGACCACAAGGGGGATCTCGAAACGACGATGATCTACGATCTTGGCTTGATCGACCCCTTGCTTCCGGCCACCGAAAGGCTCGGCGCCCTTTTCGGCATTTAGGCTCTGATCACAGTAGGAAGCTCGAACAGCATTCTTACCTCGGGCCGCCGTCTCCTGATCGGAGAGGCAGCACGAGAGCGCTGAGGGCTTGGATTGCGACCAAATCAACTTTGATCTGGATCACAATCGAACGATCCGTCAGATTCGGGTCAGGCTCGTACACTACGAGTGCGATGATTGCACACTAGGAGTACGTTGATATGGGCTACCAGAAGAAATCAGAAAAGCGAGTTGGCCGCTCACATTTGCAGTTGGCCACCATCGACGGCGCATTCCTGCCTACTCTACAATTGTCCCTCTACCAGCGGGAGGGTCCTACGCCGACGAAGAAGTCCTTTTTCCAACAATTGCTCCTGGATTTTGCTTTCGCTTGCGAACTATATTATCCGGTTCAGCAATATGAACGTTTCGCAATGGAGGAGGAAGATAGCCGCGATGCACAGCCTCAATTCGAATCAATCCACGCAGCCAATTCCCGCACGTCCCGCCTCACCCCGAAGATTCAGGAACCTCGGAATCCGTGAGCTATGATGATGCCTTCCACAATGCCAATGCTCGCCAGTCCCGCAGCCAGTACCTTTGCACAGAGGATTTGACGGTTTCGGCGGGTTGTAACCTGGGTAGGCTGTCGGGTTCGACGAGAGGTTTGACCTGCTGCCAGTTCAATACCGCGCGAGGCCAGGGTGGATCAATCGAGCGCGCTCGAGGGTGAGCCACCATCTGATGGACAGAGAGCGCGGTGACGCGGCAGAAGAGCTGCGTGTCGCGTTCGGCCGGCGAGCGACCGTTGAGCGCTGTAGGTCCAGATGAACGCGAGATACTGGCCTTGCTTTCGGTTAAGCAGGGTAGCGGCTGTCTGCCAAGGAATTGATTCATTTTCTGATTCTTCCAGAACCTCCGCAATTGAGAAGGAGGCCATTCCGATGAATGCACTCTATCGCGTCGATCTCGACCAACCCGGACCTGTCGACCCACACGCCCGCGCCTTATCAGGCTCTGCCGCCATTGGAGGCGGGAAGCATCCTGCGACGGCTGGAATACAATTACACGCCCACGCATGCCAGCAGGCTTAACAGGTCGAGATCGAGATCGGCGTCCTGCGCAGTCAATGCCCCGACCGCCGTATCGAAAGTTGCGACAGCCCATTGCCAATCGTCGCCGCTAGGGAAAACCAGCGAAATAACAGCGGCGCCGGCGTCAATTGGATATTCTAAAGCGAACAGGCCCGCCTCAAAATGGCCAAAGCCTATCCAATGCCCACCGGCAAAGTGTCATAATCCCTGTGCAGAGCCACGAGTGGCCGCACGCTCAATGCCCTTCCGCGCCAGCAAAGTATCGTCCCAAACCGCAAGCGCTCGCATCCAGCGCCGTCCGATATCCGACAATGTGGGATACGCGACATTCGCGTATCCATTGCTCAGAAACGGTTCTCATTTGGCACGGGACGTGCGTGCAACCAAACCGCGTGCCCGCCAAGGAGAAGCTGTCGCATGGTCACATCACCGAAAAAATCCGCCGCCGGTCTCCCGGCTCGGGAGAAGGACGCACGAGTAAGCCCTTGCAACATGGATCCGATTGCTCACCCGAGTGGGCGCTGCCCGCTGCTCCACCTTCTCCCACAAGGAAAGACGGACACCGAGCACCTTCAACATGAGGAACAAATCACCTTGCCTGGAACCTTGCCGATCATCTCACCGCCACAATCGGAGCCGTGGACCAAAGTTCCGTTTCACCGGCTGCGCAGGGCATTTATTGCGACCGCGTTGATTCTCGCGACGACCGCTCCGGTTTTGGCTGCCAACGACGACGGCAGGGTGACGTTCCTGCTCTACAACGGAATGGAGGTGGTCGTCATCCCCGATCATCATGCGCCGATCGTCACTCATATGGTGTGGTACAAGATCGGCAGCGCCGACGAGTCGCCCGGCAAGTCCGGCATCGCGCATTTCTTCGAGCATCTGATGTTCAAGGCTACGGCCAATCACGCCGCTGGCGAGTTGACCCGCGCCGTAGCCGAGATCGGCGGATCAATTAACGCCTTCACCAATCGCGATTTTACCGCCTTCTTCGAGACAGTAACACCGTCGGCATTGGAGCAGATGATGGGCTTCGAGGCCGACCGTATGCGCAACCTCATCCTCACCGACGACGTCGTCAAGATCGAGCGCGACGTGGTCCTGGAGGAACGCCGTTGGCGCATCGAGACCAATCCGGGGGCTATACTTGACGAGGCGGTCGATGCCACACTTTGGCAGAACCAGCCCTACCGCATCCCGGTCATCGGCTGGATGCATGAGATTGCGCAGCTTAACCGAACCGACGCCGTCGCCTTCTACAACAAATATTATAGCCCCAACAACGCCGTGCTGGTGGTAGCCGGCGACGTCGAGCCGGAAACGGTGAAGGTGCTGGCCGAGAAGACCTATGGCAAGGTCCCGCGTGGACCGGAGCTGCTGCCGCGAGTCCGGCCGGTCGAGCCTCAGCAGAACACGAAGCGCACAGTGACGCTGACCGACGCGCGCGTTTCGGTGCCTCGCTTCTCAACACATTGGGTGGTTCCGTCCTATCGCACGGCCGAGCCCGGCGAGGCTGAGGCGCTCGATCTGCTGGCCGAGATCCTCGGCGGCGGCAGCCGCAGCCGGCTCTATCAAGCGCTTGTGGTGAAAGAGGGCGTCGCCACCGGGGCCAGCGCCCGATTCCAGGGGGCCTCGCTTGATGCCACGAAGTTCGCGATCTCCGTCTCGCCGCGCGGCGATGCAAAGCTCGCCGATCTGGAAGCCGCGGCGGGTGCCGAAGTCGCCCGGATCGCCAAGGATGGCGTTGGCAATGACGAGTTGGACATGGCTAAAGACCGCTTAAACCGCTCGGAGATCTTCGCCCAGGATCAGCAGTCCTACATCGCCAACATATATGGATCCACGCTTGCCACTGGCGGCACTCTGAAAGATGTCGAGGAATGGCCGGACCGCATCCGCAAGGTCACCGCCGATCAGGTCAAAGCCGTTGCAGCCCGCTATCTCGTGCCTGGCCATTCGACCACCGGCTATCTCGTTCCCAAGACGGAGAATTGATGTGATGACGAACCACCAACACCGCGGCACCTTTGCATCTGCCTCCCCTGCTCTCCTTGTGGGAGATGGGAGGACCGCACGCCACGCCACCCTGCTGGCCATCCTGCTCCTCGCCGTCGTCTTCCTCATCCTGCCAGGGCTCACCGCCCAAGCGGCTGCGATGAACCTCCAGGTGGTGAAATCTCAAAAAGGCATCAACGCCTGGCTGGTAGAGGACCATACGGCACCCATCATCACCATCGGCTTTGTCTTCGATGGCGGCACCGCGCAGGACCCGGTGGGCAAGCTAGGGCTTGCCAATCTAATGGCCGGCCTCTTCGACGAAGGCTCGGGCGAACTCGACAGCAATGCCTTCCAACTGAAGCTCGATGGCGCCGGCGCCGAGATGGGCTTCAACGCATGGCGCGACGGCATCTATGGCTCGATGCGCATGCTTTCCGAACGGAAGGATGCGGCCTTCGACCTGCTCAGGATCGCGATCAACAGGCCCCGCTTCGATCAGGAGCCGGTCGACCGCGTCCGCGCCCAGATTCTTTCCAGCATCATCGCCAAGGAGCGCGAACCTCATGCGATCGCTGAGCTTGTATGGCGCCGCAGAATCTACGGCACGCATCCTTATTCGAGGCCGAGTAAGGGCACCAAGGAAAGCCTCGCCGGTATAACGCCGGCGGATCTAAGCGCCTTCCACACGGCCATGTTCGCCCGTGATGGGCTACACGTTGCGGTCGTCGGCGACATTGATGCCAAGGCCCTGAGTGAAAAGCTCGACCAATTGTTCGCCAATTTGCCTCAGAAGCAGGCGCTCGCCCCGGTCCCCGACATCGCCCCGAAGCTCGGCCAGTGGACGTTGGTCGCATACGACCTGCCGCAGACTTCGCTTCAGCTGGCTTTTCCCGGCATCGGACCCAACGACCCGGAATTCTATGCTGCGCAGCTGATAAACGATATACTCGGAGGCTTGCCATTTACCTCACGTCTGTTCCAGGAGGTGCGCGAAAAGCGCGGCCTTGCCTACGATATCGGGGCCAACCTGGAAGGCTACCAGCATTCCGACGCGCTTGTCGTGACCACGTCGACGCGCGCCGACAGGGCCGCCGAGACGCTAGGCGCAATACGTCAAGTTATCAAGGAGTTGGCGGAAACAGGGCCGACAGAGACCGAGCTCGAGGCGAGCAAGAAATATTCCATCGGCGCCTATGCTATCAATAATCTGGATTCCTCCAGCTCGATTGCAGCCACGCTCATCGGTTTGCAGCTCGACAAGCACGGCATCGACTACATCCAGCGCCGTCCCGCGCTCATCGAGCAAGTGAATCTCGACCAGGTCAAGGCGACGGCGAAGAAGCTGCTTTCGGCCGAGCCCGCCATCATGGGCGTTGGCCCGCGGCTGGACATCAAAGGATAAAGCCTGGATTCCAATTTCGCCGTCCTTCTCCCGCTGAGAGGCTTTCGGCAGAAGCGCAGTCCGGCCCCGTGGCTAATGGGATCTCATAAGATCGGCGAAAGGCAATTTCGCGGACCAAATGAGCCCTTACCAGCCAAGTCGCCAGATTGCGGCAAGCTCCTGCCCATACGAGCCTCTCTTCGCGCGGACTGGCCAATGAAAGTCGGCGCGGGGTCGCCAGCATCCACCGTCTGCCGCTGGCGAAAACATGTCGCATTGCTCAATTTTTTCAGCGACGAAACCCGAGCCGTCGACTAGCGACTTCAAACGTACTTCCTTCCCACTCGGGGACGGTAGTCTACCCGCTGTTTCGTCAAGGCCCTATTCGGACCTGGAAGTCGCGGAATACACACTGCCCATAATCGCTGCGTTAGGAAGGTGACCGGTATTGCCCCTGTGCCTGCCATGATCCGCCACCTGAAATCGCCCGACCTGTTTGGCGCGATCGACCGTGTGCCTGCGCTTGGTATCCTCTTCCGACCAACGCTCATGTCGTCTGAGCAGAGCGCTGGGGTGCCCCCTGCGACCCGCCCTTTGGACGAGCAAAGGGACGCAAGATCGCACCCGAGCACGCGAGTAAAAGAAGCGCCCAAGGACCTCTTGGCCGCGGATCTTAATAATGTCGTGGTTCGTGTCTTAGCGGAAACGGCGGATCGCGATCGCAGGAATTGGAGCATGATGCCGCGACGTTCGACAGCGCGAACACATTTGTATCGGCGTAGCAGGCTTCGGCAGTGGTATGCCGACGGGCAATCCTGTGGCTTTCGTGATGGCGTCTTCGCTGGCATTCAAGATCAGCAGCGACGCAAATGTCCTATATTGCGTCTCGGTTCGAATCGCTATGTCCGATTCTCCGGGCTGCCGGGCACACGAACTGCGCCGCTAGCAATCATCGCATCGATGCGGTCTTGATTGATCCCCGTCTCGCGCAGAACCTCCACTGAATGCTCGCCGAGATCGGGGGCAGGACGATTGAAAACGAGTGCAGAGCCTGAAAGCTTCAGCGGCTCCAGCGCGACGCGATAGCGGCCGCCGTAGCTGTGTTCGACGTCGCGGACCAGTTCGCTGGCCACATCAGGATCGGCCAGCGCCTGATCGATACTGCGTACAGGGGCCAGCAGGATACCCGTGGGTGCAAGGCGCGTAAGCGCATCATCGCTGGTCAGCTGACGCAGACGACCTGACAGGATACCGGCGATCTGGTCCCGGTTTGTCCAAGGGCCCTTCCCCGCCAGCAGCGGTATGATCTGCTTGCTGAGGCCCAACGCGGCGGCAAGATCGGGGAGGGATGCGGAGTAAGCCACCAGAGCAATCGCCCCGTCCAAGGTGGAATAGATGCCGTAAGGCGCTGGCTGGTGACTGTGGCTAATGCCATTTCGCCCTCGACTTGCCGGCTCCTGTGCGTTCAGCGCATAGCAAGACTCCGACGCCAGCAAGTGAAGCGCGCACGACATCATATCCACACGCACCCACTGACCAAGCCCTGTCTGATCGCGCTGGCGCAATGCCGCCTGAACGCCGATGACTGCTTGTGATGCTGTGTAGGTATCAACAACGTAGGCACCGGCAGGAACGGGCGGACCATCGGCTGCCCCACCCAGGCTAGCGATGCCCGACAGGGCTTGGATAATCAGATCCAGCGCCGGCTTGTTTCGGCTTGGGCCTGCAGGACCATAAGCAGCTATCGAGCAATAGATTATTCCAGGGTGCTCCGCGAGAACGGCGGAACTGCCTATACCCATCCGCTCCAAGACTCCGGGTCGGAAATTTTCCAGAATGACATCCGCCTGGGAGATCATCTCGCGAATGACCGCTTGTGCCTCAGGCGTTTTCAGATCAATGGACAGTGAACGCTGGTTGCGATTCATGCCCAAGAAATAGGGGCTGGGTGCGTCTGGGTCCGCCGTCGGCTCCTTGATCCATTTACGCTGATAATCGCCGGCCGGCGCCTCGATCTTGACGACTTCCGCCCCAAGCGAACCAAGATACTGCGCTGCGATTGGTCCTGCCGCGTAGTGCGTGAATGCCAAGACGCGAATACCCTTCAGTGGGGGCACGTGATCCTCCTCCTGCGGGCGGGCTTTCGTTCCTATAGAAGTATTTTGCATTTGAGTGCCTCCATTGGTCCCGGTTTCTTTGCCGATTCATAGCTGCGGTTGTTCGTCGAGATGTGCTCCCAGAACCCACCCACTCGCGCTCGTCCCCTGCTCACACGGCAAACGCGGCGCACGCGTCAAGCGCCGGCGCGGCGCCCCCATGATCGCCGCGATATGGACGACCGTGAATCAAATGCCTGTGGCCGAACTATCAGGAATTGCTCAAGTTGCGGGCACTCCCAGGGATAGTGAGAGAAGTGTCCCGCGACTGATCAATTCGGGTGGTCGCGTCCGGTCCTGCTGGATTCGCAGCGGGACAAAATTTCCTGAGTGTGCTCGCCGAGCTTTGGCGCGGGAAGCCGAATTCCGGTTTTGTAGCAGTCGAATTGTAGCGGTTGGTTCAGGTGCCATTCGTCGCCGTCCTCCGAGCTAAGCCGGACAAATAGGTCTCGTGTGCACAATTGCGGATCTCTCGCGACTTCATTCAGGTGAAGCACATCCCCCCAAGGAATCTCGATCGTATTAAAAATATCTGCCCACGCCTTTCGCGTTTCCTTGGCGATCGCGGTAGCAAGTTGAGCGCGATAGTCAGAAGCGTATTGTAGGCGGTCCTGACGGCTTGCCGAGGCCAGTTGCGCCAGACCAGTCGCCCGGCACAAAGCCTGCCAGTAGTGATCTTCATGCACGATGCTGAGCGTAATGAGCTTGTTATCTGCGCAAGCGAACGTCCCATTGGCGGGTTCGTCCGTGTACACCTCTGCCATTGGTCTTCCGTTTAGGCTCGCGTAGAGATACGGCGTCATCCATGACACCAGACTATCGGTCATAGCCAGATCGATGTAGCAGCCGAGTCCGGTTCGCTCCCGCGCCAGTAGAGCCGAAACCACACCCAGTGCTGCCAGGGTGCCCGAGGCGAGATCGGCAAGGGGCAATTGAAACTGTGCTTGCGGGTGACCGGTTCGACCCTGCTGAATTAGAACCCCGGCCAACCCTTGGCAGGTGAGGTCGTGGGCTGGGCGCCTGCGGTAAGGGCCATTCTGACCGAAGCCAGTCAATGAGAGATATATCAAACGGCGATTTACAGAACTGAGTTCCTCGTAACTCAATCCGAGTTTTTTCATTACGTCCGGCCTATAGCCTTCGATAATAACGTCTGCAGTTTTACTCAACTCGAGTAAGGATTCCTGACCGGCTGCTGACTTAAGATCAAGGACGACACTTCGCTTGTTGCGGCTCAACGAGGAAAAAAGGCTTTTGTGCTTTCGGGCCGGATCACCTCCGTCGGGCCTTTCGATCAGAATGACATCTGCGCCTAGATCTGCAAGCAGCAAGGTAGCATACGGACCAGGATACTGTTCCGCCAGGCTGAGTATTTTCACTCCTTCGAGTGGTGATTCGGTCACGAGAACCTCCACACAATCTTTTCCAAGTGTTGAGCGCGGCGCTTGTGGCGCCCCGTAAATTATGATGAGGGGAGCTTACCCAATTCAATGTTGCAACAGTGATAAGAGTTCGCGAAACATCGTAACTCACGGCCATTCCCGTATCGACGGTTGATGGGGCTTAATCGACCGCGGCCGCCGCGTTGGACGAAAAGCCGGCCGCTTCTTGCTCTTGGGATCGGCATGGATCGATCTCCTGAAGCAGTCGGGCGAAAGCCTCGCCGGCCGCATCGCCTATCTCGAGATGCGCCCGATCGACGGTCTGGAAGTCGGCGCCGCCGCTCTTGGGCCGCTATGGGTGCGCGGCGGCTTTCCAGACAGCTTTCTGGCCACTAACGACCGCACCAGTCAACGATGGCGGCAGGATTTCCTCCGCACCTATCTGGAGCGCGACATCCCCCTCCTCGGTCCGCGCATTCCGGCCGAGACGCTGCGCGGCTTCTGGACAATGCTGGCCACCACCAGGCCGGCCTACTCTACGCAGCCGAGTTCGCCCGCGCGCTCGGCGTCGACGGTAAGACCGTCGCGTCCTATCTTGATCTGCTCGTCGATCTCCTGCTGGTGCGCCGGTTGGAGCCGTGGCACGCCAATGTCGGCAAGCGTCTGGTCAAATCCCCCCGCGTTTATGTCCGCGACAGCGGCATCACCCATACGCTGCTCGGTCTCGCAACTCAGGAAGACGTGCGCGGACATCCAGTGGCCGGCGCCTCCTGGGAAGAGTTTGTAATCGAAGGCCTCACTGCCGCCGGCACCCTAAGCAACTTCTACCGAACAGTTGCGGGTGCGGAGATTGACTTGCTACTAACGCCGCCGGGCCAGCGCCTCTGGGGCATCGAAATCAAGGCGCAGCCTGACGCCAAGGGTGGAAAAAGGGCCTGCGAGGACCTTATTCCGGAGTAGCGCTTCGTTGTCTTTCCGGGATCGGAGCATTTTCCGCTCCAGCATGGCGTCGAAGCAGTGCCCTTGCAGGATCTGGGCCGGGCCGTACTTGACTTAGCATGATGCAGAAAAGTTCTGGCATTTCGGTCAGGGCGAAGCTCAAGCTCCCTCCACCCCACGATTGCGGCGGCTAGCCTTATTTGTGATCGGCCTCATCGGCCTTACGTTCGGCTTCACCAGCCTAATGGGGGATCCTCGCCTCAAGGCGGTCCATCGATGACACGAAAGAGAGGTGGATCGCACTTAATAACGTTTGAGGAGAGTGATTTCCAAAGCACGGTCCCAGGCCTTCGGGAATAATCAAACTTTTTTGTGGGGACGGGCGTATGCTTTCGATCGGTATAATATTTCTTTGGGCAGTTTTGAGTGTCTGTCACTTAGTGATTTACATTATTTCGGAATTAGGTAGCAAGTGCCACCAACCATCACCTCAACATTACTGGGTTCGTCTTCCAATCCGTGATGCTCAGGACGGGATCAACATGGCTTACAAGCCGCGTTGATGAATGCATGAGGCTGCGTCAGAATCTTTTCACATTCGTGGAGGTAGGTAGCCAACCCTTGAATTCGGCTTTGAAAAGAACATATATGTTCTTATACGACGGAGTATGAGGAACCTTACGTTTATGTCAAAGAGCTCCACATCGCTTGAAATCCTCACCGATGCAACGGTGGTTGCGCTGGAAACACTTGGCTCTCATCTGCGCATCGCCCGCGAGCGTAGAGGAGACAGCCTGAAGACCATGGCCGCGAGGATGGGGACTTCGATCCCTACGCTGCGCAGGATGGAGGCGGGCGATGCAAAGGTGTCGATAGGTGTTTATGCCGCGGCGCTTTGGATTTTTGGGAAGTCCGAAAAGCTTGCTGAGGTTCTCAAGCCCAGCGAGGACGAGTACGCCACGATGCTCGATGTGAACCGGGCGAGCCGAAAGAGAGTATAGTATGAACGACTTCCGGGAAAACTTTCTTGCGGTCTGGTATCTCGAAAATCCGATCGGGCCGCGCCTCGTCGGCCGGGTGAAGCTCGAGGCGGGCAATCGGAGATGCCTTCTTGAACTGGATGAGGAGTGGAGGCGTTCGGGATTCCCTCTCTCTCCGGATCTCACCCATGACAAGAAGGTGCATGCTCCCTTGAGGGACATGGTGACTCCTGGCGCAATCGAAGACGCTATGCCGGATCGCTGGGGGGAGCGTATGATCAGGGTCGTCTCTCGCCCCTCGCGCATGAGCCCACTCGACAAGCTCTGGTATGCGGGCGACCGCCGTTTCGGTGCGCTTGGGATGTCTTCCAGCTTCGATGAATATCGTCCCGTCGACGAACAGCCGCTCATGAGTGTGGATTCCCTTCAGGAAGCGGAGGCGCTGATTGCACGCGTCCTCGAGCGTGAACCTCTCAGCGAGCGAGAAAGACAGCTCATCGCCAGCGCCGGCAGCATGGGCGGCGCCCACCCCAAGATGCTGATCGAAGCTGATGGAGAAGAGTGGATCGCCAAGTTTCCTCGCGGCAGCAACGTGGATCAACTCCTTGTCGAGCATGCCTGCATGGAACTGGCGCGCAGAGCCGGATTACACGTCGCATCGTCACAGGTCATCCCCGGCGGTATCGATCATATTCTGACGGTCCGTCGTTTTGACCGTGTTGGAGGTCTGCGCGTCCACGCTGTTTCAGCACGCACGATGCTGGCCTCGGAGGCCGACGACAGCTATGCCACCATCGCGGCGATCATCCGGCGCCATGGAGTCGCCGACTGCATCCAATCGATGCAACGAGAACTATTCCGCAGAATGGCGTTCAACATCATGATAGACAACACTGACGATCACACGAAGAACCACGCCTTTCTCCATACCGAGGACGGATGGCTGCTGTCGCCGGCTTTCGACATTCCGACGCAAATGAACGGTCTCGGACAACAGGCGATCCAGATCTCTCCGAACCCCAGGTTTCTGAACGACTTCAGTATCACACACGCCATGGCGGCGGCGCCTCACTTCGGCATGTCAAAAGAGGATGCTCAGCACGAATGGAACCAAGTGGCCGGATGGATCGGAAGATGGCAGGACATTTTTTCAGAATTCGGCGTCGCCGGGGTCGACATCGACTACCTTGGAGACATCTTGGATTCGCCAGCGATGCTCGAGCATCGTCGAGAGGCCATAGAACCGTCTAATATCGGTTCACCTGATACGCCGAACGACAGATGTCGCCCCTAGACTGGCACGTTTCGCGGGGGCTGAACTTGGTGGCAGTTGCTACCTAATTCTGCATTATTTCGTAATAATTTCTGGTATTATCCAGATTGTGTTTCTGACCAGATCACGTTTTTCATCAAAACCAGAAGAGTAGGCGCTCCCAAAATGGCGGCGTGACCCTCGCCTGGGTCTCTTCTTGATAAGGAATGAGCCGCTGATAGGCGCGCAAGGCCTTGCTCTTCCACTCCGCCGTCTTGTCCTCGCCGGCATCGAGGTCACCCGCGGGACGTGATCTCGGTGGTGCGTGGTCTCCTTTCCGGCGCTCTAACGCCGGATGATCCAGGTTTGACATCCCCGGAGACTACGCCGACTCCCAATTCCAACCACTTCCCAGACAGCACCATCGGATGCCCGGCAGGAGACTGAGCTCACTGCCGGGCCGGGTACGCCTTGGGAGGTGGCGTAAGTCAGCGGTTTTCGTGGCCGTGGGACGACTTCCTCAGCCCGAACGCGGTTTGCCTGTAGCCTTGCATGTACTGTGCCAAAGCAAAAAGGCGTTCAAATACATCCGATAGATCAGAGTCTGCTGCGTTGCGTATCCGACATTGTCAGGTATCGGACGACACTGAACGGGTCTGAACGTTTGAATGGCGGATGAACCAGCTTCTCCGGGGAAATCTGTGTCCATAATTCCGGAGACGGCGCTGAGCAAGCGGTACCTGCTGCAGGCCCGGCACGCCATTATCGATCGATTGCGACGGCTCTCTCCTGCCCATTGACCCACAGGAAGGCGGCCATCCGCCGCGATCGCGGCCACGACCACCGATGGCTTCCTGCCTGCCGGCGGTGTTGAGGCGATGATTGCGACCGCAGAGCTCCTAGAGCACGTCCTGTTTAATCTTGGTCATATCCGGCGGCCTGGAAGTAGTTGGCGTGAACTGATCAAGGAGCGAGCCGACCGCGTCCCACAGAGCCGTGATGGTTCTCTCGGCCTTGGCGCGCAGGAGTGCCTTGAGTTTTGAGAAGGCGTCCTCGACGGGATTGAAGTCGGGGCTGTAGGGCGGCAGGAACATGAGCCTTGCGCCGGCGGTCTCGATCACGTCCCGACCGCCGGCCGCCTTGAGGGCCGGCAGGTTGTCCATCACGACGATGTCGCCCTCCGACAGGTCGGGACCAGCACCTGCTCGATATAGGCCAGGAATACGTTGCCGTTCATGGCGACGTCATAGACGAACGGGGCAGTCATGCCCGTCAGCCGCAGCGCTCCGGTGAAGGTCGTGGTCTTCCAGTGGCCAGCCCCAGCCGCGTCCAAGGGTTCTGTAAACAGGGCCGGATCAATCGCCTTATCTGGTCCGGAAGCGACACTCATCGCCAAAGGGCGGTACCATCCTTTGATGTCCGACCCAGCTTGGCCGCCAACGCCACTGTGATCTTTCGAGTGAGCGACCGAGTCCGGTCTTGACAACCGTAGGAAAATGCACGCCCCCAGAATATGCGATGCGCCGATGGATCCGAAGGCTTGTTCGGTCACGATGACAAGGCTCCGGCTTTGGCCGCAGGGGAGGCGGACACCATCCTTGTATTCCACCGCCGATGATCAAAGGCGAAGCTTCATATTTTTTGGCCCCGCTCTGGAGCCAGGGGACCAGGCCACCGCTCGATCGAGGTGCAACTGATAAAGTCAGGGGGCTCGGGTTTCGCACATGGCGCGCGCCCCAGAAGGCTGTCGAGGATGCGACGCGCACGCCAAGCAAGCAGGCTTAGGCTCGGATCGACCAGCCCGCGCTGCCCGAGGCTCGCGTTCTGGACGAAGATGCGTCTGTCGCGCGGTCCGTCCCAGCGCACCGAAAAATCCTCGCAAATAGCCAACTCATTGTCGATCTGCTCCAACCGGTCCGCGATCGGTTCCAAGAAGTCTGGCAACGCGTTCTGGTAACCAGTAGCCAGGATAACGATGTCGGCCGTAACCTCTCCGACATCTTCCATGCCGCGCTGCAGGATCAGCCTGTGGCCCGCACCGACGTTGACGCAGCGTGAAACTTTGTAACCCGGCTGCAGTGTGATCTCACATTCGTTTGGCTCGAGAAATGTGTGGCGGTACAGCGCCTGATAGGTCGCGCGTAGCGTGCTTTCTGAAATGCCGTCCGAGGCAAGCACGAAACGACGCAGGAACAGCTTGCGCTGCGACTCGCTCATCCCCGCCAAACGATCCGAAAAGCAGGACATGAACAGCTCATTTGTGAATGGGCTGTTGTCGAGAGGCACGTAGATTTGGCACTGCGAGACCCAAGTGATCAATCGAGGCCGTAGTTCTTTCGGCAGGCCGACGAGGTGCAACAGCACCTCGGCCCCCGACTGGCCTCCGCCAACGACGCAGACATGCTTTTTCCCCACCTCAGGATGGATGTCTAGCAAAGCGGATGAGTGGAACAGGTTGCGTCCAGTCCAACCCTGAAACTGAGGCGGAATCTGCGCCTGCTTGCCAATGCCAACCACGACGTCTCTAGCGCCGCGAACCGCGTTATCCGTCCGCACCCGAAATTCGCCTTCAAAGCAGATTTCGCGTGCCGTCTCGCCGCCGTGGACAAGCGGGTTCCGGTGGAAGGCCCAGTTGAGATATTGCTCGAACTCAGATCTGAGCACGGCCTCGAACTGTGCGTTCAGAAAATGGTACAGACGGCCGTGCTCGTGCAAGTAGTTTACGAAAGTGTAGGCTGATCGCGGATTCACCAGCGTAACCAGATCCTCGAAGTGGCTGACTTGGAGTTGCGAGGACTCGAATGTGATGGCTGGATGCCAGCGCAAGTCGACCTGCCGATCCAAGAACAGCGCCTCTAGCAGGCTTCTCTGATTGGGGTCGTTGAGGTCAAGTTACTCCTGCGTCTTTTTTTGATCGTGTCGCCCCGCGGGTCACTCGCTTCTCTTCGCGGTCGACGTAAGGCCGCCGCATGATGGGGTCAGTAGAGCGAGGCGTCTCAATCTGTTGAACGACCTTGGGAGAGTTCGCCCAGGATCGTGCCTGCTAACGAGATCGCCTTGCCCGTCGTCCCCACGGGAACGATCCGGATCACGCCCTTTCGGACGAAAGCTTGGTTTCTTCTTCGTTATTCGTCGCGATTTACGCCGCCAATGCGGTAGGCTCCTTGCCGAAGCGGAATTCTGTCGCATCGCTCCACATGCGATGCAGGATGACGGCGAGCTTGCGGGCCACCGCCACCCGCGCCCTGGCCATACCGCGCCGCTTGGCGACGTTCATGCCCCACGCGCGCAGGCTCGACCACTTTTTACTGCGCACAAGCAGTGTGTGGGCCGCTTCGTAGAGGGCAGTACGGGCAAGCTTCTCTGATTGGGGTCGTTGAGGTCAAGTTACTCCTGCGTCTTTTTTTGATCGTGTCGCCCCGCGGGTCACTCGCTTCTCTTCGCGGTCGACGTAAGGCCGCCGCATGATGGGGTCAGTAGAGCGAGGCGTCTCAATCTGTTGAACGACCTTGGGAGAGTTCGCCCAGGATCGTGCCTGCTAACGAGATCGCCTTGCCCGTCGTCCCCACGGGAACGATCCGGATCACGCCCTTTCGGACGAAAGCTTGGTTTCTTCTTCGTTATTCGTCGCGATTTACGCCGCCAATGCGGTAGGCTCCTTGCCGAAGCGGAATTCTGTCGCATCGCTCCACATGCGATGCAGGATGACGGCGAGCTTGCGGGCCACCGCCACCCGCGCCCTGGCCATACCGCGCCGCTTGGCGACGTTCATGCCCCACGCGCGCAGGCTCGACCACTTTTTACTGCGCACAAGCAGTGTGTGGGCCGCTTCGTAGAGGGCAGTACGGGCAAGCTCGTCGCCGCAGCGGCTGACTTTGCCCGGGATATCGGTCTCACCGGACTGGTAGCGCGCCGGGGTCAGGCCCAGATGCGCGCCGACATTCCTCGAACGGCTGAACCGCTCCGGCCGGTCGATCGTGGCCCGGAAGGCGAGCGCGGTGATGGGTCCGACGCCGGGAACGCTCATCAGCCGCCGACAGACCTCTTCCTGGCGAACGAGACCGAGAACCTGCTTCGTCAGGCGGGCGAACGCTCCTAGCATTGTGGCGAGGATCGTCAGCAGTGGCTCGACCAGCGGCATGACAACCGGATCTGTACCGGCCAACTCGCGCACACGACCGGCGAAGGCGGTTCGCGACGGCGTGCCCAGCTTGATGCCTGCCTCCCGCAGGATCGCCCGGACCACGTTCTCGATGGCGCGCATTTCGTTCAGCACCGTGCGGCGGGCGACGAGGAGGGAACGCCAGAGACGGCACTGCCTGCTCTTCACATGCACCTGTCGATACCAGCCGGTGCGCATGATCTGCGCCAGCGCGCGGGCGTCATTCCGATCCGTCTTGTTCGGCATCGTCTTCATCGCGGCATTGGCCTGCCGGGTCTCGATGCAGATGGCCGGCAGGCCATCGGCGCATATCCCGTCGTGAAGCCAGGCCGTCAGCGAACACGCTTCCAACCCGATCCGCTCCAGCGGCAGATCGACTTTCCGCAGCGCTTCGCTCAACGCCTGCGGCTCGCTCGCCGCACGCGCCTCCTTCACGATCCGCCCGGCCTCGTCGACCACGCAAATCGCGGTCTCTTCCAAAGACACGTCAAGTCCGGCAAAATACTTCATGGCTGCTCCCTCCTGATGTTTGTGGCGATCTACATCGACCACGTTCTCACATCCCGACAGGAGCAGCCGCCCTCAATCTGGCTCGGGCGAGACCCCAATGACCCCATCTGTTGAAGAAGTGTCGCGCTTGGCTTTGAGGATGGCCTCATCGCCATTGTGATAGGCGAATGCGATCTCGATGGAGCCGTCGTCGAGCAGTTCGGCGGAGCCATCACCTGTGGCTTCGTCCATTTCGTCGAAGCCGGCCCACGTGAAGCAGACCGTCGAGGGGCTGTAGCTCAGATCGAGGCCGGCTTGCAGAGCGCCAAAGGCGATCTCACCACTATTGTCGGCCCTGATGGTGATCGTGGCGGGTCCGCCGAGGTTGAGATAGCCGCGATCCCACAGATCGGCCTCGACGATGCGCCAGCGGCCGATCAATTGGCAGCCAGCAGGCGCGGTCATGTCGGCGCCGCCAGCAGCTTTGGCAAACGCACCAGATTGTAGGCGGCTGCAGCGAAGATGAAGGCCCATCCGACGCGATCTCGGCCACGGTACTTCGTCTTCTGCTGACCTGCGACGACCTTTATCCAGCCGAACGCCTCTTCGATCCGTTTGCGGATGCGCTGGCTGACGGCGTAGCCGCCGTGCCGGGTCGTGCGGCGATCGATAGAGGAACGGCGCCCGTTCGTGTTTTGCGCCACGTGCGGGGTCACCTTCATCGAGCGCAGTTCGTTGATGAAGTCCTGCGCATCATAGCCCTTGTCGCCACCGAGCGTGATTGCTCGCGGCCGGTCGGCATGCGGCTCGATCATGTGCAATGCCGCTACCCGCTCGGCATGTCCGTCGGCCTGGGTCAGGCAAGCATCGACCAGCAAGCCATGGCGGTTCTCCATCAGCCCGTGCCCCATGAAGCTGAGCTTGGCCTCCTTGCCTTTCCCCTTGCGGAACAGCCTGGCATCCGGATCAGTGGTAGAGGCATGCGTCTCGTTCGAGCGCTTCTGGCCATGAAAGTCCGCCTCCTCATTGCGTCCGCCACCACCCGATGGCGGCTCATCCGAGCCGTCTTTCGGCTTGAAGCTCTTCATCGATGCCCACGCTGCGATCAGCGTGCCGTCGACCGAGAAGTGGTCCGTGGACAAAAGTTTCTTCACCTTGGGCTGCGCCAGCACCGCGCCCAGGAACTTCGCGGCGATGTCGCCCTCCAGCAGCCGGTCGCGATTCTTCGAGAACACCGAATGATCCCAGGCCGCATCGTCGACGCCGATGCCGACGAACCAGCGGAACAAGAGATCGTATTCCAGCCGCTCCATCAGGAGCCGTTCCGAACGGATCGAATAGAACGCTTGCAACAACATTGCCCGCAGAAGCTTCTCCGGCGGGATCGATGGTCGCCCGATCGGCGAATACAACGCCGCGAAGTCCCGCTCCAGCGCCGCCAGCGCCTCGTTCACAATCCGCCTGATCGTGCGCAGCGGATGATCACGCCGCACCCGCGCCTCGAGATCGACATAGCTGAATAACTCGCCAGTTCGATTGTCGCCACCGCGCACGATTCATCCTCCGCATCCTCGCGAAATGAGTGAATCACGGACCTAGCCCAACCGCGAGCCCCTTTTTCAACAGATGGGGTGATTGGGGTCTCGCCCGAGCCAGATTGAGGGCGGCTGCTCCTGTCGGGATGTGAGAACGTGGTCGATGTAGATCGCCACAAACATCAGGAGGAGCAGCCATGAAGTATTTTGCCGGACTTGACGTGTCTTTGGAAGAGACCGCGATTTGCGTGGTCGACGAGGCCGGGCGGATCGTGAAGGAGGCGCGTGCGGCGAGCGAGCCGCAGGCGTTGAGCGAAGCGCTGCGGAAAGTCGATCTGCCGCTGGAGCGGATCGGGTTGGAAGCGTGTTCGCTGACGGCCTGGCTTCACGACGGGATATGCGCCGATGGCCTGCCGGCCATCTGCATCGAGACCCGGCAGGCCAATGCCGCGATGAAGACGATGCCGAACAAGACGGATCGGAATGACGCCCGCGCGCTGGCGCAGATCATGCGCACCGGCTGGTATCGACAGGTGCATGTGAAGAGCAGGCAGTGCCGTCTCTGGCGTTCCCTCCTCGTCGCCCGCCGCACGGTGCTGAACGAAATGCGCGCCATCGAGAACGTGGTCCGGGCGATCCTGCGGGAGGCAGGCATCAAGCTGGGCACGCCGTCGCGAACCGCCTTCGCCGGTCGTGTGCGCGAGTTGGCCGGTACAGATCCGGTTGTCATGCCGCTGGTCGAGCCACTGCTGACGATCCTCGCCACAATGCTAGGAGCGTTCGCCCGCCTGACGAAGCAGGTTCTCGGTCTCGTTCGCCAGGAAGAGGTCTGTCGGCGGCTGATGAGCGTTCCCGGCGTCGGACCCATCACCGCGCTCGCCTTCCGGGCCACGATCGACCGGCCGGAGCGGTTCAGCCGTTCGAGGAATGTCGGCGCGCATCTGGGCCTGACCCCGGCGCGCTACCAGTCCGGTGAGACCGATATCCCGGGCAAAGTCAGCCGCTGCGGCGACGAGCTTGCCCGTACTGCCCTCTACGAAGCGGCCCACACACTGCTTGTGCGCAGTAAAAAGTGGTCGAGCCTGCGCGCGTGGGGCATGAACGTCGCCAAGCGGCGCGGTATGGCCAGGGCGCGGGTGGCGGTGGCCCGCAAGCTCGCCGTCATCCTGCATCGCATGTGGAGCGATGCGACAGAATTCCGCTTCGGCAAGGAGCCTACCGCATTGGCGGCGTAAATCGCGACGAATAACGAAGAAGAAACCAAGCTTTCGTCCGAAAGGGCGTGATCCGGATCGTTCCCGTGGGGACGACGGGCAAGGCGATCTCGTTAGCAGGCACGATCCTGGGCGAACTCTCCCAAGGTCGTTCAACAGATTGAGACGCCTCGCTCTACTGACCCCATCATGCGGCGGCCTTACGTCGACCGCGAAGAGAAGCGAGTGACCCGCGGGGCGACACGATCAAAAAAAGACGCAGGAGTAACTTGACCTCAACGACCCCAATCAGAGAAGCCTGCTAGTCCTGTTTGCTCGTCGTGTATCTGACACGAAAGACTCAAATTCAACGGCCCAGCTCCGACCCCAATGCAAGAGAGCTCCACTTGCCTTGCTCCTACAGGTGTTTCCCGGCCAGGCGGCATGTTCGCGGCAAATATCGGCTTGCGCCCCTCGCGGGCGTTATCGAGCTCCGGTCCTGACCGGATTTGCGACAATTGTCCTGCGCGTTCGGGCTATCGAACATAGACGCCGAGCATTCCAACCGGTGGCAATCGACGGGTCATGGTGGCGACATGGGTTGGGGGGCTCAACGCATGTCCTTTCCGCCGGCCTCCACGACCACGTCGCCATCACTCGACACGGTTGCCAGGCCCATCACGTATTTGAAGCCGGCGCATGATGCGCCGGCCTTTCGGCGGCTTGGTGGCAGGCAAGGGCGCGGTTTTCACCGCGGCGTCGGGCATTTTCGGTGCGCATGAAATCATGGACGACGTTTCTCGCTGATACGTTCGCAGAATCCCGTGCATAGGCCGTGCCAAAGAAGGAAATCAGATCAAAGCAATTGGTTGGCGGATTTTCAAACCTGTCGGAAATCCGACATTGAGGGGTGCGCCTCACGGCGGCGCCCGATTCGCACGTCGATGTCGCCCTTTTTCGAAGAGCCAATCCGTCACCTTTTGAACCAGAAGATTCGGAACAAGGACGGTGTCTTTATCATCGGACGGTGCAGGCCCTTGTATCTCCAGCTGGACAGACCGCGACATGCCTTGTCATCAAAGTCGGCAGTCGCAAGAGCAGCCAGATTCTTCACCAATCATGCCGTTGCACTGGGTCGATCACGACATCCTCGAAGGCAGCGATGATGGCGGGTGACGCCATCTCATTCCCGCCGCGAGGCCTCTCTCATGGGAAAGCAATTCGCTCGGACGATGCTCTTGATCAGATGGTTGCGGATGGGCGCATGCCCAGACCTAAGCGCATCAACTATCGCACTAGCTGGGAACCTCACCAACTGCATTGTCGACCGTATAGAGATAGCCGGAAGAGCTTTGCGCTATAATCACATTGCCAACCACGCATCCAAGAGAACAAGCGCCATTTGGTCCCTGCGACCCAATCTAGGCGCGGAGGGATGAGGCCGCCAAGCAACCTTTTGCGCGCCCACAGGTAGGCCAGGATCACGGGCGCCGCGATGCGCTCGGCATTATCGAAGTGAATTGCGTTCTCCGTCGCCGCGAAATGAGAAAATTGCAGCAATGCCCTTGATGTCGCCGCGAACGATCCGGTGCCCTCAAATCCGACAACGCTGCTCGCCAAGAGCTCCATGTTGCCACGGTCGGCGCCATCAATGCGAAAACACCCCTGAAAAAGCTCGACCTACGGTTTGGCGATCTGCCTCAGAAGCAACCGATTGCCCCGTGGCCGAAGTCGATCCGAAGCTCGGTCAGTTCGCGTAGAGCTTCACTGCTCGAGTTTTCCGCGGTGCCCACGGAACCCGCACAGGAGACCGATCATGCGTCTACGGCTGCACGCGTTGTCGGGTCTTCGACAAAGTCGGACATGAGACACAGCGCCATCAGAGCCATCTCATTGTTGTGAAACGATTTTCTCATTTGGCACGACACGTGCTGCACTATCCACATACGCACTTCGGCGCGGATAGAGGAGAAATCATTCCATGATCACGCTGGCCGAACATGTGGTCGCCCCCGCGAAAGCCGAGCTTTCCCGAGCCGACGGAGAATCTTGCGCTTGTTTTCCAGTCCACATCATTCTTCAGGTTATCCGGACATGACGGCATTCGATTTGCGCCCAACGCTGAATGCTCCCGACGATGATCCCTATCTTTGGCTTGAAGATGTAGAAGGCGAACGGGCACTTGACTGGGCGGCCAGCCAGTCGGCCAGGACCTTGGAGCACTTCGATGGAACACAGTTCGAGCGCGATCACGATGCCCTGACAGCGATTTTCGACCGTCTCGACAACATTCCCCTTATCACTCGCCGCGGACAGCACCTCTACAATCTCTGGCGAGATGCCCGAAACCCGCGCGGACTGTGGCGGCGAACCACCCTTGCCGCCTATATGACGGCCGATCCCCAGTGGGAGCCCCTGCTCGATCTCGACGCGCTCGCCGCCCGCGACAGCGAGGACTGGATCTGGGGCGGCGCGTCGGTCGAGCCTGACAAACGGGAACGAGCCGTTCTGCGCCTGTCGCGTGGCGGCAGCGCCGCGGTCGCGCATCGCGAATTCGATCTGGGCACTCTGAGCTTAGTCGCCGACGGTTTCAATCTCCCGGAGGCGAAGGGCGGCATCAATTGGCTCGACCCCGACACGCTTCTGCTGTCCAGTGCCTTTGGTGATGGCATGGCCACCCGCTGCGGCTACGCGCGCACCGTGCGGCTGTGGAAGCGTGGCGCGGATCCGCTCACCGCGCCGGTAATCTTCGAAACCGGTTCCGAATCCCTCGGCGTGTCTGGCCATCTGGATCGCACCGCCGAGAGCGAGCGCCTTTGGTTCATCGAGAGGCCGGCCTTCTTCGAGAAGATAATCCGAATCGGCGACAGAAGCGGGCCGAAGATGCAGATCGACCTTCCTCGGGACGCCTGGTGGAATGGCTTCGGCGACTGGCTGGCGGTAAAGCCGCGCAAGCCCTGGACCGTGGGAGGGACGACCCATGCCGCCGACACGCTGATAGGCATCTCGCTCTCTTCCTTCATCGCCGGAAAGCGTGATTTTAGCACCCTCTTTGAACCAGGCGACAGGCGCTCCCTGCAGTCCTTCTTCTGGAATGACTGCAAGCTCATCATCTCCTATCTCGTCAATCTCGTTCCGCGTTTCGAGATGTTCACCCCCGGCCGTCAGGAATGGACACGCCTAGCGCTGGAGACAGTGCCTACCGAAGGAACTGTTTCTCTCTGGCCGCTCGATGCGGAACGGCACGTTTCCAATGGAGAGGTCCTCGTTTCGGCTCAGGACCCGATCACGCCGCCGCAGCTTTTCCTCTTCGACCTCAATGCCACGCCTCTCGGCGCTCCAGTGATCCTGAAGCGCCACCCGGAGAATTTCGACGCATCCGGTCTAGTGGTCACGCGACACGAGGCAGTCGCGACCGATGGTGAAATGATCCCCTATACGCAGGTCGGCCCGGCGAACAGCGACGGGGATGCTCCGCTTCACCTCACCGCCTATGGCGGGTTCGGCATATCGTGCCTACCCTCCTACAACTCCCCGCTCGGCAAGCTATGGCTCGAACGCGGCGGCACTTGTGTGGTGGCGAATATCCGAGGGGGCGGCGAGTTCGGCACCCGTTGGCACGAGGCGGGTCGTAGGGAGGGCAAGCGTCTTGCGCATGACGATTTCGCCGCCGTTGCCACCGATCTCGTGCGAAGGGGCATCACGCGGTCGAGGCGGATTGCCGCCGAGGGCTGCTCAAATGGCGGTCTGCTGATTGCCAATATGCTGACCCGCTATCCCGAGCTTTTCGGTGCGCTGTTCTGCGCAGTTCCGCTTATCGACATGCGCCGCTACACCAAGCTTTTTGGCGCAGGCGGGATTGGCGAATATGGCGATCCCGACAAGCCGGAGGATTGGACTTTCCTCCGGGAAATCTCCGCCTATCACGCCGCAACGCCGGGACAGCCCTATCCGCCGATCCTGCTTGCCACCACGAAGCGGGACGACCGCGTCCACCCGGGCCACGCGCGCAAGACGGCCGCAAAGTTGCAGGCTCTTGGCTATCCGGCTTACTTCTACGAGGCCAGCGCGGGCGGGCACGGCTACGGCAAGAACAATCGGGAGCGGGCCGCATTCGTCGCCCTGGGCCACAATTTCCTTCGCAGTGCGATCGGCTGGCGCGCCGATAGCGGTCGATAGGTGGCCGGGATCAACAAGAGCAACATTTCAACAAGTAGCACAGGTCGATTTTTGTGAGCACACGCAGAACGGGTGCTCGGTCTCACCAACATGAGCAGGAGGCTCATCCGGTCTCAGCAAGTTCGAGCAGGATCTTTCATAGTGCAGTGCGTCATCTCTGAAGAGCAAGGAAAGAACATCATGGCGAAAAAGCGAATGGGCGTGGCGCGGGAGGTAGCAGCGGCCCTCGTCCTCATTGTGGTGGGACAGCAGGCCGTCGCGGCGGACCTGGTGCAAGCCGCGAGCGTCCCGCAGGCAGGAGCCTCGGTCACGGAATGGCCAAGCCCTTGGCAGGTCCGCCTGCGCGCGTTGGGGGTCATCACTGAGGATTCAGGCCACGTCAACGCGGTGCCCGGCTCCGGTCTTTCCTATTCGGACTCCCTGACACCGGAACTCGATATCTCCTATTTCTTCACCGACAACATCGCCGCCGAACTCATACTCGGCACGACCTACGCCAACATCGACGGCCAAGGAACGATCGGTGGGCTGGGCAAGGTCGGCAAGGTTTGGCTGCTGCCGCCAACGCTCACACTGCAGTACCATTTTACCGATTTCGGCGCCTTCAAGCCCTATGTCGGTGCCGGCGTGAACTACACGATCTTCTATAACCAGGATGCCGGCAGCGCCGATGCTCTCAAGGTTAAGAACACGTTCGGCACCGCGCTACAGGTCGGATTCGACTACATGGTGGATCAGCACTGGGGTGTCAACTTCGACGTGAAGAAGCTTTTCCTGAAGCCAGACTTCGACGTCACGGTAGGCGGCGCGAAGCTGACAGGCAAGGCCGCGCTCGATCCCTGGTTGATAGGCGCAGGTGTCACCTACCGTTTCTGATACCCGCAGCGAAGGTCGGTTGCGACAGCCGATCTGAAAGGAGGGGCGCCTCGTGCGCCCTTTTGCCGTCCGCCCTGCATCTCGACGGGCAGCAGCCAATTGCGAGACTACACTTGAAGAAGCCGTTGTCGAAAGGGGGCCTCCCCGCTCCCACAGAACAAAGAAGGGTACGCTTGGTCAACGCGACCTGGACTAACGCCTGAAATGGAAGTGTTTAGACGCACCAGGGAGCAGGATGGCTTTGCCGTGTTGATGCGATGCTGCGGCCACACTCCTCGCCGACATAGTCTCCCGGAAGCATGTCTGAGCTCTATGCAGCACGATCGGCTATCCGAAGATCATCCGGTTGGATCAGGGAGCGAGTTCGCCTTTCACGACTTCGACTATGCCTGCACCAAGGCGTCATCCTATGCCCGCCGGATCATCGGCTGGCGGGTGAAAAGAGCCCCCGGCTTGTGGTGGTGAAGGGCGTGCCCCTGAGCGCCCGTTCAGGCGGAGCCTGGTCGGGATTGCACAGCCGGAACGGGCGCGGCAGGTTGGCTTTTCGGCTTTAGTCTAGCTTTGAAAGCGGCTCTGAAGCACCAGGATTCGTTTCCACTTTCGACGATCTCGCAACGATGCGTAAGGCGTTCGAGCTGCGCGGTCATTTTTGGAAATTTGTCCCCGCCCGAGACGCGCTTGGTAGGCAAAACGCGGGTTTTGCAGCCTTTCGCTCTACAACTTGTGATTGCGAATAGGCGACGCGTCGGCCCCCAATCGAGGCCGACGCAGCTTTTACTTTCATCCTGTTTGTCGTGCGGCTATCGCTTGTTCAGTTTCGGCGGTAGAACACAATGATGTCGTTTTGCCTGCCTGATGGCCCCAACGCCGCTGTGTAGGGCACGCCACCGATGGTGAAATTTGTCTGCGGCTGCGACGGGCTCGGCAGCACGCCCATGTAGTGCATTCCGCGCATGAGGTCCTCAGGCGCGCGCTGATCGCCGTGTTGCCAGCCGGGGACGTAGATTGCTAGATCCGGCGCCGGAAGCGCGTTGGGCACGTGTGCTGCCCCAAAAATCCATGCCCCGGCGCCTTGATCCGATGGGCCTGGCTGGTTAACGGTGGGCGCTGGCGAAGGCGCATTCATTCCCTGCCAAATGGGCGGCGGAGAAGCGCCGCCCGGCGCCGCCTGGGCCGCATCATAATCGCCCCAAAGCTGGTCTTGATTGTAACTTGACACTCGCGACGGGGATGACTGCGGAGAAGCGCCACCCGGCGCCGCCTGGACCGCATCATAATCGCCCCAAAGCTGGTCTTGATTGTAACTTGACACTCGCGACGGGGATGACTCATGCTCTGGTGATGGCTGTTGCACTGGCTGGCGAGAGCTGCCCTCCGCAGCATGCGAGGTACCCTCTCCAAGGGTTTCCCGATACTTCCTCAGCATGGCCACCCCACTCTGGACCCTGGGGTCGTCCGCACACAGCTCCCTAGCATAAGCCTTCAGCGATTCGTCACTAAGTCCATTAAGAGACAAATTGTAATGCTGCTGGAGCCTTCCAGACAATCTGCGGAGACTCGTGCTACTGTTAGTTATAGACCGCGCCTCAAGCCTCCCGCGAGCCGCACTACCCGCATTATGGATTAACGCCGCATCTTCAGGAACGACAGTATACCGCCTTCCCTGTCCCTGACGCGAGGTACCCGCTCCAGAGGTACCCGCCCCAGAGGTACCCTCTCCATAGGTACCCTCGCGGTACGCCCTAAGCATGCCCAACCCCGTAATGACCCGGGCTTCACCCGGAAACAGTTGCTTAGCATAATCCTTCAGCGACTCGTCACTAAGTCCATTGAGAGACAAATTGTAACGCTGCTGTAGTGCTTCAGATAACTTGCGGAGACCCGAACTGTTCACGACTGCGGAGCGATGCGCAATCTTCTGGCAAGCCGCATTACTCGCATTCCGGATGAGGGCCGCGTCATCAGGGGCGATGCCGTACCGCCTCCCATGATCGGGAGCGTCCTGCTGGCCCGCCTCTTCCAGGTGCTCCTCAAAGTCGCGCTGCGCGGCCTCCTCCGGCTGACCCCCCTGTCCTGCCTGCTGCTGGGCCAGCATCGCGTAGTACGAGTTTTGCCAATCTGGTGAGAAGGGATTGAAGTTCTTCGGATCCATAATTCACCTCCGTGGTTTGAGAGATCCATCTAGCGAGGAACGATCCTACCCGCATCCGCTGACGAGAAGCTGACGAGGCCCGCAGTTCAAAGACTGACAGCGCAGGCCTGCCGTTAGAAGCAGCGCTGAAAGGAAAAAGGGTCAGGCGGTTTCAGGTGCATGGGAAGGATTATTCACAAGATGTGCGAACGGCCATTGCGTCCGCACTCGAAGGCGTCAGCGGAGCGTCAGCTAACGTGACATCCTCTCGGCTCTTACCGGTGCAAGAACAATGCAGGATCGATTTTTTTGTATTTACTGACGCTGGCGCCGAACAGCTCAATGCACGAGTATGTGATGGCGTGCAAAATTTTGCTCCGATTTTTATCTGTTGCCACCGTCGGCACTGCTGCTTGCGCATTGGCTCGGCCTTCCAGCTCCCACATCAGCCATCAATTCGAATTGAACGGTCGTCAGGTCTTCTGCTGCGCCACAATCGCACGCGTTCGAATGTCGGACCGACGACCAAGTTTCCGATCTTGATCGGCTCTGGGCCTCCTTCACGCTATGTGTCGTGCAGGTCTACAATACTGTTCAAAAGCTGGCGGCAGGGCACATAACCGCGCGGGACACAAAAGTTCGACAACCCGAAGGCGCTGGTCGAACATCACGGTGCGGCGACACGGGAGGTGCGGTTCAACGTGTGGCTGCCCGCCGCTGCCCGCTACTGGGGATTTACGCCACGGGCTTCGGCTACGTCAAGCGCTGCTATTGCCGGCGGCGGCTCGTGACCGGGGCGGCGGATTCTCTTCGAGGGCGTGGATGTAAGTCAGAACTTGCGGACTGTGGCACTTGTGCTTGCCCCCCGGCGCCAAGGTATTGATGGCGGCGAACTTCACTTGCAGCCAGGTCGTCTCGTCGTGATCGACCGTAATGCGATGACGTCCCGACCAAGGCGCCGCCGCAAGTTGGGCAGAGACGCGATGAGCTGGATCGTGTGGGGCAGAACCGGCAGGCCGCTCGGCCAGCCTGTTCGTCCGCACCCGCACGAGGAAGCTGGTATCAAGGGCCTGCGCGGTGCAATAGAGCTCGTAGAGGTCGCTCTCCTGGTCAGCCACATGCACGCAGCGCTCGGGCGTGCCAACGAGCGCGATGGACTGGCGCAGGTTCTCCAGCCATACGGGGCAATCGGCCCGCCGATGTGGGTCGTTTAAATCGCAGCTCCGTCAAGGCTAAATTCGATCTTTCTCCGACCTACGGTTGTTTGGTTGTTCCGTCGTAAGCTTGGCTGGTTTTAAAGCGCCTTCAACTTCTGCGGTGCGGGTGATGCCGTTTGCCGGGTACAGGGTCGTTTACGCGGTCGAGACAGCCCGCCGCAGGATAGGTCTTCGTGGGACGGATCTTCCAATGTAATTGACGCACTTTGCTACCAGAATAGTGGCAAGTGCAGCCCACATCGCGGAATGATCCTGTCCGCGTCCCGACAGGGACGGATCGGCGCGTCCACAGCGTAGGCGCAAACGATAGAAAAGTCAGTTCAGAAGAGCGCTGCCTCTGGCGTCTTGTTGCGCATGTCAGGCTTCAGCAGCGATGCAGCGCTCGAAGAGTTCGCCCGTTCGGAGCATGGCATGCATGATCACGGCAAGCTTGCGCGCGACCGCGACGGCGGCTCGCTTGAACCCGATTTTCTCCTTGAAGCCCATATACGCAGCGCGCTATCGGCCTTGGTGCGCGTGAGGATCACGGTCGCCGCTTCATACAACAGTCCGCGTAGATGGTTGTCGCCCCGCCGGGATATATGACCGTCGTAATCGACTTCGCCCGATTGGTAACGTCTGGTGGTTAGGCCGATCCAGGCGCCGACCGAGCGCGACTTTCTGAAGTTTTCCGGATCCTCGATGGCCGCAACGAAGGAGGAAGCCGTCACCGCGCCGACGCCCGGGATCGACGCAAGCAGCTGGCATTGCTCACTCGAGCGGGCCGAAGCGACAAGCTGCTTGCTCAATTCGGCAGCGCGGGCGCGCACTCCAGGCATCGAGCAACGGCATGATAATCTGCTTGTAGCCCAGCATTGTTCGCTAGCAGGCTGCGCACATGGTCCTCGAACACGCGTCCCGCACCCTTGGGACGACCAGGCCGAACGTCTTCATCAGACCGCGGATCTGGTTGGACAGCTGGGTTGTCATCTTGAGCAGCTGATTGCGCGCTGCGACGAGCGTGCGAACCAGCATGCTGTCAAAGCTCTTCACTCGCACCTCGCGGTAAAAGCCGACCTCGGCAAGATGCGCGAGCCCGTCCGCGTCATTTGCATCGGTCTTGTTCGGCGCCATATCCAGCGCCGCCTTGGCATGGCGGGCATCAATGCAGATCGCCGGCAAGCCTTCCAGCGTCAGCGCATGATAGAACCAAACCGCCAGGGGTCCCGATTCGAACACGACACGTTCGGCGTTCGGAGCACGCTTGCGGATGACCTGTGCTATCAGTTTCGGATCGGACGGGCATTTTCCGCGCCAGATCCGCTTGCCTCCTTCGCGCACGAGACGAATGTATCTTTCAATGACACGTCGAGGCCGATAAACTGCTTCATGGTTGTCTCCCGTTTGATGCTGGGCTCGGCTATGTGGTCGTGAGCCCGTATTTCATCCTATAGGGGGCAACCATCCTTCCAACGCATCGCAACCGCGCCAGTGTTCCCAACCCCGCGATTACCCTATGTAATCGGAAGCCGGCGTGGGCCGCGGCAGACGTCGTTTTCAGCTGCTGGACTGCTTGCATGGCGATATATGCGCCTAGACAGAGGGTCGCCGATCGGGCTGTTGGGGTAGCCGGTGATGATCCTGGCGAACACGTCGGCCAGGTAGCCGAGCGGCTCGACGTCGTTTCAGCTTGGCGCGTTTCGATTGACTCGATCTGGGACTATGGCGTCGGAGAAGACGGCGCCAAGTCGTTCGCTGATGCCGTCATCACAAACCGTTCGGATCTACGAAGTTCATAAAGAAAACCTGTGGTGCGCAGGCGGTAATGGCTCCGCTAGCGAACCCACGCCAAATGGATACCGCTCGCTGCGCGCACTGCCATTGCCGACGAGCGGCTTCGCTTATGCGCATGACATGGGACAGCATATATAGTCAGATGCGGCGCCCGCCATCGCGACTAAATCCAACAAGAGTCCGGTCACATAAAGTCATCCTCGTACGAGCATCTGGGTGAACCTGATGCGCTCTCGGTATCACTGCTTTCGCTGTCCTCAGTTTTGCAGAGATAGAGCGGCGGTTTGTCTGCACGCTGCCATTCACCGGCACTGTTCATCGTCCACTTTTCGGGATGCTGGGTAGGGTCAAGGACCATGTCGCAATCATCTACTTCAACAAACCCCATCGTCGCTGCGCGGGCTTGTGCTTCTGGATTAGCCGCACGCCAATTCAGCAACGGTCGTTCGCCGTCCATCCGAAGTTGATGCTCCAGCAGAATATCGCCTGCATTCTCGGCCAGCGGATGAGCGACCTGTAGATCCACTATGGAGGTGACCTCGGTTCGGCCAGGAAATTGTTGCCGCCAACTGTCGGATTCGAAATCAGTCATTCTGAATCCGCCTTCCGTTCTCAGCAGTCCGGCACTCTGGTTTCCCAATTGGTAGCTGAAATATCGCGCGTGCTCCGTGTCTCGGCGAATGCCGTATTGCCTAGCAACGTCCGCAGCGCGTCTGGCTCGGGAGGATACGAATTCCGAATACTCTTGTGGATTGTCGGCGATGTGCATGATCTCATCGCCATGAAATTGCCTCACCTCCCTCGTGAAAGAAGACCTGTCGATCTCCACCACCGGAGGTCTGGGATGGAGGGAGTACGGTTGCGTAGCCGCCGACGATGAGTCGCCGCTGGAATCGGATCCGGCTAAGTGCATCCGGGCAAACATGTCCCCGAGCTCTTGATTTTCTGCATCTGCTTGCCCGCTGGCATTACGCGTGTAGCGGACGTCGGACGAGCCACCAATTCGACCATACATGACGATTCGCACTCCTATCCTTCGAAATTGAGTTCAGGCCGGTTAACCGCGCAGGTCTAGATAGACCGTTTAGTTGACGACTAGCTGACGAATGAGTTCTCCCGGATGCAGAAACGAAACTCCGAACTGTTTTAATTGTTAGCGATACTGAAAAGGCTGCGGCCTACCGCAGGTCAGGCCATCCGCACTTTCGGATCTTGCTTGCTGTTAATCCAAAGGGGAGCAGTCCAGCCTCGTCGTCGGCATGAGAGAGAGAGCGAGAACGTGGGCAAACCACGTTGCGGTCGAGCCGTTGAAGCTGGGAGTTCGTCCTTGCCTGCTCGATGACGCCCCGCGCAACACCTTCTGGCAGGTGTTGCCGGCGAAAAGAAACAGAGCGCCGTCGCCTTGCTCTTGCTTGAGGCGGCTATCGCCTGCTCGGCAGCTTAGGTTACAAGTCGAAAGACCCAGCAAGGTAGGCCGCAACCTTGGTTAAAGCCATCCGCGCCAAACCGCCAAGACCAACGTAAGTGGGCAGCTGAGGCCGTTCAGCGCTGGGTATGCGGGGGGCAGGATCGAAAGGCTTGGAGCTCAGGCAGGATTCCTTGGTGAGGAATAGACTTCCATCTCGTTTGTAACCGGTATGAGATTCTTGGTGCCGATGTCCGGCTACGCTTTTCTGATGCGCGGCGTATGGTGCGACCATCCGGGACGGAGGCACCGGGAGCACGAAGGTGGGGGCAGGCCGATGCACACGATGAGCTGCGAGCTCGTGTTAGTAGCTGGCCGCCTCCGCGACTCGCCCGGTTGAGCCGTGAGCGCGAATCCGGGCCAAGCGTGGCCCTCAGATTGCTGCCGTCGACGTGGCACGAAAATTGGCGGTTCTTTGCCGGCATATGCTGACGCAGCAAGAGGACTACCTCTGGGCGCGATCCAGTCTGGTCGCCCACAAGATGCGCAACATGGAGCTGCAGGCCGTCAAGCCGCATAAGAAAGGCAACCGCCGCGGTCCGACCTATGCTTACAATGTCAAGGAACTTTGGAATCAAGAGATGCGTGTCGCCGAGCGGGCCCAGGAGGGTTACGAACACTTCGTCGAGGCTTGGCGCCCGCGCCCGCCAAAGGAAAGGGCGCGGGCGCCTCAGTCCGGCAAGGCTCGAATAAGGCGGCCCGGCGGCGCTTTCAGCCGGTGCACCACGCTTCGCCACGAGGTCGCCCGCGCTGGACGACAATAGCTGACTGCGGCGGGTATTTCCAGTTGCGCCAGCCCTCGGGGCTTTGCACCCCCGATCCGATCGAGCATGCCGCCGTGCTCGGGCCGATCAAGGCCAAGCCTTGCGGTGGCCGCGTAAAACGCGGCCACCCTCGACTGCTCCTGCGCCCGGCGGCTGTGAAATGGGGCGATCGGGACGGAAGAACACCAGCGACGCGGTCGAACCAAAGAACATACTCGGGGAGGTTCCAGGGCTCGTCACAAAATAACGCTTGTCGATCTCATCCGTCGTGGGCAATCACTTGTTCAGTTTCGGTAGACCAGAATGATGTCGTTTTGCCTGCCTGATGGCCCCAACGCCGCTGTGTAGGGCATGGGACGGAGCCGATCCGCCCGGCGTCGCCTATGTCTACGCGCCCGACCGCAAGGCGGAGCGGCCGATCGCCCATCTCGCAGGCTTCACCGGCATCCTGCAGGTTGATGGCTATGGCGGCTATCGCGTGCTCGCCGACAAGAGCGGGGTAACGCTCGCATTCTGCTGGGCACATCTATGGACGCCCCCGACTTTGCAAGGACTTTATGCGCGGCTTCGGCAATGCCTGCGGCTGCAGTCATCTATTCGGCCTCTACGATGTGGAGCACCCTGCGCCACGGGCCTTGATGGAATATCCGCGAACCGGCCCCCAATCACGTTGCGCGAGCTCGAGGCTCGATGCGCCCAACGGGTTCACCCGGTCCCGGTACGCCCGGTCTTGCCATCACCTGCTTACTTACCCTCGCAACCGCATCAGCCCGAAGCCGGGCCGATTAGAATGGCGGCGAAGATCATGCCGCTTCACGCGCCAGTGCGCCGTAGGTTCCACCGTATCGCAGCAATGCCCACACAACTCGTGCCGTCTTGTTTGCGATCGCCACGACCGCAACATTGGCAGGCCGCCGGTCCCTCAATTTAGCGAGCCAAATCCAGGTGCGTCCTCGCCAGCGCATGATCGAACGGCTACCGTGAATCAGCAGCTTGCGCAGATAGCCGTTCCCTCGTTTGCTGATCGAGCCGAGATGCTCCTTGCCGCCCGTGGAATGGCTGCTTGGGCACCAGCCCGAGCCACGCGGAAAAATGACGGCCGGATTTGAAGTCGGCCGGATCCCGCATCGACGAGACCAGGGCACTCGCGGTGACAACGCCGACCCCGGGTATCGTCATCAATCGTCGGCAGGCGCTGGAACCTCTCGCGACGGCAACCAGGTCGCTGTCGATCCGGGCGAGTTTGGTCTTCACCTCTCTTAGCTGTTCGACGAGATAACGTAGCGCATGCCGCGCCACAGGCGGAATACGCGCTTCCGATTCATCTTCGATCAGAACGGTCAGAAGGCCGATGTTGTGTGCCCGGTTCGGACCGATCACGCCGAATTCCGCCAGGTGACCGCGGATCGCGTTGATCAACTGGGTCCGCTGACGAACCAACATCTCTCGAACTCGGTGGATGACCAGGATCTCCTGCTGCATCTCTTCCTTGATGGGAACGAAACGCATCGTCGGTCGCGTGACTGCTTCGCAGATCGCCTCCGCATCGGCGGCATCATTCTTATTGGTCTTTACGTAGGGCCGAACGTATTGCGCCGGGATCAAGCGGACCTCGTGCCCCATACTGCGCAGCAGCCGACCCCAGAAATGTGCACCCGGGCAAGCTTCCAGCCCAACCAAGCAGCTCGGAAGGACGCGAAAGAACTGCTCCACGTCATCGCGCCTGAGCTTCCGTCGGACAATTGCTCTCCCATGCTCGTCAGCCCCGTGAACCTGAAAGACTGATTTGGCTATGTCGAGACCGACCACGTGAACTTCATCTGGCATGGCAATATCCTTTGTTTGACCACGCCCTATACTCCTCGCCACAGGGCGGAAGCGGAAGGGGGCGTCCATGCCATCACGTGCGCCGCCGCTTCTATGAACTGGCCGCTGCCGGCCCCGCGCCGATCGCCAGCGAGGCGCTCAAACGGATCGCCGAACTCTACAAGATCGAGGACGGCATCCGCGGCCGACCAGCCGATGAACGTCGTGTCGTGCGCCAGGAAAAGACCGTTGCGATCATCGCCGATCTTGAACCTTGGCTGCGCGAGAAGCTCGGCCTGATCAGCCAGAAGACCAAGCTCGCCGAGGCAATCCGCTACGCGCTCTCACGCTGGGAAGGCCTCGCGCGCTTCCTGAATGACGGCCGCATCGAGATAGACAGCAACACGGTCGAGCGTTCCATCCGTCCGATCGCGCTCAATCGCAAGAATGCCCTCTTCGCCGGCTCCGATGGCGGCGCCGAGCACTGGGCTGTCGTCGCCTCACTGATCGAAACCTGCAAGCTCAACGGCGTCGAGCCGCTCGTCTATCTCGCCGACGTCCTCACCAGGATCGTCAACGGACACCCCAACGGCCAAATCGACGAGTTGCTGCCCTGGGCCTACATCACCGCGCACGAACTCAAGGCCGTGGCCTGAGAACACCGCTTACCGAAGATCCCAGATTGTGGCGTTGCAGACATAGAAGGTTGGCACGCGCATTGCAGGACAGTCATGAAGGGCTAGTGATGGTGACAAGCATTGAAACCTTTGAGGTGCTTCGAAGAGATCCGTTTTCGAAAGGTGCCGGCCGATGCGTCCTTTTGAGCAGCGCAAGCTATCGGCGGAGCACTCCATAAGCGCATCACCGTTCCGCAATGTCCTAACTAGATCTTCTGCTAACTTGTTTGATTTTGACCAATTAATAATCTTCCTGGATTCTCATCACACGGCCATACATGCCATCTACATCAGCTACAATTCATGTTTATAGTTATGTATATCGGCTATAGTTTTGTTCATATTAATATCTGAACAAACTTTCCGATAAACCAGTCGCTTAATAGAAACCTCTAGGAATTTATCTGCTCTGTACGCATGTAAATAGCGAGTGTCATGGATCTCATATGGGAAAAAAATCGATATATGTCCTAGTGGCGGTCGCGGCTATAATTTTATGTGCAGCGTATCTGTCTTTTTTTTCGATGAACTCCGCGGAAAGCTCGCGAGGCGACGAAATGACGGGGATTGTTACGCGAGGTTCAGTTGAAGAAGTCGTATTAGCCCTGGGCACTCTCGAGCCGACTTCGATGGTCCGGGTTGGCACCCAGGTAACGGGCCAGATTAAGGCAATCCATGTTCGCGTCGGCCAGACCGTCATGCCTGGAGACCTTCTGGCGGAGATCGACGCCGTGACAGAGCAAAACACCCTTAGAACTGCGAGGGCCAAGGTAGAGGACATGAAGGCCCAGAGGGACTTGAAGCAAATAGAAATACGGTTCGCGGAATTCGACTACCGCAGACAGCGTAGCCTCAGCAAGCATAATGCAGTCACTACCAAGGAGTTGGAAGAGGCTGAAAAAACATACCAGACGCTATTGGCCGATCTGGTCTCGCAGGAAGCCAAGATTCGGCAAAGCGAGGTCGAGGTTGAGTCCGCGCAAGCCGCTCTTGCACATACGCGGATCACAGCGCCCATGAACGGCAAGATCTTGGCGATCCCGATCGAGCCGGGACAGACGCTCAATTCTGCGCAGACTTCGCCAACGGTCGCCGTGCTCGCGAACCTTGACGAGATGACGGTAAAGATCCGGATTTCCGAGGTCGACGTCTGGCGTACAAGGCCTGGTCAAAACGCGTGGTTCACGATCATCGGAGATCCACAGACTCGCTACCAGACCACGCTTGAGGCGGTTGAATATGCACCGCCGTCCATCGCCGACGAGCCGGCGAACTATCGCTCCGCGGAGAAAGCGGAAGACAGCGCAATCTATTACCACGGCGTGCTTAGGGTGAAGAATCCTGAAGAAAAGCTGCGACCCAAGATGACCGCTCAAGTGCACATTTCTATGGGACGTGCGGATGATGTCTTACTTGTGCCGTGGGCCGCTCTTTCGCTGCGACAGGCGGACGGATCATACCTAGTCAACGTGAAGGACACAGGCGGCAAGGTAGCAGAGCGACCTGTTCGGATTGGCTATACGGACAGGATCCACGCTCAGGTGCTTGAAGGCCTTCGTCAAGGAGAGACCGTATTGCTCGGCGTATCCGAGCCAAACACAACGAGCTGAATGATGAACCATCTGATAGAGCTCCGCGATCTTGGCCGGTCGTTCAGCCTGGGCAGAGAAACCGTCGAGGCACTCGAAAGAATCAATCTCAATGTACAGCGCGGCGAATTCGTGGCGCTTGTGGGCGCGAGCGGGTCCGGCAAATCGACGCTCATGAATATCCTGGGGTGCTTGGATGCCCCGACAGCCGGCACTTACCGTTTGGCCGGGCAGGATGTCTCGGCCCTTGGTCAGGACGGGCTCGCAGAACTCAGGCGCAGGCATTTCGGCTTTGTGTTTCAGCGGTATCACCTCCTGAACTCGCTGAGCGCAATATCGAACGTCGAGGTGCCGGCTATCTATAGCGGCGTGTCGAAGTCGACGCGCCAAGCCCGAGCCAGGCGATTGCTGACCCAACTCGGTCTGGGAGATCGGCTCCATCATCGCCCAATGGAAATGTCGGGGGGGCAGCAGCAGCGCGTATCGATCGCCCGAGCATTGATGAACGGTGGAGAAATCATTCTTGCAGATGAGCCGACAGGGGCGCTCGATTCAAAGAACGGGGAGCTTGTTCTGGACCTCCTGAAGACCCTTCATGCGGAGGGACACACCATCATCATAGTTACACACGACATGTGCGTCGCTCGACACGCCGATCGGATCGTCGAGATCAATGACGGACAGATCGTCTCTGATCGACGCAGCGCGGCGAGTGGAGCGCCTCCCTTGCGCGACCTGGTTGATGTTGCGGAAAATGTCGGTTTCCTGACGAGCTTCCTCAGAAGAACGTCCGAGGCTGCCAGTATCGCATTGCGATCAGTTGCCGCACATCGGCTGCGTAGCGCTCTTACACTGCTCGGAATCGTCGCCGGCATCATGTCGGTGATTGCCGTCGTTGGTCTCGGTGAGGGTGGCCAGACGATCGTTCTCGACCAGATCAACAGCCTTGGCGCAAACTCGATCCGCATCTTCCCTGGCACCGGCTGGGATGACCGAAACCGCCGACATGCCGACAGCCTCACTCGCGACGACGCGGCCGCCCTGACAGAGCAATCCTACGTAAATAGTGTCAGTCCGGTGACCATGGATTCAGGGCAGCTCATGTTCGAGAGCAGGACCGCTGACGGAGAAATCATGGGCGTGAGCAACGCCTATTTCGACGTCGCGCACCGTCCCATAACGCAAGGCAACCGATTCACCTACGGTGGGAATGCCACTCTGCCGGAGGCGATCATCGATAGCAACACCCGACGAACGTTCTTCGGCAATTCAAGGACCCCGATTGGTGAGATCCTGGTCATCAAGGGTGTGCCCTTCGTGATTGTCGGTGCCGTTGGAGAGCAGGATGGGCAGCCGCAAGTGTTCATTCCACACCTCAGCGTGTTTTCCCGCATTTCGGGCTCGCAACGGCTGCGCGAGATAGACGTCCGAATCAATGGGAGCGTTGATACAAACGTTGCCGAGAAAGCCATGATAGCGTTCTTGGAGAAGCGTCACGGAACGCGGGATTTCTTCACATACAATAGCGATCAGCTACGGCGGTTGCTCCAGAAGACGACGCGAACTTTCTCGATGCTCTTGGTTTCCATCGGAGCTGTCGCTCTGTTGGTCGGAGGTATCGGCGTGATGAATATTATGCTGGTTTCGATCACCGAACGCACCAACGAAATCGGCTTGCGGATGGCTGTAGGAGCCCGGGCGAGCGATATTATGTTGCAGTTTCTGATCGAGTCCCTTGCCATCACTATCATGGGGAGTTGCGCGGGCGTCGCCCTCGCCTTCGGCCTTGGCGCGCTCGCCGGCTCCATCGAAACAACCATTCCGATGGTGATCTCATTGCACGCAGTCAGCGTCGCTTGCGTCATGGCTGTTATGATCGGTGCGATCTTTGGCTTTTTCCCTGCGAAAAAGGCGGCGCATTTGAAGCCCGTCGAGGCGTTATCTCGCGATTGATTGATGCTGACCACACAGGGACGTTGCGAACAGAGCAACGGTGCTAACATTTATCGTCATGGGCTGATAGCGCTCATCCGAGGCCGTCGAGTTCGCGGCGTTGGAATGGTGGACTGGTTCAACAATCGCCAGTTGCTGGAGCCCATCGGCAACATCCCGCCGGCCGAAGCCGAGGAGCGCTACCATGCCATGCTGGAAGAACCAGCCATGGCCGCGTGACTCAAACGAAACGGCCTCCGGCAAACCCGGGGCGGCTCATAGGGTCTAGTCAGTTCGGCATCGGTGAACCGATTCGGGAAGAGCCTCTCGCGATAGTCCAGTGGTAAGGCTATACGGACAGTGGCTTTTTGGGCGTTTGGGACTTTAGGAGCCCTTGTCTAACCAGGGCGGACATCGTGTTCCGTGCCGTTCTTTCCGATGTCTTGAGCACAAGGTGAACATCACCGCGCTCGAGTGATTCGTGCTTGAGGACCGCCGCTAAGAGAGCGGGCGCGCGTTTGTCGTCGCTGATGTCCTTGACCAGGAAGCGGTACCGATCCTCCAAGCGATCAAGGTCGAAAATCGCTGTGGAGAAGCGTATTTGATCGAGTGCCCCGGTAAGGAACCACTCGCAGAACTCCTTGAGGGCTGCTTCCGAGAGATCGCCTCGGCCATTGAGGTCCCCGCGACGAGGGCTGTCTGCATGGTCCATCATCCGTTTGTATTCGCCTCGATCCTCAAGGCTGCGGGCAAGGCCTCTGGAGATCGACCATAAGCCAAGTCCCCGATGCCTGCTTTCAGCGCCATCGCATGCGACAGTGGTGACACACGGCCATTGCCGTCCGGGAATGGGTGGATGTGTGGGCGGAAGCGATGGCAATGATACGAGTGGTCTTGACTGAACGTGAGAACAAAGCAAAAACATTCAAAGTGGATTTGGGGAGGCAGCGATTGCCTGTGCACATTGCAAATGACCCGGCGGACCTATTTCGTCACGTTAGCGCCGAGAAGGCCGCATTCTACCGCTGCATCATGGACGTCTTCGCAGCGGCGAAGCGGCAATATCGTTTGCAGTTGCGGCCCGACGAAGTGCTTGCCGAAGCCCGATGGCCGGACGGGCCGCCGCGCATTGAGGACGTGAATACGGCGCTCACTCAGCTTACGGAATGGGGCAATCTTGAATCGCATCCCGACACCGCGCGGGTTGCCAGCCTTAGCGACTTCTACCGTGCACGCTTTCTCTATCGCCTTTCGCAGGGCGGCGAGGCCGTGGAATCCGCCTTGGCAGTGTTCGTACAGACCTTGCAGCGCCGCGCTGAGCTGCAAACGGTGGCGCTCGAGGACATAGCGAGCCGACTGCAGGCACTTCAGGCGCTGGCCGAAGCAACCGAACCTGACGCGGCCAAGATCCACGAAACGCTACGGGATCTCGTGCGTGTCTTCGAAAGTCTGGCCGAGAACGCCCAGGCGTTCATGGCCGGCGTCGCGCGCAGCATCGAGCTGCAGCAAGCCGAAGCAGGGGTGGTCGCAAACTACAAGAAGCGGCTGATCGACTATCTGGAGCGCTTCATGGGTGATCTGGTGCGCCGTTCCGACACCATCGCACGCCTCATCCTGGCTTTGGAGCCGGGCATCGATGCCCTGCTTGGACAGGTGGCCGAGCGCGAATCGCGTGACGCGGCTCCCGGCGGCGCACGGGATCAGGTCGAGGCGCGGAAAGATTACCTGCAAGCCTGGCGAGAACGCTGGAAGGGTCTGCGCGGTTGGTTTCTCAGCACCGGCCACGAGCCCCCGCAAGCCGAGCTGTTGCGGGCGCGGGCACGATCGGCCATCCCCCAGCTTCTGGCTGCTATCGCCGCGCTGAATGAGCGGCGCAGCGGCCGCAGCGATCGCTCTGCCGACTTCCGCATGCTCGCCGGCTGGTTTGCCGCCTGCGCAGACAACGGCGAGGCGCACCGCCTTGCGCGGGCGGCCTTCGCCCTCAATCCGGCGCGGCATTTCTCGCTCAACGCCAACGCGGACGCCGAGCTGCCGGCCAGCACCTCCTGGGCCGACGCCGCGCCGCTCAAGATTCACCCGCGTTTGCGCGAATACGGCGAAGCGGCCCCGCGCGGACCGCTGCCGCGCGTGCGAGACCGCGCCGAAGAGCGAGCGTTCCTGGCACTTCAGCTCGCGGAGGAATCGCTGCAGGTCGAAGCGGCGCGCAAGCGCCTCGCCACCAGCCGCCCGGCGCGGCTTTCGGATCTGGGGGAACTCGACATACATGCCTTTGGTCTGTTTCTGGGCCTGCTCGGGGAGGCGCTAAGCGAACAAGCCGGACCGGACACGCCGGTGGAACGCCAGACGGGCGATGGCTTACTGCACATCCACTTGAAGCCGCTTGCCCCCGACAGCCGCGCCACGATAAACACGCCGCATGGCGTCTTTGCAGGGCGCGACCATCTGATCACCATCACGCCCTTGCAGGACAGTCGATGACAGCGACGAACGGCTCCAACGACAGTCGCGGAATTGGCCTGCTGCAGCAGCGCTTCCGGCGCGAGGAGTTCCGCGCCTGCGTGCGCGCCCTGCTGATGACGCCGTTGATAGGCCCGGCACATGAGGATTTCGCCGTCATACGCCGCCAGGCCGAATCATTGCGCGAATGGTTTTCTCGCGAGACGGGCTGGATATTACAAGTCGAGCGCGAGGGCGCGCGCCTCTACAAGCGGCCAGGAGACGTGACCGACGCCATGCGCGGCCTCCCCGGCTACGATCGCCGGCGCTACGTGCTGCTTAGCCTCGCCTGCGCGGTGCTCGAACGTGCCGACCCGCAGATCACTTTGCGCCTGCTAGGAGAGAGGCTGCTGGAGCTCGCCGCCGAGCCGATGCTCGACTTCACCTTCGTTCTCGAGGCGCAACACGAGCGGCGCGAACTGGTTTCGGTGTGCCGCACCTTGCTGAGCCTCGGGGTGTTGCACCGCGTGGCCGGCGACGAAGAAACGTTCGTGCAGGCCGGAGGCGATCAGGCGGATGCGCTCTACGACGTGCAACGCCGCATGCTCGCCGGCATGCTGGCGGCTGTGCGTGGCCCGTCCACTTGGTCACCGGAAGAAGCGCCCAAAACGCTCGAAGAGCGGCTACGCGCCCTTGTCGGCGAACATGTAGCGGACAGCGAGGAAGGTCGGCGCACGGCGCTGCGCCACCAACTCGCGCGCCGGCTTCTCGATGATCCGGTGGTCTATGTCGAGACGCTGGACACGGAAGCCCGAGCCTACTTCTTCAATCAGCGCGGCGCAATGGCGGCTCGCCTGTGCGAGGCCGCCGGCCTGGTGGCCGAGCAGCGCGCCGAAGGGCTGGCGCTGGTCGATGAAGCCGGTGTGCTGACCGACGTCGCCATGCCGGCCGAGGGCACCGACGCCCACGTAACGCTGCTGGTTGCCGAACACCTAGCCACCGGCCAAAGGCAGCGCCGGACGGATGGGGCCGGCACGGCACCGGCCACCGGCATGCGGGAGCACGACATTGCCGACTTCCTGCATGAGGCCAAGGGCCGGTATGGCCGCTACTGGCGCAAATCGGCGCGCGAGCCCGGCGCCGAGCGCGAGCTCGCCACCATTGCGATCGATCGATTGGAAAAGCTGCGACTTGCCGTGCGGATGGCGGGCTTCATACAGCCCCTGCCGGCGCTCGCGCGCTTCGCGCTGGGCGAGGCTGAGATTCGCGAAAGCCGCGGCGCCTCGACCAGGGCAGCCGGCCTTCGATTGGAATCGACATGAACCTGTTCGCCTTGCCTCCGGAAAAACCCGCCTTGCCGATGCCGACGCGGCAGCGCTGGCAGCCTCTGCGCCTGGGTCTGGTGGAGCTCTTCCACTACGACAGCGAGGAATTCTGGTTCCGCGACGGCCACCTGCTGCTGCGGGGCAACAACGGCACCGGCAAGTCCAAGGTGCTGTCGCTGACGCTGCCACTGCTGCTCGACGCGCAGCTCAAGTCTTCGCGCATCGAGCCCGACGGGGACGGCAGCAAGAAGATGGCCTGGAACCTGCTGATGAACAGCTATGACCGGCGCATCGGCTATACGTGGATCGAGTTTGGCCGCGTCGCGGAAGACGGCACGCCACGTTTTCTCTCGCTCGGCGCCGGCCTTTCGGCAACGGCGGCCCGTCCGCAGGTCGATAGCTGGTTCTTCCTGTTGGAAGACACCGACGGCGCGCCGCGCATCAACCAGGATCTGTGGTTGACGAGCGCGCAGCGTGTCGTACTGACCAAGGAGCGCCTGCGCGACGCGCTCGATGGTCGTGGCCAGGTGTTCGACACTGCAGCCGGCTACCGCCGCGCCGTCGACGAGCGCCTGTTCCATTTGGGCGCCAAGCGCTACGACGCGTTGATGGACACGCTGATCCAGCTTCGCCAGCCGCAGCTTTCCAGAAAGCCGGACGAGACCGCGCTTTCGAATGCCCTGACCGAGGCCCTGCCGCCGCTGGCGCCCGAATTACTCGGCGACGTTGCCGAAGCGTTTGGACAGTTGGAGGAAGACCGTCGTCAGCTCGACGAGTATCAGGCCCTGGTCAAGGCCGTCGGCCGTTTCGAAGAGCGTTATCGCATCTACGCCGGCACACAGACCCGCCGGCAGGCACGCTTGTTGCGCCAGGCCCAGACCGAGTTTGACAACGCCAGCCGGACACGAGGCGAAGCCCAGGTCCGGTTTGACGAAGCCCAAGCGCAAGAAACGCTGGCACGAACGACCCACGATGATGCGGAGATCGTGCTGACGCGAGGGCGCGCGCGTCTCGACACTTTGCGTTCCGACCCGACGATGCAGGACGCCAACCGCCTCGAAACCGCCGAAAGAGACAGGGCTGCACGACTGCAGGCGATGCAGAAGGCCACGGCGGCCGTCGAAGAGGCGGGCCGACGGCTGGGACTCAGCACGCAAGAAGCCGGACGCGCAATCCAGCGCGCGGACCAGGCCGAACGCGCATTGGCCCATCTGCGCCTGGAAAGTGCGACGCACGCCGATGCGGCGGGCATCGCTGGCCAGCATGCTGGAAATCCCCTCGCCACATCGCAAGCTTCCGCGCTGATCGAGCTGACGCAGCATGCTTTCGACGGGGCCTGCGGCGAGCTCCGCAACCTCGTTGTCGGCCGGCGTGAGCAGATTGCCCAGTTGCGTCGCCGCCACGACGAAGTCGCGCGGGCTGAGGCCGCCTATGCGCGGCGCTGCGAAGTCCAAGATGAAAGGCGCATCGCAGCTGAAGAGGCTGCCGAAAGTCGGACCCAAGCCGACACTAAGTTCGAACAGCAAGGCCGTGCTCTGGTGGAGAGCTGGGACCGCTATTTTATCGGCCTAAAACAATTGCTGGTCGATCCCGACGGCAGATCCGCGGCATTGACGGCCCTGGCGGAATGGACAATAACGCTCCAAGGTGACAACCCCACCCTCCGGCTTCTGCAAGCGGCATATCAAGGGGCCAGCCTTTCGCTGACTCAGCGTCGCGTAGCGCTCGACGGCCAAAGGCAGGCGCTGGAGATGGAATACGACACCCTGAAAGACGAACGCGGACGCCTGGAAGCCGGCGACGAAATGGCGCCGCCCCTGCCCTATACGCGCGATGCCTCTGTCCGCGATGCACGTCAGGGCGCGCCGCTCTGGCAAGTGGTCGATTTTCGCGGCACGGTGGCTGCCCCGCAACGCGGCGGCCTTGAAGCCGCGCTCGAAGCCGCCGGGTTGCTGGACGCCTGGATAGCGCCTGACGGACGCCTCCAAGCCGGCGATGGCGGCACCCTACCTTACGATACGCAGGCTGTGGAACGACAAAAGCACTCTCCATCGCTCGTTGACTGGCTGGAAGCCACCGTCTCGGCCGGCTGCGTCGTGCCAGCCAACATCATCGAGCGCGTGCTGTCGGGCATCGCCTGCGCGGACGACGATCCGATCGACAGCGAGGCCTGGATCGCCCCCGACGGCCGCTTCCGCCTCGGCGCATTGTCCGGTGCGTGGGGCAAGCCAGAGGCAGTCTACATCGGCCACGCGGCCCGCGCCGCAGCCCGCGGGCGGCGGTTGGCCGAGATTGCTGGCCGCCTCGCCCAACTCTCCGTTGAGTTGACGGATGTGCGAGCCAAGGTGGAGCAGCTCGCGCTGTATCGGGAACAGGCCGACGAAGAGTGGCGGCTTGCGCCCGCCGACGAGGCGTTGCGGGTCGCTCATTTGACCGCCACCGCTAGCGCCCAAGCCGCGCGTCTCGCCAGCGAAAAGCTGGCCGAAGCAGACACACGGTGTCGCGAGGCCGAACAGGCGCTCACGGCAGTGCGCGAGCAGCTTGCCGCGGATGCCGTTGACCAGCGCCTGCCCGAAATACCCGAAGCGCTGCCTGCCATCCAAGCAGCGCTCGATCATTATCGCGATGCGCACGTCCGGCTCGAACAAGTGGCCCATGAGGTCCGTCTGGCACTGCCGGAGCGGCAACGTCAGCGTGCCCGCGAGAGTGAGGCACGCCACGATGTGCGGCAGCGCGAAGAGGAACTCGCGACAGCCCGTGTTGAAGCGGAAGACGCCTCTGCTCGGCTCGACGTGCTGCGCGAAACGGTCGGCGCCAAGGTCGAGGAATTGCAGCGGCAACTGACCGATGCGCGCCGTGTGGTCGAAGCCGGTGAAGCCGCCCTGAAGCTCGCCGGCGAAGCCTGGCGCAAGGCAAGTGAGGCGCGTGCGGTTGCCGGCCAGCAGGCTGAGACGGCGAACCTCGTTCTTCAGCAGCGCGGCGAGGCCCGCGCCAAGGCGATCTCCACATTGCAGCAATTCTCGGGCACGGGCCTGCTGTCGGCCGCCCTGCCGCATGTTGAAATGCCCGACATGAGCGTTCAGTGGACGATCGACCCGGCGTTGACGCTGGCCCGCCGCGCCGAACAGGATCTGTCGAACCTCAAGGACGACGACGAGGCGTGGGCGCGCGTCCAGCGGCAGACAGCTGAAGAACTGACCGAGCTGCAGCGCGCGCTTGGCGCGCTCGGCCACCAGGCCCAGGCCGACCCCAGCGATTGGGGTTTCAGGGTGGATATCGTCTATCAGAACCGGCGCGAACGGCCCGACCGCCTTGCCACGCGCCTCGCCGAAGAGATCGCCCAGCGCAGCGAACTGCTCACCGCCAACGAACGGGCTGTTCTGGAGAACCATCTGCAGGCTGAAATCGCCGCGGAAATCCAGCGCCTGTTGCAGGGCGCCGAACGTCAAGTCGACGCCATCAACGGCGAGTTGCACAAACGCCCTACCTCCACCGGCGTACGCTATCGCCTGTTGTGGCAGCCACTGCTAGAAGAGGAAGGAGCGCCGGTGGGCCTCGACGTGGCGCGCAAGCGCCTGCTCAACACCAGCGCGGACCTTTGGTCGTCAGGCGACCGGAGCGTCGTCGGTGCGATGCTGCAACAGCGCATCTCCGCCGAGCGGGAGCGCGCTGATTCCAGCGGTGGAAAAGACAGCGGCGGGACCTTGCTCGACCAGCTGGCCCGCGCCCTGGATTATCGCCACTGGCACCGCTTCCGCGTCGAACGCTGGCAGGAGGGACATTGGCGCAAGCTTTCCGGACCCGCCTCGAGCGGCGAGCGGGCGCTCGGTCTGACGGTGCCGCTGTTTGCTGCGGTCGCCAGCTTCTACAGCCAGGGCAGCCACGTCCTAGCCCCGCGGTTGATGCTGCTCGACGAAGCCTTCGCCGGCATCGATGACACAGCACGCGCGCATTGCATGGGTCTGATCCGCGAGTTCGATCTGGACTTCGTCATCACCAGCGAGCGCGAGTGGGCGTGTTATGCTGAACTGCCGGGCGTCGCCATCTGCCAGTTGCAGCGGCGCGAAGGTATCGACGCCGTGTTCGTGTCGCGATGGAGCTGGGACGGCCGGGAAAAGACGTCCGAGGCCGATCCCGATCGCCGCTTTGCGCCAGCATGAACGACCAGGCCGACCCGCGACTTCAACGCCTGCTCGGCGGTGAGCACCTCGCCTTGCTGCGCAAGCGGCTGCGCCAACGCTTCGAGCGCGCTCCGCTCGGCGGCACTGTCGATCCTATTCGCGTCGCCGGGCTTAGCGCGGAAGAACACGCAACACTGGCCTCGCTGCTCGGTCGCCCGCAGCGCCGCTCCAAGTCCCTACAAATCAACGTCCGCCAGGTCGATGCCGACCTGCTGCACTCCGGCATCGCCACGTCCCTGCGCGATGCGTTGGAAAAGCTCGACGGCCCCATCGTTCATCTCGCCGGGATGCGCCTCCATCTGCAAACAGTGTGGTCCGGTGTAATCGAGGGTTGCAGGCATTCCGGCTTGGCCAGCTTGCTGCTGACACCGGAGGGCATCGGCCTGCTCAAGCGGATCGCTCGGCGGGATGCGATCGCTGCATCGGAGCTTTGCCGACGCGCCGAAGAGGTGCTGCGGTATCTGCCGGCGAAAGGCATCACGCGTTCGCAATTGGCTGCGGACGTTCTGGGCGATGCCCATGCGCTTGACAACGGCCGCGGGGTCGCGACACTCGTGTTGGCAGTCTGGCGCCAGACCGCCACGCCCGCTGATGACCCGGCCGCACCCGTTGCCAACGAAGATGGCAAGACGATACGGAAATCGAGCGAGGACATCGATCTGATCCCGGCCGGCGGTGCGGAGCGAGCCCGCGAGACGTGGGCCAGAGCAGGGGTTCTGGTCAATGAGCTGGCACGCCCTGCCCTGTCCCTGAACCTGCCGACAAGCGGGACAGAAAGCGATCGTTGGCGCTTGGGAGAGCCAGCCTATGCATCGCTGCGATCGCTGCTGCGCTCGCCGCCCCGATGGGATGCAACGGGCCGTAACGTCTACGTGTGCGAAAATCCCAACCTGCTCGCCATCGCCGCTGACCGATGGGGAGCTGGCTGCGCCCCGCTGGTCTGCACCGATGGTATGCCAGCGGCTGCCCAACGATGCCTTCTGGCCCAACTCGCGCAGGCGGGCGCGCGCCTCTACTATCACGGCGATTTTGACTGGCCCGGATTGCGCATCGGCAACCACATCATGCGCGAACATGGTGCCGAGCCATGGCGCTTTGGCGCCGTCGACTATATAGCCGCCGTGCGAACAGCTCCGAGCCTGGCCCACCCGCTTGGAGGAAAGGCGGTCGAAGCAGCATGGGACGGAGCGCTGACGCTGGCCATGCTTCAGCATCGCGTGGCCATCGCCGAGGAGGCCCTGGCTGCCTCGTTATTGCAGGATCTTGATGATCGATAAACCTGATTTCTATATCCTCATAGCCCATCGCAAAGGGCAAAAGTTTAGACTTAATCTGACAGACGGTGTCATAAAGCTGAACCGAGAGCCGAGGCCGGGCGCGGAGTGGTCAGGGTTCGCAGCGCCCGGCCTCGGCGTGAAAGATTCCGAAATGACCAAGGACCAAAAGATCATCCGCGCCAAGGTGGGGCTGTTGTAGCTCGCCAAACAGCCCGGCAATGTCAGCCAAACCTGCAAGATGATGGGTTATTCGTACGACAGCGTAGGAGACGGGCGGGAGCTGACTCTGCAGGAGATGACGCGCAAGAAAGCCGCTGCTGCCCACCGACGCTCCGGAGGTGGAGACGATCATTCTCGAATTGTCGCTGGAGCTGCTGGCCTTAGGTCAGATCCGCATGCCATAAGGCTGGCGAGGAAACGCGGCCACTCGGTCTCGCCTCCGGGGTGCGCGGGGTGTGGCAGCGGCACAATCTCGAGACGATGAAGAAGCGGCAGAAGGCGCTGGAGGCCAAGGTTGCCTGGGATCTCGACCCGCAGAGCTTCTCCAATTAACCCTATACCCTGAAAGCGGTCAGATAGATTTGAGGAGTTTGGTGTCTACGGGCAGCGTGCGGATGCGCTTGCCCGTCGCCGCGAAGATCGCATTCGTTAGGGCTGGAAATACCGCCGCGGTTCCAGCCTCGCCCATCCCCCCAGGCGCTTCGGCACTGTTGACGAAGTGTGTCTCCACTACGGGCACTTCATCCATTCGCATCGGAAGATAAGTGTCGAAATTGCCCTGCTCCACCCGCCCGTCCTTCAGCGTGATGGCGCCGTGCGAGGCAGCCGTCAGGCCGAAGATGCAACCGCCTTCCATTTGAGCCGCAATCGTGTCGGGATTGACCTGCAGCCCGCAATCGACCGCACAGACGAGCCGATGAACCTTGACCATGCCGTCGGTGCCCACCTCGACCTCCGCCACGGTCGCCATGTATGTGCCGAAGGCGAATTGCACCGAAACGCCCCGACCCTGCCTCTGGGGCATCGGTGCTCCCCAACCCGCCTTCTGCGTGGCCAGCGTCAGCACGCCAAGCGCACGCGGATTGTGGCTGAGCAAGGCCTTGCGAAACTCGACAGGATCAGCCTTCGCCGCCGCTGCCAGCTCATCGATGAAGCTTTCGACCACGAAGATATTATGGGTCGCACCAACGCCACGCCACCAGGCGGTGGGAACGGCCGGCGGCTCGACCCTCTTGAATTCAACATGAATGGCAGGAAATGCATAAGGCGGTTGATCCGCTCCCTCGACGCCGTCCGGATCGACACCATTCTGCATGCCAGCAGGAAAATAACGCGCCGTCACCGACGATCCGGAAACGCGGTGAGTCCAGGCAACCAGCTTGCCAGATGCGTCAAGCCCGGCCGACAGCCGGTCATAATAGTAAGGCCGATACATGTCGTGCTGGATGTCTTCCTCGCGGCTCCAGATAACTTTGACTGGCCCGTCCACCTGCTGCGCCACCTTAACGGCATGCTCAATGCCGTCCACCTCCAACCGACGGCCGAAGCCGCCGCCGATCAGATGATTGTGGATGGTGACGGCTTCGACAGGCAAGCCGGTGAGCTGCGCTGCGGTCGTCTGCGCCATGGTGGGCACTTGCGTACCGACCCAGACGTCGCAAGCATCCTTCTTCACATGCACGGTGCAATTCATCGGCTCCATGGTCGCGTGCGCGAGGAACGGCAACTGATAGACAGCTTCCAAGCGCCGGGTCGCACCAGCCAGCGCTTTCTCGACGTCACCTTCACTGCGCGCTACAGCTCCGGGTGTCTTCGAAGCCTCCTTGAGCTGGCGGATGATGTCGGCACTGTTGACAGTGGCGTTCGGCCCCTCGTCCCACTGGATCGCAGCCGCATCGAGGCCTTTCTTGGCAGCGCCCATATGGTCGGCGACAACCGCCACAGCCTGATCGGTCAGGACGACCTGATGGACACCTCTGACAGCCAGAGCCGCTTTTTCGTCGACCGATTTCGGTTTGCCGCCAAATACCGGCGAGATGGCGATTGCGGCGATCTTCATCCCGGGAATTTTAGTGTCGATCCCGAAGACAGTTGTTCCATTGACCTTCCCGGGTGTGTCGAGCCGCCTGTGAGGCTTGCCGATGATTTTGAAGTCCTTCCGATCCTTGAGGGCTACGCTTTCGGGTGCGGGTGCCGGCAGGGTGCCTGCGGCATCGACAAGCTGGCCATAGGCGAGATGGCGGGATCCAGATGTTTCGAAAACCGAGCCGCTCTCGGCGCGACAGGTCTTGGGATCGACGCCCCATTTTTGGGCCGCGGCTTCTAGCAAGAGAGTGCGGGCAACCGCGCCTGCCTGGCGCAGCGGCATCCAGAAAGCGCGGATCGAAGTCGACCCGCCGGTGCTCTGAGGCCCAAACAGAGGATTGCCGTATAGCGCGTCGCTCGCGGGCGACAGTTCGAGGCGAACCTGATCAAGGCCGACGTCAAGCTCCTCTGCGAGCAGCATGGCGTGCGCGGTGTGGATCCCCTGCCCCATCTCGGCCATGGGCATCACCATCGTGGCGATGCCCTGGCGATCGATACGAATGAAGGCATTCGGCGCGAAGCCTGGTGATGCTTGAGCCGCAGCCCTTCGAGGCGACGACGGCAGAGAAAGCGCGACTACGAGACCTCCCCCGGCAGCGAGAAAGTTGCGGCGGTTTAGACGGAGCGACCTGTCGAACATTAGCCTCTATCCTCAAGCGGTCGCACGATGGATGGCAGCACGAATGCGCTGATAGGTGCCGCAGCGGCAGACATTGCCGGACATCGCAGCGTCGATATCAGCGTCGGTGGGCTTCGGTGTGGCTGCAAGGAGAGCGGCAGCCGACATGATCTGGCCGGACTGGCAATAGCCGCATTGCGGCACGTCGAGATCGATCCAGGACTGCTGGAGCGCTTTACCCTGCGGCGTCTCGCCTATGGCCTCGATTGTTGTGATGGAACTCTCCCCGACGCTGTCGATCGGGGTCTGACAGGCGCGCACAGCCTGTCCGTCGAGATGCACCGTGCAAGCACCGCATAAACCGGCACCGCATCCGAACTTGGTACCGGTCATGCCGAGGACATCGCGCAAGACCCACAGCAATGGGGTATCACCATCGGCATCGACCGTGTGAACAGTACCGTTGATCTTGATGTTGGTCGTCATACGGGCCTCGTGTGGAGAGTAGGGTTTGAATTTTCAGTAAGCTGACGGGACAGCGGTGACCGCTCGATCGTGGTTGTCTTCTAATTGGTTTTGGAGCCTTGCAGCACGCTCTCGCTGCTGAATCGCACATGCGGATGGGTGTCCGCCAATTTGGGTTGTGGTGCATGATGGCTGTGAGGCGTTCCGATGGACCTTCGACGGTGCTGAAGATGCTCGTAATGTGCAAATGCATGGCGGCCAGCGGTGTCCGCCGTTGGGCAGTGCTGCCCGATGCCGGCCAGGGCAAGCCAATGGCAGCAATTCAATTCAAGTCGTTGCGAACTTGCAAGCTGCCAGCCTCCGAGGGGCCGAGCGACTTGTTGACCGCCGGGATGATCTTGTCTCCCCAGAGCTCGATCTGGCGTAGCATCGTCTTTTGATCGAAATCCCCCAACTGAGTCTGAATTGCGATCTGGTCCGGTTTCAAGACCTCCATCTCCTCCAACAGCCGATCAATCACGCGATTGACGCTGCCGATCGGCAGGTTCTCGCGCATGGTCTTGAACGACAGATCCTGCTGCGTCGGCGTTTCCTCCAGCAGATAGCCGTCCTGGCTCTGCTGGCGGCGCTGATGCAGTGCTTCAGACAACCGGCGCTGGAAGCGGGCATTGTCGAGGTAACAGTCGATCTCCGCTTCGTCGTCGCTGGCGTAGCAGCAGCGCAGCAACGATATCTTGGCGTCCGTGACATTCTTGCCCTCGGAAGCCGCCGCCTTCTCGATCGAATCGCGCAGAGTGCTCAAAGTCTCCAAGCCGTTGTGGAATGCTGTGACAAAAAAATTATGTCCCTCACGATAGGCCCGGGCCATCCTCTCGGACCCGCCAGCGATCCAGATCGGCGGAGTCGGCTTCTGGACGGTGCGCACCGAAATCGCCGTCGGCGGTATCTTCTCATACCGGCCGTCGTGCTCGAAGATTTTTTGGTTGAGGCCCTTCAGAAGGATGTCCAGATATTCCGAAAAGACCGCCGGCGCCTCATCGATATTCACGCCGAAACGCTCGAACTCGAACTGCTGGTATCCCAGGCCGACGCCGAGTTCGAGACGACCGCTCGCAACGATATCGGCGAAGCCGATCTCGGAAAGCAGGCGCTGGGGTTGATAGAGGGGGAGCACGCAGACGGCGGTGCCGAGGCGAATGGTGTCCGTCAAGCCGGCGCAGTGCGCCACCATCATCAAGGGCGAGGGGATCAGGCTGTAATTGTTGAAGTGGTGTTCGGCGAACCAGGTGGTGTCGAAGCCAGCCTGTTCCGAAAGGACGACCTGTTCGATTGAGTTGCGGATGACGCTGTCGGATGATTGATGATAGCCGCGCTGGGCGGCCAGGATGAAGGTCGCGAATTCCATGGTGTTTCCTTTGTCTGCAGAGGGGGGTTTGGCCGATAACGGTCGCTCGAAATGTGCAAACAAGGCGTTGGCCGCGGTTGATCCAAGCCCTTGTCGGCGGCGTAGTCTTGCGCCAACCCGCTTGCCAGTGGGCGGCGGCAGGCGCGCCTGGAGCGGTTGGGACTGCATCGACCGGTTCGGCGGCGATGACATCTTCGATCGCAGACAGCGTCGCGGGCGCGACGCGCTGAATGGGCGTGAAGGCTTGGACGCCCTCGGCTTCGATGAGCCGCAGCGCGTTGCCTGGCGAATGATCGACAATCAATGCCCGACCTCCGCAAAACATTCGTCATAGAGTTCGCTGGCGTTTCCCGCATCACCGAACGAGGTCCAGCCGCCGTCCACATAGAGGACCGAGCCGTTGATGTATGAGGCGTCGGACGAAGCAAGGAAAAACGCCGCGTGTGCGATGTCTTCCGGCCGCCCCATCCTGCCCATCGGTATGCGTCGTCCGATCGCTTTGGAGTCGATGCGGCCAGCCTTGGCCAACTGGGCAACGCCAGGCGTGCGGATGTAGCCAGGAGCGACGGTTACTGTCCGAATGCCGACCGGCCCGAGTTCGGCCGCCATGCATCGGGTCAGCATGTCCATCCCGGCCTTCGAGGCGCCGTAAGCATGGCGCGGCGCGACAGGGAGAAAGCTGTTGATCGATCCGAGGTTGAGGATCACGCCGCCAGCGCCCATCGCCTTGATCGCCTCGCGCGCGCAGGTGAAGGCGCCGGTAAGGTTTACACCAAGGACGTGTTCAATATCTGCCGGGATTTGTTCGATACCCGCCGCAAAAGTGTCGGCGACGGCAGCACCGTTTACAAGGACATCGACGCGCCCGAAGCGTGCCCGCAGCTCCTCGAACAGCGCCACCACTTCGCTTTCGACGGCCACATCCACGGATTTCGCCAGGTTCTTGCTGTCGAGCGATGCAGCGAGCACCGTCGCCGCATCGCGATCTCTATCGGCAATCACGACGGTGTCACCGTTCGAGGCAAAGCGGCGAACGACGGCCGCGCCTATGCCATTGGCGCCCCCGGTGACGAGCACGATTCGCGCGTCGGTGCGTTCGGCCGGACAGGAGAGTTCGGCTGGAGGCGTCCCATCCACCGGTGCATGCGCATCCCCTGGCTGGTTGAATGACATCCAACCGCCGTCGACCGCCAGCACCGATCCCGTGATGTAGCGCGCCTCCCTGCTGATCAGAAAACGCACGGCGAGGGCGATCTCGACCGGGCGCGCCAAGCGTCCCATAGGCACGCGGCGACGCACCGCCGCAAGGTCGATCTTGCCTGCGCGTTCCAGTTCCGCGACCATCGGCGTGCGCACGTAGCCCGGCGCGACAGCCGTCACGCGGATGCCGCGAGGAGCCCATTCGCATGCAAGCGACTTCGTCAACGAGATCAAGCCCGCTTTCGAGGCTGCGTAGGCGTTGCGCTTGGGGTTGCCGACCACGCCCGCCATGGAAGCTAAGTTGACGATGACACCGCCCGGCCTCATGCGCCTTGCCGCTTCGCGAGCCATGACGAACGGCCCTATCAAGTTTACTGCCAGGTCGCGCCGGAAGGCATCGACACCGGTGTCGACAGTCGCAGCCATGGCGGGTCCAACCGCGGCGTTATTGATGAGAACGCCGATCTGCCCGAACTGTGCTTCGATCCGGCCATAAAGGGCGAGGACATCCCCCTCTCGCGAGACATCGCATTCGAGGCCGAGATGCGGGCAGCCGAGGCTACGGGCAAGTTCAACCACGCCGCTGCCCGGAAGGTCCACCGCAACAACAGTCTCTCCCTCGCGCGCAAGAAGATCGACCAAGGCACGACCGATGCCGCCGGCGGCGCCTGTAATGATGACGATGCGTCCTGCCTGCTTCATGCGCACTTCTCCGCGACAGCCCTCAGTGATCTCAGCCCATCAACGTTGGGTGGTACAACCGGCCGGGTCACGTCCCGATGACGGCCAGTTGCGGCCCAGATAGACGTCGTGCTTTCCGGCAGCGGTATTTTCACGGGGCGGGCTTTCGCCGGGATGGCTATGGCATTGCAAGGTTGTCCCCACTGCTGATGCGGATCTCCGGTTCGAAATCTCAGACGGCAACATGGACGCCACGCTTTCCGAGCGCATAGACCGGATCGTGCGGATACGGTGCTCCAATCGGCCGCCGCGGGCCGAACCGTTCTGCCTCGGCAACCGCTGGTGGGGTCTGCTCCTCGCACCAATCGTAGACGACCGTCCGTTCCGCAATCCGCCACTGACCTTCCCTCTTCTGAAACAGATCGCAGTAACGGCCGCACAGCAGCGTCTGGCGTATTTCTCCGTCGTTGTCCGGTCCCCGTTGCAGGGCAGTAAAATAGCTCTCGACCGTGGCCTCTGCCCGACTAGTGAATTCGATCAGGATGTTCGCGATCTGATGGATGTTGCGCGGTCCGGTCTCGAACACCGCGAGCGCAAACCGAATGAAGCCGTCGGCCGAGCCGCAATAGGCCCCGTGATTGTCTTGCGCATCGGGCCAGTACGAACTGCGCAGCGCCGCCTCATCGGCGCGGTCTATCCCGCGGCAGTACCGGTAGAGGCAGTCGCGGATTGCCTCACGGTCGGTGAGTTCGATTATTTTTTCCTGGTCCATCGGCTCTGTTGCGAATCCTGAGATTGGAAGAGGCGTTTCGCCACCCTGCTGGCGTTTGGGCAGTGGAGCACCTCGATGTCGCAGATATGCCCCTTGCGCGGTTGCACGCGGACAGCGGTGGGACAGGCCGCGCCAGCCTTTTCCGTTGTGCGGTCCCATCGCTCCGCGCATCTAAACTTGCCGGGCTGTCGGTTGGACGGCGTCCAGTTCGACCTGCGCAGCCGGAGCGTGGTCGACTTCCAGCGCACGTTCTGGGCAGGACCTCGCGGCTCGGAACGCAAGCAGTTGCTCCGCCTCCGCAACCTCGATGTCACCGGGCAGGATGGAGCCTTCATCGTCAAGCTTAAAGATGCCGGGCGCTTGCGCCCAGCAGCGCGCGTGACCCTGGCATTTGGCAGTATGGACGATGATGCGCATGGTGCTGTCTCCATTGTCTGCGCCGCGTCTCGGGGCGGCTTTGCTCAGGACCAGTCCAGGATCAGATTTTCGATTCCGAACAAATGGCCGCCATGGGCGATGGGCGCCGTACTTTCCTTGATCCGAAAGGCCGGGATGCGCGACAGCCACTCCTCCAGACCAATGACAATCTCCCGCCGGGCAAGGTGTGAGCCGAGGCAGCGGTGGGGACCGTAGCCGAACGCGGCGTGACGATTTTCCTGTCTCGCCAGATCGATCGTGTTGGGGCGTTCGAATTCCGTCGGGTCACGATTGGCGATCATCGTGGCACAGGAAACATAATCCCCCTTGCGGATGGGCGCGCCCTCGAAGTCAATATCTTTCTTCGCCACGCGGATGATCTGCACCGTTGGATAGGCGCGCAGCAATTCTTCGGCCGCGGGCGCGATCCGGTCCGGTTCGGTGCGCAGCCATTCCTGCTCTTTGAGGTTGCGCGCCAGATAGGCGAGGTCAAAGCCTAAGGCTGCTGCAACTGTGTCAGCCCCCGCGACGAACAGAAGCACGCCCACGCCACGGACTTGCTCATGGGTCAGCGGTCGGCCCTCGACCTTGGCCTGAACGACAAAGGTCATGAAATCGTCGGCCGGTTCCTTACGGCGAACGGCTGCAAGTTCGTCGATGAACGCCACAATTGTGCGGGCTGCCACCTGTCTTTTCTCATCGTCGCCGTGCAGCAGATCTTTGCCCCAGGCCACGAATGTATCGAGTCGGTGATCGGGTAGCCCAAGAAAGCTAAGAAAGATGCTGACCGTGAAAGGAACGGCAAAATCCTTCATGACGTCGCAGCTTGTGCCGGATGCGACGATCCTCTGGATCAGCGCGATCGCTCGTTCGCGAACAGCCGGTTCCAGCACCAGCACCCGCTTGGGCGAAAGCAGCGGACTAAGTAGTGAGCGGAACACGCCATGGGCCGGCGGATCGAGTTCAAGTGGGATCATCGGCCAGTTTTCGCCCAGCGCGGAGGCGAAGATGCTGCGATGGCTGGAAAAGGTTTCGGCATCCTGCAGCACCCGGCGCTGATCTTTGGCGCGAGTGATGACCCAGGTGCCCTGGCCATCGCGCGTATTATAGGGAGAATAAAAGATCGGCGGTCCTTCGTGAACGCAAGCGACCGCTGCGTGCGGATCCCCATTGGGCGTCGGCAGCATGCCAGGCGACGTGAACAGACTGAAGTCCCTCACCATTTCGGGCGGGACATGATCTGGAACTGGGTTGGGGGCCATTTTGACTTCTCCTGAAACGTCAGGCGTTCTTCCGCTCGGTCGAGATCGCACGGCTGGTCATAAGGTCGATCAGCAGCATGTTGCACGTCCCGGCTCAGTGCCTCGAGATTTCCGTTTCGCGATGCAGCGCCTGCGCGCAAGCGCGGATGAGATTGGTTGCGAACTCATGCAGGCAGGGTGTCCACGTCGTCCTTGGTCCATAAAGCACCTCAGCCGCCTACTCGCGTTTAGCTGACAGACTGGTCAAACCCCGCTGAGCTGCGAAGCCCTGCTGATGACCACTCTGACAAGATCATCGGAGCAAGTTGCGTGCCGATTAGCGTACCGTTTGCGTTGCACCGCTTGCACCGCGTTGCGGGCTTGGCGACCCTTGGTCGCCTTGCTACATTCTTGTCCGACTTCGGACACAAGAACATGTGCGGTCAGACACGCACGGCAGCGCAAATGAAGATATCTCGATCACCGCGACGCGAGCCCGCGCGTCCCGGCCCTTGGGCACTAGCTAGAGCTGGAGGGCGGCAAAGACCTCTTCGATGCGGGTAGGGAATAGCAACAGCGCGCGATCTTAGATGCTGACAGGTGTCTTCGCAGAACGCCGCGCATGCAGGAACACAATAGAGAAATAGACTCGCGCGGTCGCTGCAGTCCCCGCCGGTGTACGGTAAGGCATCGGTCCGGCTGTCCGGAAACGGTTGGTCTTTCCCGAACCGGCGCAGAACTGCCGATTATCCAACCATACTGCAGTCTTGCCCGATCCGGGTGACCAGTCGATTATTCCGCGCCTGTCGGCTACGCACGGCGCTCCCGCACAAGCCCAAAAAGGTCTTCGCAAAACTCGTCAGATTCACTGCCTTCGAGGGGTTGGCATGGCGCTTGCTCTTCGTCGTTAGAGCCCATCAAGGCACCAAGAAGGCAACAACGAACCATGGCTGAGACGCGAAGCTCCATACAAGCGCCCCAGGAGATCGTACCGATTCCGGGCCCACATCGGGACGCCGTCCCCTCCAGACATCGATGGTCGGTGGCTACTTTGCACATGAGTGCTTCGAGGCCGACAGGCCAAGGCATGGCGCTCGCCCAATCGCGGTTTGCCAGCCCTGCTCGGCGTGTGAGCGCCGGCGAGACGAATAGCCAACACGCAACCGATAGACCGAATGATCGGCGAGCCAGCCCCAGCCCGGTGTCGCGTCAGCCAACCGAGAAACAATGCGCCACCCTTCAATTAGAGGAGAAACATAGATGACCGTTAAAAAGAAGGTTCCCTTCGTCACCTTTCGCACGCGTGTTCGCGACAAGTCGATCGAGGGGCCAAATCCATACCGCTGGGAAGACAAGACATCCGACGACTATTTCAGCGGTAAGCGCGTCATCCTGTTCTCGCTTCCTGGTGCCTTCACCCCGACCTGCTCGACCTACCAACTGCCCAATTTCGAAGAGCTCTATGACGAGTTTCAGAAGGAGGGGATTAACGCCGTCTACTGCGTCTCCGTCAACGACGCCTTCGTCATGAATGCGTGGGCGAAGTCCTTGGGACTGGAGAAGGTCGAGCTTATCCCGGACGGCAAAGGCGAGTTCACGCGCAAGATGGGTATGCTGGTCGCCAAGGACAATCTGGGCTTCGGCATGCGCTCCTGGCGCTACGCGGCCCTGATCGAGAATGGCGTGGTGGAGAAGTGGTTCGAGGAGGAAGGCTTCTCGGACAACTGCGAGACCGACCCCTATGGCGTCTCGTCCCCGCAGAACGTTCTTGAAACGCTGAAGGCCGCCGCATGAACCTTGTGCATGTCGCCCAAAGTGCGCAGCGGGGACATGCAAAGACACAAGACTCTAAAGCGCCTCGCCTGAGGCCCTCCAGCCGCGATGCGCTTTAGAGGGGTCGACGTTTCAATGCCCAAGGGTTCCCTCGAGAGGATTGGCGCTAACCATGCAACCCACAGCAAGCCTGCTTCAGCGCCAGCAGCAATCCATGGTGGCATCGCCTCAACTCATTGAGTCGATACGCTTGCTGCAACTGGCGCATGCCGAACTGCATCAGTACGTGGAGCGGGAACTCGAGAAGAACCCGCTGTTGGAAACAGCGTCGGACGACGAGGGGCCTGTCGGCGACGCTTCCTCGAATTCGGAGAGGGATCCGCAGGTCGGCGCAGGCGGCAACAACGTCGACGGTCCGATCAGGGCCGGTTCCCCGGATCGGGTCGGGCAACGGAAATCACAGCGCAACACGACGAACGATGCGACGGGAAGTCGCCCTGCCCCCGAGGAATTTGTCGCCCTCACCGAAACCTTGCATGACCATGTCGCTCGTCAGATCGCCCTCACCGCATTTACACCGCAGGAGCGGCTGATTGCTGGCCTGCTTGCAGCTGATCTGGAAGACACTGGCTACCTCCGGGTAGACCTCTCGGATCTGGCCGGCAGCCTAAACATCCGGGAGGCTGATGTGGAACGGGTTCTCGGAACCTTGCAACAGTTTGATCCACCCGGGATTTTTGCGAGAACTCTCAGCGAATGCCTGGAAATACAGTTGCGCCAGCGAGACCGGTTCGACCCCGCGATGGCAGCTTTGGTTGCCAATCTTGACAAGCTTGCGCGACGTGATTTTCAGACCTTGAAGCAGCGTTGCGGCGTTGATGAGGACGACCTGCTCGAGATGTTGCATGAAATCCGTGCGCTCGACCCCAAGCCTGGAAACCGATTCCAATCCGGAGAGCCCCAATCCATCATACCCGACGTCTGGGTCATGCCCTCGCCCGGAGGTGGATGGCATATAGAACTTGATCCAGAGACGCTGCCCAAAGTGTTGATTAATCAGACCTATTTCGCCGAAGTCTCACGCCTGACCGCCAAAGGTTCGAAAGATCAAGCATTTCTCAACGATTGCCTCGAAAGCGCGAACTGGCTAATCAGAAGCCTCGATCAGCGCGCCAAGACGATCCTGAAGGTTGCGGCTGAAATCGTCCGCCAGCAGGATGGCTTCTTGGAACATGGCGTCGATCACCTGCGGCCTCTCACTCTGAAGACTGTCGCTGACGCGATCAAACTGCATGAGTCGACGGTAAGTCGAGTGACGTCGAACAAATACATGCTTACGCCGCGCGGCGTGTTCGAACTGAAGTATTTTTTTACTGTCCCGATCGCCTCCTCGCAAGGCGGCGACGCGCACTCCGCCGAGGCGGTTCGTCACCGGATCAAGGCGATCATCGCGCTGGAATCGCCCAAAGACGTACTTTCTGACGAGGACATCGTTCTCCGGCTCAAGGAAACCGGTGTCGACGTCGCGCGACGCACAGTCACAAAATATCGCGAAGCGATGAACATCCCCTCCTCCGTGCAGCGGCGGCGGGAAAAGCGCTTATCGCTTAATGGCGATAAACCCTTGCCGCCTCGTACCCATGACGGTAGCGCTCCCTAAACGGAAATCGATCCCGGGCCTTATCCGCGGCTTTCGCCTTCCTCAGCGCCGAAACAATTTTCGAAATCATTGCATTGTCCGCAACTGGGCGCGGTGCACAGCGAAAAGCCTTCGGCCTCGCAGAGCTTGCGGTAAAAGTACTTTTTCCATTTCATGTTTTGGGTGTTTCCGGCCGCCAGCCGCGGAAAATGCGTGGCAAGCAAGCGGCTGAGCTCGGCACGATTGAAAAGGCCAAGGTCTTGCCAGAGATGGTCGTTGCGCATGGCACGCCGTGCGATGATCTTGGCGAAACGGGCGCCCGACGGGTCTCCTGGCCGGGCATGCGCGAGCAAGAGATCGCGCAGAAGTTCTTCCTCCAGGCTCGGCTCGGGGTCGCTCGCCTCTTCCAAGGCGAAAGTGTTGATAGCAGTTGCGGGGAAATCGCGGGCCAGGACATCCTGCAACTCGGCGCGCGAAAGGCCGGTTGCCTCGGTGGCCGTCGTGCCGCCGGCCTCAACCTCCTTGAGCGCCCGCGCGAAGATGCAGGCAAGCACATGCTGGTCGAACCCCGTGCCTATCTCAGCCCACGGCCATTGGCCAGTGCCGCGGCAACCGTGGTGATGGGCAAACATGGTGCCGTTCTCCCAGTCTGTTGCGTCAGATTATGGGGCGACCTGGTCGGCCGCGACATGCGTCTGACAGTTCTTCGGGCAGACGCGAGCGCAGGCGCCGCATCCGATACAGCGGCCGGCATGGTCGACCACCATGATCATGCGATTGAGCTCGCCGTCGAAGTCATCGTCCTCGCCGTCACAGATGCCAAGGATCTCACCCTCGTCATCGACGCCGTAAAGGTGCATGACCTCGCGCGAGCAGACTTTGAAACAGCGGCCGCACCCGATGCAGGTCGTGCCGTCGATAGCGGTCAGATATTGCGGCATCCATCCGGAACCGTCGCGGGTGACGAAAGCGTTCATGGTGAATTCTCCGGCCCAGCGAGTTCTCTTGCAGCTACCGAGCACCCTTCGTGCCAGCGCGGCCGAGTAGTAAGATTAGCGCTGCGTTCCCGCCATATCAACAGCGATGAAGGCCAGGGACGTTTTATGTCGGAATCCCGAACTGGTCTCAATCGGGCTCTGACCCGGTTCAGATATTGCATCGTCTGCAGGCCATCAATCACGCGATCCAGCCGGCCGATGCGCAGGTTGTCATGCACAGACTGGACGATAGGTCCTGCTGCTTCGGGGTTTTGCGCAGCAGATTGCCGTGCTGGCTCTGTCGCGGCGCTGATGCAGCGCTTCAGGCTGCTAGCGCTGGACGCAGGCATCGTCGAGATAGCTGCTGATTTCCGCCTCGTCGTCGCCGGACGACAGCTGCATGATGCCGCCGCAGGCTGTGTCATGCAGCTGCCGGAGGCGGGCAGTTTCCCGGCCTTTCCTTGCCGACGACGTATATCATTCGAGGATACCTTTGTTGCGACCGTCCTCTGGCAGCTTGATCAAAGTATGTACGCCACTTTGCATCGATCGCGTCCTCTCGGCGGCTGCCGTGGACGGCCAGAACGCCGGACCGACCGACGGACGGAGCACCCTCCGCCAACAGCCGTTGCACGTTGCCGACAATGTGCCGCTTCAGTGCAGCGTTCGGGTCGTAGCTGGTCGAATCGCGAGCCACGAGGGGGCGCTCCTCGCCAAGCGCATAGATGATCTCGGTGACAGAGCCGCCGATCGAGGTGATCCGCAGCGGATCGGAAAAGACAGCTGCGCCCTGACTGCGCTCAGCAGGCAACGCGGCGGCCAGCAGGAGGCCGAGCATCAGCGCGAGCAGGGAGCGTAAAGGGAAGGCAACACACATGGTCGTTATCTCACGCTGCTGACGGGGGTTGGGATACGTGGCAGGTTCTCGGCCAGAAACCGCCAGTCACCGCGTTCGCGGTCGCCTTCATAGCGCTGCCCGAAGAACTGGATGATCATTCTGCCGTCGGCGCCATAGGCTTCGAGCGACGTGATATGACCGTCCCTGGTCGGCTTGCGCACGGCCCAGACTTCGCGGATGTGATGGGTTCTCAGATGCAGGTGGAAGGTCGCGTCGAGCACATTGATCCACGGGCCGATCGGCTTGACCGACTTGACCGGACCGGAATGAATCTGAATGCAACCACGATTTCCGACGAAGCACATGATCGGCATCTCGTCTTCGGCCGCGCACTGGAACATGGCGCCAATGGCAGCATTGTCGAGCAGCCAGGCGTATTCCTGGCCGACCATCCGCATCGCCTCGCAGCGGCTGAGCTTCAGCGTCTTCAGCATATCGAAGAACTGATGCACGTCGGTCAGCCGACTCCAGTGGTCGCGTAGATCCTCGACCGTGGCGGCTTGGTCCGGAATCTCAGCATCGTCAGCTTCGCTCGCCTTAGCCGACACGATCGGCTCCTGGTTTGAGGATTCGAGCTGCGCCACCAGCTTCTGATAGGCATAGAGGTTGGAGGCCGGCCTGACGTGCACCTTGTGCACCGCCTTGCCGTCGGCATCGAAGAATTGCAGGCTGCGGTGGATGTCGCCGCCATCGCGCTTTTCGACGGCAAAACCGTGCTCCCACACCTTCGGGAAGATGCGCAGGTTGATCTCATCGCCAAGCACCATGGCATGGTGGTTGCCGGTTACCACCTTGTCGTAGATGCCGATCTTCTCGTGCACGGCGCTTTCATTGCGGGTCTGCGCCATCACCTCGCCAACCGCTTCGAGGCCGGTCAACAGGTCGTTGACGCGCGGCTCGATGCGAACCGCGTCGAAACCACAATCGGCTGCAACCAGTTCGGCTTCCGAAATCCCCAATTGGGCGGCGAGATCGGGCTCGCGGATTTTCGGACTGTCTTTGCGTGCACGCCGGATTTGCTCGGGCGAGGGCTTCTCGCGCTGCTCCATGTCCTATCCCCTGCTTCCATAGACGTTTTGATCATCGATGCCCTGCCGGCTGATCTGCAGCCGACGGGGCGCGCCTTGATGCTCGACCCGGTCTCGTGCTCGCCGAGAACAGAGTGTTGCTGGAGAGCCGTCCGGCACCCCTCGAAACGCGCGCGCGTACCAACTGAACTGCGGACGATGGCCGACAGGCACATGCCGGTCCCATCTCACTTCAGTCGACGGCCACTAGCCGGTGGTGAGCGATTGTGGATGCCGACGCCAATTGGCCGATCAGGGGTTCGGATTCTACGGACGGTGCTGCATTCCCATTGAAGGCGGAGCTGGTTCGGACCTGACATGTTGCTTTCCTTCCTGGCATCGATCACGAGGCTACCCAAGAGATGAATATCCGTCGACCAGTCTTGGGCCTCGCCGAAAGGGCAGATTCAAAAGTCGTGCCAATTGCGCGGAAGCAGGCGCAGGACGGATCTTCGGCATGCTCGTCAATGGCTTACGTGCAAGCGCAGCCGGATCTGAAGCCGAACATCGCTGTGTGCCTTACTCGACACACCTGACGGGGACCTGTCGGTTACCCGACGTCGTCCCAACGATGGCGCGCGAGATTCACGGCAGAGTCAGGGATATCGCACTGTTTGAAGCGGTTTTTTTCCTTTGGCACGGTCCATGCATGATGATCCGCAGTACGTCACGGACTGAGGAGAGATCGAACCATGATTACGCTCACCGACAACGCCGTTGCCGCCGTCAAGGCCGCACTTTCCCGCGCCAGCGAGCCGGTTGAAGGCTTTCGCATCATGGTCCAGGCCGGCGGTTGCGCCGGCTTCCAATACCTGATGGGCCTGGAGAGCGTCGAGCGCGAAGGCGATGCCATTATAACGGCGGATGGGGTCAAGGTGTTCGTGGACGTAGGCTCCCAACCCCACGTCGCCGGTATGACCGTCGACTTCGTTACGGAGATCGAATCCTCCGGTTTTGTCTTCGATAATCCCAACGCGCGGGACAAGTGTGGCTGCGGCAAGTCCTTCGGCTGATCGCCCCAGAGAAGGAAAAGAGGCATGTTGGACTATAGCGACAAGGTCAAGGGATGCTTTAGCGACAAGGTCAAGGGATGCTTTTTCGTCCCGAAGAATGCCGGCATTCTGGAAACAGCCACTGCACTGTGTAAGGTCAAAGCCATTTACAAACTGACGGGCACCGGCAGCGGCGGCCGGTTCGCCGTCAGCATCAACCACGTGTGCCAGAAGCTCAATGCGACGTGGCTCGCGCTTCGCATCATTCCGATCGACTGTGGATCGTGCGCATGAGGACTGTCTATCTCGACAACAACGCAACGACGCGGGTCGACCCTGATGTCGTTCGAACGATGCTGCCGTTCTTTTCGGAGCAATTTGGCAACCCTTCGTCGATGCACAGTCTTGGCGCCTCGGTCGGTGCAGCGGTTGGAAAGGCGCGTCGGCAGGTACAAGCGCTGATCGGCGCGGAGTTCGACGATGAGGTCATCTTCACCTCTGGCGGGACGGAAAGCGACAATGCCGCGATTCTTTCGGCGCTCGAAGTGATGCCCAATCGAGCAGAGATCGTGACTTCTGCCGTCGAGCATCCGGCCGTGCTGACGCTGTGTGCACACCTTGAGAGGACGCGCGGCGTCAAGGTGCACACAATCCCCGTGGATCGCCGTGGCCGGCTCGACCTGGACGCCTACAGGGTCGCCCTCACGCCAAAAGTCGCAATCGTCTCGATCATGTGGGCGAACAATGAGACTGGTACGATCTTTCCAGTGGCCGAGCTTGCCGACTTGGCCAAGGAAGTCGGCGCCCTTTTCCATACCGATGCCGTGCAGACGGTGGGCAGACTCCCGATAGAGCTGAAATCGACGGCAGTCGACATGCTGTCGCTCTCCGGCCACAAGCTGTATGGGCCGAAAGGGATCGGCGCGCTTTATGTAAGGCGCGGCGTGGCCTTCTGCTCATTGATCAAGGGGGGGCACCAAGAGCGCGACCGGCGCGCGGGCACCGAGAACACGCCGGGCATCGTCGGGCTGGGGATGGCGGCCGAACTTGCCTTGAAATTCATGGAGGACGAGGCTACGCGGGTAAAGTCGCTCCGCGACCGCCTCGAGGACGGGATCCTCCAGCATATCCCAAACAGCTTCGTCGCTGGCGATTCGCTTGAACGGTTGCCGAACACCGCTAACATTGCCTTCCAAGATATCGAAGGCGATGCAATCCCACTTCTTCTCGGCCGCCTCGGCATCGCCTGTTCCTCCGGCTCTGCCTGCACCTCTGGATCGCTGGAGCCGAGCCATGTCTTGCGGGCGATGAAAATGCCATACGCAACAGTCCGCTTCTCCTTCGGGCGCCAGAATGGCGAAGCGGACGTCGATCGGGTGCTCGAGGTCGTGCCCGCAATCGTGGAAAGGCTGCGTGGGCCCGGCAGGCGAAGCGCTGAAGACCGTCAATCCGGTCTATGCCTGGGCAGCACGAGAACCGGCAGCTCATGAACCGTCGGATCTTTCTCAGCGATACGACATTGCGCGATGGTGAGCAGGCACCCGGCGTCGCCTTCACGACAGGCGGAAAAGCTGGAGCTTGCCGATTCTCTCGCCGCAGCCGGCGTCCCAGAAATCGAGATCGGCACGCCCGTCATGGGCGCCGACGAGATCGAAGCAATTCGCGCCGCGGTTGCGCGGAGTCTCCCGGTTCGGCTAACGGCATGGTGCCGGATAACGTCGCAGGATCTCGATGCAGCGATCGAGAGCGGCGTCTCCGCCATCGATCTGTCGCTGCCTGCATCGGACATCCAACTCGCCACAAAGCTAGGTCTCGATCATGCAGGAGCGCTTCAGGTCATCGAGTATATGGTCGGACGCGCAGCCGCCGGCGGTTTCTTCGTCGCCGTGGGCTGCGAGGATGCCTCGCGGGCCGATCGGGATCATCTCGCTCGCGTTGTCGAAACAGCCGCGCGCGCCGGCGCCAGCCGTGTCAGGCTGGCCGACACAGTCGGCGTTCTCGATCCGTTTTCGATTTTCGAACTGTCGCCCAGGTCGCGGCGCAGTCTCCTATCGATATAGAATTTCATGGGCACAACGATCTCGGCCTCGCTGCCGCCAACACGCTGGCCGCGATACGCGCCGGCGCGCGCCATGCCTCCGTCACCGTTCTCGGGCTCGGCGAGCGCGTCGGCAATGCCGCGCTGGAAGAGGTGGCTACCGCGATGGCGGTCCTCGGCGGCCCAGACACGGGCCTAGAGCTGGCCGCATTGCCCGCCTTGGCGGCCCAGGTGACGCAGGTCGCCCGGCGGACGACAGCAGCCATCAAGCCGGTTGTCGGCGCCGATGTTTTCACTCACGAATCCGGCATTCACGTCGCCGGGATGCTGAAGGACCCGCGTACCTATCAGGGACTGGATCCGGCTCTCGTGGGCCGCTGCCGGCGTATCGTCATCGGTAAGCATTCCGGCGCCACCGCGATTGCTCATGTGCTGGGCGAAAGCGGCCGCGATCTCGACCCGGATCTGGCAGCCGCGATGGTTGCCCGTGTCCGCCGCATGGCAGCCGAGATCAAATCGACCGTCACCGCAGCTCAACTGGTCGAGCCCTACGATAGACTGCGCAGCGAGACGGCTGGCCGAAGCCTTGCATTCCACTGAGGCGGACGATGTCGTTTTTCCTCGCCATCCGTTCCGCCAGGATAGCAGCCGCGGCTTGTGGCGCAAAAAGCCGCTCCGCCATCGCACACAATTTCCGACCTTGGAGAATGCAATGAGTTGTTCCGCTGACGGCCGTCCCTTCGATCTCACGGATATCCTCGCGCGGCTGAAAGGCCTGTCGGCTGCGGAGGAGTTCTTCGCCATCCTTGGCGTTTCCTATGACCCCAAGGTGCTCAATGTCTCGCGGCTCCATATCATGAGGCGGATGGGCCAATACCTTGCGAGCGAAGATCTCTCCGAACTGCCCGACTCGGTGATCGCTGCGCGGGTCCGCGGCACGCTGGAGCGCGCCTACCAGGACTTCGCGATTTCCTCGCCGCTCACGCACAGGGTGTTCAAGGTGCTCAAAGACCACGATCCGGACAAACCTGCTACGCCGGGCCGCACCTTCGTCCCGTTCGAGTCCATGCTGAAACGGTTCGGGAAGGAATGAGCGCGACACGGATGCGACGCAACAATGTCGCCAAGTCGACAAATGGGGGTCATCACGACGAAGCCTTCAGAAGCAACCAACCGAATTTCCGGCAAGAGCGGCGCGCAAATGATTGGCATGAATGATGCGCGAAGGAGACGACCGCAAAGCCCGCATCCGGACAGGAGCCTAGAGAAACCGCCAATGCACATCGTAATCTGCATCAAGCAGGTGCCGGACTCGGCACAGATACGCGTCCATCCGGTGACGAATACGATCATGCGTCAGGGTGTGCCGACCATCATCAACCCATACGACCTGTTCGCCCTCGAAGAAGCGCTCAGGCTACGCGACGCTTATGGCGGCGAGGTCACAGTGCTCAGTATGGGTCCGCCAATGGCAGAGAACGCGCTGCGCAAGGCGCTCAGTTATGGGGCCGACCGCGCGGTGCTCTTGACCGACCGCTATTTTGCCGGCTCCGACACGTTGGCGACCTCCTTCGCTCTTTCCCAAGCAATCGCCAAGGTTGGCGAGACGTTCGGCACGCCAGACATCGTCTTCACCGGCAAGCAGACGATCGATGGTGACACCGCCCAGGTCGGACCCGGCATCGCCAAGCGCCTCGGTCTCTTGCAACTCACCTATGTCGCGAAGATCGCCTCCATTGATCTCGCTGCGCGCGAGATCAATGTCGAGCGCCGCTGCGAAGGCGGCATGCAGTTGCTTAAGAGCAGACTTCCTTGCCTTGTCGCCATGCTGGAAGGCACCAACGAGATCCGCCGGGGTTCGCTTCAGGACGCCCTGTGCGCAGCGCGCAGCCAAGTCGTGAAGTGGAGTGCGGCCGAGGCCGGCATTGAGGACCTCACCAGATGCGGCCTGCGCGGCTCGCCGACGGTCGTCAAGCGTGTTTTCGCCCCGACCCCACGGGCGGAAAAGGCGGAGCGTATCGAAACCGCGGAGAAGACGCCGCGCGATCTCGCTGACGAACTCGTCGCCGCACTCTTCACCCGGCAGCCGGAATTGGCACACGAACTCGCCTTCAACAACGACGCGTGAGGGCAAGGAGCAGACGATGTCGACCCCGAACCGAGAAACCCCTCGCCCTGCCGCCGGCCGTGCCGGCATAAAGAAGGAACTGCCTGACCGTTTCAAGGACCATCGGCATGTCTGGGTTTTCATTGAGCTCGAACGCGGCCAGGTTCATCCCGTATCCGTGGAACTGCTCGGCGAAGGCCGCAAGCTGGCAGACAAGCTTGGCGTCCAGCTTGCGGGCGTCGTGCTCGGACCGCCTGAAGAAGCCACCCGCAACGCCGTTGCCGAGGCCTTCGCTTATGGAGCCGACATGGTCTACCTCGTCGAGGCACCGTTGCTGGCCGACTATCGGAACGAGCCTTTCGCCAAGGCGATGACGGATCTGGTCGATACCCACAAACCGGAGATCCTTCTGCTGGGCGCGACCACGCTCGGCAGGGATCTTGCCGGCTCCGTGGCGACGACTTTACATACGGGGCTCACGGCCGACTGCACCGAACTGGACGTGGATACAGACGGATCGCTCGCCGCGACCCGTCCGACTTTCGGCGGTTCCTTGCTATGCACGATCTATACGCTCAATTGCCGGCCGCAGATGGCGACAGTGCGTCCCAGGGTCATGCCCATGCCGCAGCGCGCCGACAGGCCGGTAGGTCGTGTCATCGAGCACAAGCTGTGGTTAGCCGAGGATGAGATCGTCACCAAGGTCCTCGGGTTCCTGCCGGATAGCCAGTCGGCAAAGGCAAATCTCGCCTATGCCGATGTCGTGGTTGCGGGAGGCCTTGGTCTCGGCGGCGCGGAGAATCTGCAGCTTGTGAAGAATCTCGCGCGCGCGATCGGCGCCGAACATGGCTGTTCGCGCCCGCTGGTCCAGAAGGGCTGGATGCCGGCTGATCGGCAGATCGGCCAAACCGGCAAGACCATCCGGCCGAAGCTTTACATCGCGGCCGGGATTTCCGGCGCCATCCAGCATCGCGTTGGCGTCGAGGGCGCCGATCTCATTGTCGCCATCAACACCGATCCGAACGCGCCGATTTTCGATTTTGCCCACCTTGGAATCGTCACTGATGCGATCCGCTTCCTGCCCGCACTGACGGAAGCCTTCACCCGGCGGCTGTCGCCGCATAGTCGCGACAAGCTAGCGAGTTAAGGAAGATGGACATGATCGAGGAAGAATTCGACGCCATTGTCATCGGGGCCGGCATGTCCGGTAACGCGGCTGCTTACACCATGGCAAGCCACGGCCTGAAGGTGCTGCAGTTGGAGCGCGGCGAATATCCGGGTTCCAAGAATGTCCAGGGTGCCATCATGTACGCGAACATGCTGGAGAAGATCATCCCGGACTTCCGGGACGATGCGCCTCTCGAGCGGCATCTGGTCGAACAGCGGCTTTGGGTGATGGACGACACCTCCCACACCGGGATTCACCACCGGTCGGACCACTTCAATGAGGCGAAGCCGAACCGCTATACGATCATCCGCGCACAGTTCGATAAATGGTTTTCGCGCAAGGTGCGCGAGGCTGGCGCGACGGTTCTTTGTGAGACGACCGTGACGGAGCTCGTCCGAGATGGCAGGGATAGGGTGATCGGCGTCCGCACAGATCGGAGCGGCGGAATAATAGGCGCGGACGTGGTCGTTCTCGCAGAAGGTGTGTGCGGGCTGCTTGGCACCCGGGCCGGCCTGCGATCGATGCCCAAACCAGAAACCGTGGCGCTCGCCGTCAAGGAGATGCATTTCCTGCCCGAAGAGGTCATCGAGCAGCGGTTCGGCCTCAACGGCGATGAAGGCTGTGTGATCGAGGCGGTGGGCACGATCTCCCACGGCATGGCCGGGCTCGGCTTCCTCTATACCAACAAGGAGTCAATCTCATTGGGCGTCGGCTGCCTCGTTTCCGATTTCGCCGCAGCGATGGAGAGCCCTTACGCTCTCCTTGACGCCTTCAAAAACCATCCTTCGATCCGGCCGCTGATCGCCGGCTCCGAGGTCAAAGAATATGCCGCGCATCTCATTCCCGAAGGTGGCTACAAGGCGATTCCGCAGCTCTTTGGCGACGGCTGGGTGGTGGTCGGCGATGCCGCGCAGTTGAACAACGCCATCCATCGCGAGGGTTCGAACCTCGCCATGACCTCCGGCCGTATCGCGGCTGAGGCAATCGTTCAGCTCAAGAGGCGCAGTCATCCAATGACTAAACGGAACCTATCTCTTTACAAGATCATGCTTGACAATTCATTCGTGGTCAAAGATCTGCGCAAATACAAGGACATGCCAGCCTTGCTTCATACCAATTCGTGCAATTTCTTCACCACATATCCGCAATTGCTGTCCAAGGCCGCGCAGAACTTCCTGCGCGTCGACGGCACCCCTAAGATCGACAAGGAAAAAGCGACCACGGCCGCCTTCGTCAAGGCTCGTTCGCGCTGGGGGCTGGTCAGCGACGCGGTCCGCCTAGCATGCGCGTGGCGCTGAGGGAGAGATGACGATGGCAGTGACCAAGTTACGCGTCGAGGACAAGCTTTACCACAACCGCTACTTGGTCGATCCTGGCCGCCCGCATATCAAAGTGCGACCGCACGAGAAGCCGAGCCCGAACCTTCTCGCCCTGACCCGCGTGTGCCCGGCCAAATGCTATGAGTTGAACGACGCAGGCCAAGTGGAGATCACCCCCGATGGCTGCATGGAGTGCGGCACCTGCCGGATTTTGTGCGAGGCCAGCGGTGAGATCGAGTGGAACTATCCGCGCGGCGGCTTCGGTGTCCTCTTCAAGTTCGGATGATCGGCGGCGCCCGCACTGTTCAAATGAATACTGGAGTTCAAACGACCAAGGCGCGCTTGGGAGGAGTATCCTGGATAACCGCTGAGGTGTTTCGATGGCCCATATGCTGCGGGATCGGTTCGATGAAGGAGGTCCTCCGGACATCGGGCCGGAACCGGCCCTCAAAACCATGCACAAAGCCGATCTCTCACTCAGGGAATTTATGAGATATCGAAGGTTCTGACTGCGCCAGCTCCGCTGGAGATTACGCTCGCCAACGTTGTGAAGGTCCTCCCGTCCTTTCTGCAAATGCGCCACGCAGCAGTGGTTGTCCTGGACACTGCTGTGCGCGAGCTGGAAAACTGCGTGCAATGGACGGCTACACTTGCTCGGTCATGGACAATCACTTCGTCGGACTTCGCCTGCACGAATAGTCAATGCCTTTCTTCGCTCCTGTGGAAAGCAGCCGAGAGTTCGCATGGCGCCAATGCAATCGACGGGCTGTCACGCAGCAACATTTTGCCGGCTGGATCAGGGCTGCTGGCCAGCCGCATCGGCACTCCACACGACAAGGTATCGTCCCTGCTTGCCCAGCGACAGCCCTGCGTCTGACAGAGCGCGACCGGCTGATCGACACTATGGAGAAGGTGGGCTGGGTTCAGGCAAAGGCCGCCCGTATCCTCGACCTCACGCCGCGGCAAATCGGCTACGCTCTGCGCCGGTATGGCATCAAGGTGAAGAAATTCCAGAGATCAGATAACCTGCAATGGCGGGCTGCATCAGCGCTGCTGAACTGTGGCTCAGACACGCTTGCCTTCGCGGCCCCGATCCGCTTGTCCGCCTGTCGGAATGCCGACAAAACGCTGTCCGAACAAAACGACAGAATTCGACACGGAAAGCCAATTCGTGAATTAAAACCGCTCTTTGAGCTGGCATGGCTCTTGCGCTTCCAGCTGCGACGTCCACCAGCAACGGAGCCGTTCGATGCCCGCACCGATCGTTTCGCTTGAGGCCCTGACCAGCACGACGACTTTCGACCAATTGCTGGCGACGGCGAAATCGGCTGGCTGCACATCGCCATCCTGCGGCTCGTCGGAGAAGCCAGACGACTTGGATCCGGTTGTCTGGGAGAGAATCAAGGATCATCCCTGCTTTTCAGAAGAAGCCCACCATTATTTTGCGCGCATGCACGTTGCGGTCGCGCCGGCTTGCAATGTCCAGTGCAACTATTGCAATCGCAAATATGACTGCGCCAACGAAAGCCGGCCCGGAGTCGTCTCGGAAAAGCTCACTCCCGACCAGGCGCTACGCAAGGTGATCGCGGTTGCCAACGAAGTGCCGCAGCTTTCGGTACTCGGCATCGCCGGACCGGGCGACGCCTGTTACGACTGGAAGAAGACAAAGGCAACGTTCGAGCGAGTCGCCAGAGAGATCCCCGACGTCAAGCTGTGCATATCGACCAATGGACTCGCGCTACCGGATCGCGTCGCCGAGCTTGCCGACATGAATGTCGATCACGTGACGATCACCATCAACATGGTCGATCCGGAAGTCGGTGCAAAGATCTATCCTTGGATCTTTCACGGCCACCGCCGATACACCGGCATCGAAGCCGCCCGGATCCTGCACGAGCGGCAGATGCTGGGTCTGGAAATGCTGAGCGCGCGCGGCATCCTGACCAAGATCAACTCGGTGGTGATCCCCGCCGTCAACGACGAGCATCTGATCGAGGTAAATAAATGGGTCAAGGAGCGCGGGGCGTTCCTGCACAATGTCATGCCCCTGATTTCCGACCCCGCGCACGGTACGCATTACGGCCTGACCGGGCAACGCGGCCCCAATGCAACGGAACTCAAGGCCCTCCAGGATCGTCTCGAAGGCGGCGCCAAGTTGATGCGCCATTGCCGGCAATGCCGGGCCGATGCCGTCGGCCTGATCGGCGAGGATGATGGCCAGGAATTCACACTCGACCGAATTCCCACCGAGGTCACCTACGACGCCAGCAAGCGCGAGGCCTATCGCGAGGTGGTCGCGCACGAGCGCCGCGATCACATGGCGGCCAGAAGCAAGGCGATCGGAATGCTCAAGGCAGCAGGTTCCGGCAAGTCCCTTCTTGTGGCAGTTGCGACCAAGGGCGGCGGCCGTGTCAACGATCATTTCGGCCATGCGAAGGAATTCCAGATTTATGAAGCCTCGCCGCGCGGGATCACCTTCGTCGGGCATCGCAAGGTCGAGCAGTATTGCCTCGGCGGCTGGGGCGAAAAAGGCACCCTCGCAGCAATCATCGCTGCTCTGGGGGGCATAGACATCGTGCTGTGCGCCAAGATCGGAGATTGTCCAAAGGATCAACTCGCGGAAGCTGGAATCCGAGCGAGCGACGCTTACGGGCATGACTACATCGAGACGGCAATCAGCGCGCTTTACGCCGCCGAGCTTAGCGTCCAACCGCTGGCGGCGACGGCCTGAGCCGTCTCATTCCCAACCGAACCAGGAGTTACAATGAGTTTTAAGATCATCGCATCCCAATGCACTCAATGCGGCGCTTGCGAGTTCGAATGTCCCTCAGGCGCGATCGAATTCAAGGGCGAGAGCTACGTGATCGAGCGGGACAAGTGCACCGAATGCGAGGGGGCCTTCGATACGCAGCAATGCGCCTCGGTGTGCCCTATGCCGAAGACCTGCGTTCCTGCTTGATATCCGGTGGCCTGAAACGCCTTTATCAACAAACTGACACCTCAAGAAGGAAGGAACGGCCATGGGGCTCGGACGCGAACAGGAGGTCGAAATCCACCAACCTCCACGATTTGAGCCGGGTGAGCGGGTCCGTGCCACGCGCCACATAAAGAATGACGGCACCTTTCCTGGCAGGCAGATCGGCGAAAACCTCGTGCGGAAGGGCGACGAGGGCTATGTGCGCGATGTTGGCACCTTTCTCCAGCAGTTCTTCATCTACGCGGTCGAGTGGATCGATCGTGGCACGGTGGTCGGCATGCGAGCGCGTGAACTGATGAGCCTCGACAAGGTCGAGGCTCCGAGCAGGACCGACAGCACTGTGAATGAAGGAACGGCCAGATGAAAGTAATGATCCGCAGGACCGGCGCTGGCTTGTCGGCGTATATCCCCAAGAAGGATCTCGAAGAGCCGATCGTCAAACTCGAGAAGGAAGCGTTGTGGGGCGGGGCCGTGACGCTCAAAAACGGCTGGCGATTCGTTTTACCCGACCTTCCACGCGATACGCCTTTGCCGATCACCGTCGAGGCAAGGAAGATCTCCGACGAGGACTAATGCCGCGGATTGATAGAGAGCGCGACCAGAGGAAGCGAGCATGAACACGATCCCACCCTCGAGGCACCTCGTCATTGTCCGGGACAGCTTTGCCGAAAAGCTGCTTGAGCTTGCGAAGCAAGCGCTAGCCGCCGATCAGGTGATCCCGTATCTCGGTCCGGGCCTTCTCCGGCTGAGCTCCGCGGAGCCGACTGTACCGTTTACCTCGGAAGCCGTCGCCGCGGCGCTCAACACGAGGATGCCAGCACCTTCCAAGATCCGCACCAATATGTGGTCGGTCGCGCAGTTTATTGAACAGCGCCGGCACCGCCGCACACTTCAAACATGGATGGCCGAGATCTTCGCAGCGCCGGCGGCGCCGACTGTCCTCCACGCCTGGCTCGCAACGCTGCCGCTCTCCCTCATCATCGACAGCTGGTACGACGGCGCCATGCGGGCGGCCCTCGCAGATGCCGGCCGAACGGACGTCGTCGAGATACAAGGCGTAACTCGGGCGAACGAATTCGGTGACATTTGGACGAAAACGTATGATTTGTCCGGCAACGAACTCGAATCCGGATCGGTGGCAAAGACGGTCCTCTATACACCTCACGGCAGCATTAGGCCGGCGGCAAATTTCCTAGTGGCGGATTCCGACTATGTCGAAGTCCTTACCGAAATCGATATTCAGACCCCGATCCCAGACGCGGTGAAGGAACGGCGCAACGATCGGGGTCTTTTCTTTTTCGGCTGCCGCTTCAATGATCAGATGCTGCGCACCTATGCCAGGCAGATCTTGAAGCGCTCCATAGGCCCACATTGCACGGTAATGGATGCGCAAACGCTGACCAGAAACGAAGCCCGTTTTCTGGCGGCAAGCGGAATCACGGTGATCGATATGTCAGCAAGCGAAGCGGTGGCTCGGCTTGTCGGAGCGCGCACTGCAGCAGATGGCCAGGATCAACTTCGCGGACGCCTTTGATATGGAAAGCCGTCCGGCTTGCCGTCAAGGGGGCAAAATTCAGTCGGGAACACACCCGTGAGCAATGCCATTGGCACAGCAACGAACGCTCTGAATTCGGCCACCCATGCGGAGGCGACCCGCCGGGGGCGAGGCTTGAATACGCTGCTGCGCATTACGCGTATGAACTTGCGGCACCCTCGGCAGGTCACCTTCGCTTTCGGTTCCACGATCGGAGCAGTAATCCTCCAGTTGCTCATTCCCCAGCTTCTCGGGCGGGCTGTCGACCAGACCCAGATAGCGATCGGGGACGGTGTCACGGGGACCACGGCAGAACAAGCGCTCTGGACCCCGGCTCTGCTGCTGCTCGGTGTCAGCGCGCTACGCGGCCTCTTCACGATGGCGCAGAACTATTTTGCCGAAGCCGTCGGGCATCAAGTCGCGTACGAACTGCGGCTCGCTTGTTACGACAAGATCCAGCGTCTCAGCTTTTCCTATCACGATCGCGTGCATTCAGGTGATCTGATCATGCTCGGCATTCTCGATCTTGACGGCGTGCGGACGTATTTTTCCAACGCACTGGTTCGCGTGCTCTTGCTCAGCATGCTGATCGGGATCGGCGCCTACACTATGATCTCAACCGACCCGGTGCTCGGCCTGGTCGCGCTGAGCTTCGTACCTTTCGTCGCCTGGCGCTCGTCGGTCACACACCTTAGGCTGCGCGCCACCTGGCTAGACCTGCAGGAGCGGCTTTCGGTCCTGAGCCGCGTGATGGAGGAAAATCTCGCAGGCATCCGGGTCGTCCGCGCCTTTTCGGCACAGGCTTATGAGATGCTGAAGTTCGACCGCGCCTCGAAGAACGCGCTCGACCGCGCACACCACCAGGTTGACGTCTCCGTGCCCAACACATCGGCAATGACCCTCTCCTTTTTTTTCGCCATGGGGTTGGTGCTCTGGATCGGTTGCAACAAGCTCATCGCCGGCGATATCACGGTCGGGACGCTGGCGACGTTCCTGACCTTCATGACGATCCTGCAAATGCCCGTCCGCCAGATCGGTCTGATGGTCAATGCCTTCGCCCGCGCTTCGACTTGCGGTTCGCGTCTCTTCGCTCTCCTCGACCAGGATATCACGATCAGGGATGCTCCCGGCGCCAGACCGCTCGAGATCAGTGAAGGCATTCTGCGGTTCGACAATGTCTCGTTTGCATATCCCGGTACCGAAAACCGCGCCATTTTGAAGAATATCAGCTTTGAAGCCCGCAGGGGCGAGACGATCGCGATCGTCGGTCCGCCGGGTTCCGGCAAATCGACAATGGCTCATCTGATTGCCCGCTTTTACGACGTGAGCGGGGGCGCCATCACGCTTGACGGGCATGACATCCGCGGGGTCACCCTCGCGACGCTTCGCAAGATGGTCGCCGTCGCACAGCAGGATGCATTCCTTTTCACCACGACGATCGAGAACAACATCGCTTACGGCGATCCCTGGGCGAGGGAACAGCGGATCGAGCGCGCCAGCGAATCCGCCCAGCTGCACAGCTACATCCTTAGCCTGCCATCAGGCTACGAGACGGTCGTCGGCGAACGCGGCGCCTCTCTCTCGGGCGGCCAGCGCCAGCGTCTCACGATAGCTCGCACGATGATGCTGCGCCCATCAATCGTCGTTTTCGACGACTCAACGGCCGCGATCGATGGGGCCACCGAGCAGCGCATCCGCGCGGCGATACGACGTTTCGCCAAGGATAGGGTTACGATCATCATCGCCCACCGGCTGAGTTTGCTCACGCACGCCGACCAGATCCTTTTTGTCGACAACGGCGAGATCGTCGAGCGCGGTACCCATCAAGAGCTCTTGGTCAAGCGAGGACGCTATAGCGCCTTGCACGATTTCCAGTTGCGCGCCAGTGATGACATCGCGATCGCGAATGGAGGCGTGACCTGATGGCCAAGGGGCATGTCAGCGAACCCGAAACCGAAACCAATGACGGCAGGCGCCCCCCGCGCGCGGTCGTCGGCTCCCATCGCATCGAGGAGGAGATGTTCGGCCGGGCTTTCGACAACAACATCGTTCGGCGCATCTGGGCCTTCGTCCGCCCCTACCGCGCTATGGTAATCATCTCCGTCGCCGCATTGATGATCTTCACCGGTACGCAGCTTCTCATGCCGCTTATCATCCGTTACGCGATCGACCACGCCATGACTTCGGCTGGCGCTGATCGCTCCGCCCTGCTTGCGGCCGCCGAGGCGTTCGGCCTCACCATTGTGGTTAATTTCGGCGCCGCCTACACACAGGAAACCGCGGTGGGGAAAATGACCGAGAACGTCCTCTTCGATATCCGCCGCGCCATGTTTGGTCATCTGCAGAAGGTTTCGCTCTCCTTCATGGACAAGACCGAGGTCGGACGCCTGATGTCCCGCCTTCAAGGCGACGTCTACGCCATCCACGAATTCCTCGAAACCTCAATCTATTCCGTAGCCGATTTTGCGCTTCTCTTCGGCATTGTTTTCGTGATGTTGTACCTCGACTTCCGCCTCGGCCTCCTGACGCTCTCTGTCCTGCCGGCCTTGTTGATCATCCGGATCGTCTGGTTGCCGCGTGCCCGCCATGCCTTCATGGCCGCACATGAGACCAATTCGGTCGTCAATGGCGCGCTAGCCGAAGCCATTCACGGCGTGCGTACCATACAGTCCATGCACCGTCAGCAGGTAAATTTCATGCTCTATGACGATAAGGCACATGCCAACCTCAGGGCTCACCTGATCGCTGCCAGGTGTGCACAGGTCATGGTCCCGATCGTCGATGGCCTCACCGGCCTGGCCATGGCCGTCATGATCGCGGTCGGCGGCTCCATGGTCATGAATGGTAGAATCGATGTGGGCGTATTGGTCGCCTACCTGTTCTACATCCAGCGCTTTTTTGACCCAATTCGCTCACTTACCCTGCAATATTCGGTCATGCAGCGTGCCATGGCCTCCGGCAAGCGCCTGACCGATGTGCTCGACGTCAAGATCGAGGTACAGGACAAACCGGGTGCCAGGGTGCTTTCGCCGGAAATGGGCGGCTCGGTCGAATTCAGGAACGTCACCTTCGGCTACGAACCCAACCATCCGGTGCTGAAAAATGTCTCCTTCCGGGTCGATCCCGGCGAGACGGTCGCCTTGGTCGGGCCAACCGGTTCTGGCAAATCGAGTGCGATGGCCCTCGTCCGCCGCCTCTATGATGTTCAGCAGGGCCAGGTGCTGGTCGGCGGACATGATGTGCGCGATCTCACCCAAGAATCGCTCGGCGGCCAAATCGCCATGGTGCTGCAGGAGCCGTTCTTATTCACGGGGACGGTCTTCGATAACATTCGTTACCATAAGACCGACGCCACGCGCGACAAGGTCATCGAGGCCGCCAAGGCGGTCTGCGCCCACGACTTCATCATGAGCCTTGCCAACGGCTATGAAGCCGAAATCGGAGAACGCGGTGGCAACCTTTCTCTCGGCCAGCGCCAGCTCATCAGTTTCGCCCGCGCTCTCGTTGCCGACGCCAAGATCCTGGTTCTTGATGAGGCCACCGCCAACATCGACAGCTACACGGAAATCCTGATCCAGAAGGCTCTGAGAAAACTTCTTGAAGACCGCACTGGCCTCGTCATCGCCCACCGCCTTGCAACAATCCGTGGTGCCGACCGCATCATTGTACTTCAGAATGGCCAGGTCATTGAGACCGGCAACCACGACCAACTGATGGCCATGGGTGGGTTCTATTCCAAACTCTACAATCTTAACTACGCATCCTTCGACGACATTCCCGAAGAAAAACTCGATACCACCGCACTAGGGGGGTCCCGGACCTGATGTAAAGTCGGCCGCTGTCGGCCTCAACCGTTCCATCTGGTTGAGGCCGACGAGATCGTTGGACCTGGCGTGCTCGTCGGCGATAGTGTCGGCGGCCGCGCTACATGATCGGGCTCGGCGGCCAGGCTGCGTCGCATCTATCTCGCAGATTCGCGATGGCGTCTCCGGGCTGATCAGTCTCGACAGCAGTCCATCCCGAAGCTGGACCATGCGCGATGTGTCCCCGCGGGTCACTTCAATATTCCCCCGGTTAAGCTCAGTCAAACTCCTCCACCCGCAAGGCAGGACAGATGTGGATTTGTTAGTTTGACTTTGTTTCCCGGGCAAAGGCTTCAGCGGCTTCTTTGAGGCGATAGCAGTCATGAAAACAGCGCGTATCCAGGTCCGCAGCGATGCCGATGCCGTTCTGGTAGAGTCCATCGAGCGCGCAAAGAAGGCCATGCGAACGGGTATCCCTTCGGAACCTTCACATTCAGTTCGCCCTCGCAGCTGTTCACGGTGATCAGCCCCAAGCGGTGGGAGCTGATCGAGCACCTGAAGCGCGTGCATGACGATCTGTCCGGGCTGATCGATTGGGGCATCATCGAGCGCACCGACGACGGAAAGGTTTACGTGCAGATTCCGACATATCCGGCCGGGCATTCTAGCTTGAAGCCGGCCGCCGTTCCGACGTGAAGCTGGCCACCATTCCGATTAATATCCGGCCACTTTGAAGCCTGAGAAGGAGCACCTGGGTCAGCAACTTTGGCATGACGGTCCTTTGGAACAAGAGACGCGTAATGCCGGCAAAGAGAAGGCTGACCATGAGACATTTACGACAGATGCTGCGGCTTGCGGGTGACGGAACGAGCGCCCGAGAGATCGCCCAGAGGCTGGGCACAGCGCGCAGCACCGTGCAGGATAATAATCTGAAGCGTGCAGCTCCGGCGGGGTTGAACTGGCCGCTGCCGGGCGAGCTGACCGACGACGCGCTTGAGCGCCGGCTGTTCGCCAGGGCGGGCTCAAGCAGGGCCTGCGGCGGCTTCCGGAGCCGAATGGGCGGGGCTGGCGCTGGAACTGAAGAGCCGGGGCACGCTAATGCTCGCCGTATCGCGCCGTCCATCCCGGCGGCTATGGCTGCAGTCGTTATGTTGCGGCCAGATTTATGTTGCGGCTGCAGGGGTGAGCCAAGGCTCTCGGTGATTTCCTCGGCCCAAGCCGCCACATAAAGAAGAACGGCGATGGCAATTGCACTACAATGCTTTCAGGAATGCCATCAATGACGGCAGGGAATCGTTGACGTGGGGGCTTTTTCAGGCTGCTGATATCAACCTTGGCCAACGCCTTGGCCTTCATTTGCAGATCCACCTCGGCTTAGATGTGCGTGGTGTCCAACGACACATGGCCCAGCCAAACGCGGATCGTGTTGATATCGACACCTACACGCAGGAGGTGGACGGCTGTCGTGTGCCGAATCGTATGGGGGCTGACGCGCTTCTTGGTCAGGGTCGGAACGGCTTTGCTTGCCATGGCAGCATATTGCGTCACGACGCGGTGTATTCCGAACCGCGTCAGAGGCTCCTTCATCCGCCCAAGAAAGACTGCATCGCTTTTATCCCGATCGATCACCAGGCGGGCCAGCGATGTTGCCGTCGCTGGCCACAATGGGCAGATCCGGATCTTGTTCCCCTTGCCATGAAGACGCACTGAAGGAAACGCGCCCAGTTGAAGATTGCCGACCGTCAATTTTGCTACCTCATCCGCGCGAGCACCGCTGTTGTACAGGAATAGCAGCAGAGCATGGTCGCGCGCCCCCAGAGTCGTACGCCTGTCGGGTTGACCGAGAAGCGCATCCATCTCGGCCTCTTCGAGATATCCGATCGCGGCCTTTGCGGTCTTCTTGAATGGGATTGCCCTTATCTCGGAACACCAGGCCAGGTGGACCGGCGACCGCGTGCCGATGAAGCGAGCCAGTGAATGAATGGTCACAAGCCGTTGGTTGCGGGTTGCATCGCTGCATCGGCGATCACGTTCCAGATGGTCCAGGAACTTACGGGCGACTTCCGGCGTCAGCTCTTCGACGGTCATGCAATCGATGGCACAGCCTTCCTGTTTGCTAGCGAACGGCAGCAACAGAGCCAGCGTGTCGCGGTAGCTCGCTTGGGTGTTGCGGGAAAGATTGCGCTCGGCGACAAGATGTTCCAGTAGAAACCGACGAATCCACGGACCAAGGAGGTTTTTATCCGTCATGGTTGGCCTCCATCGCGTACGGTGCAAAGCGCTCGCTGGCCGCCTCGAGGAGATCCGGCGTCATCTGCAAATAGCGCTGGGTTGAATGTTTCATAATGAGTCCTGTCCGGTTGATGGAGCGGTAATTAAGGCACGGCGGGCGGGAACGGCGTTCGGACCCGGGCGGCCTTTGATAATCGTGAGGCCGGAAGGAGTATCCCGCAGACCACGGTTGAGATTGTCGCTGCAGACTTTGGTGATGAGCCCTGGCGCCCCCATTGATGCACCGTGGTCTCGGCGATCGCGAAGTGTTCGGCCACTTCCTGGGTGATGAGCAGACCACAATCCCGCAGGCGCTGGCGACGGCCGGGCAGGTTGTAGGCCCCACGGATGAAGGCGATCTTCTTGAGTTGAACGGCTTGCCTTCCCAGCTTCGCAGACCGCGTTCATTGAAGATATCGGCGATCTCGCGATCGCAATGACGGTCGAGCAAGCGGTCTACATCGGCGACGAGCTCAGGCTTGAACTTGCGGATCTGGGCGATCGGCAAGGGCCGGTCCAGCGTCAAGGTGCGGGTCGCCCCGCCGGATAGTCGCACGTTTGCGATAATCCTCTCGGCCTTGACCAGGGTGACGTCGGCCACCAGCAGACGCGGGATGCGCTTGCGCTCACTCATGTCGATGCGGGGATCGCTCCAGATCCGCGGGAGTTGCTCGGCAAGATCGCGGACGCGTTGCTGCGTCTCGGCATCGAGGGCAGCGGCTTGCTCGGGCGCGCGTTGTTCATAGTCTTCGACGACGTCGGTGTGGGGCCGCAGCTTCTCGTTCCACTCGGCCTCGATAGTGTCGGCAACGAGGCGATTGGCGGGATCGACCTTCATGTAGCGGCGCCGGGCGAGCTCGGCGTCATGACGCGTCCGCTCCAGGGTGACGTCAAGGGTCATCGGCGTCATCAGCTCGACAAGCAATGCACCCACCGCGGGGTCGACGACTTTGCCGGGCACGGACTGGCATACCTTGCCGCCACGACGGGTGGCGGTCTCCTGGCAGATATAGGTCGGGACGGGTTTGCCGTGCTCTTGGCTATAATGAACTCCCATGCGCTCGCCGCACAGGGCCGCAGAGAACGCGGCCCTGGAGCAAGGCGCTGCCTTCGCGCACCGGTCCGGCGCGGCGCTGCATTCCATAGGCTTGTGCATTGGTGGTGAGACGCTCCTAGTTGGCCCTAAAGCACTCCCAGGCGATATAACCTGGATGCATGTCGGGGATGACGAACCGAGCCATATCCACCTTGATCTGCGAAACGCCACCGCCCGGCCCGGGGCCGTCCACGCGTTCGACCGTAGACGAAGGCGCCGGCATATCTCGGATTATGCAGGACCTGAAGGATGCGGGTGTGCCGTGGCGGCGCCCTCGATCATGACGCGCACCCCTCAATTGGTTCAGCATGCAGACCTTTTCAAATGCACGCGATGGAGCGGCTCGGGCTTCCCCAAACCACCAACGCTTGATTTGTCGATTTCGCTTAAAAGTCCTTTCACAGACGCTTGATCTCGATGCCATATTTCCTCAGCACGTACCCAATCTGGCGCGGCGTCAGCCCGAGCAGGCGCGCCGCCTTTGCCTGGACCCAGCCACATTTTTCCATAGCCGCAATGACACGATCGGCATCAGTCACCCTCGCGCCATTTAAGTAGGCTGGGCCGGCAGGCGCTAACGGCGCAAGCTCGCCTATGGGAGGCGGGACCCCAAGGGCGGCCGAACCGGTGGCGTCGGCCGGCGGCGTGCTCGACTTCACTGGCACCGGGACGATCGGCCCAGCTTGCAGCGAGGCCTTCCACAGCGCCGCGGCAAAGCACTGACCGTCGCAGCAGGCAAGGTCCTTTCTGAAGATAGATGGGCCCGCCGCCAAGACCGCTGCCCGGTGCACGCAATTTTGGAGCTCACGGATGTTGCCGGGAAATTCACAGTTCTTCAGTACCTCAATCGCACTCGGATCGAAGGTCAGCGTACGGCCGTTCTCATCACTAAAATTCTTGAGAAACTCAGCCGCGAGGAGCGGAATATCACTGCGCCTTTCCCGTAACGCCGGCACCTGCAGGTGAACCACGTTGATGCGATAGTAGAGGTCGCGGCGGAACTCGTTCCTTGCAACCGCCTCTTCCAGGTTCTTGTTCGTGGCGGCAATCACGCGAACATCGACCTTAACGGTCTGGTTGCTGCCGACGCGCTCAAACTCCTCCTCCTGGAGAACGCGCAGGAGCTTTGCCTGAAACGACCCCGAGATCTCGCCGATTTCGTCGAGGAACAACGTTCCCTTGTCAGCGAGCTCAAACCGTCCCTTGCGCGAATTGAACGCGCTGGTGAAGGCACCCTTTTCATGGCCGAACAATTCGGATTCCAGGACTGTTTCAGGCAATGCCGCGCAATTAAGTTTGACGAAGGGTCGCTTGGCGCGCGGCGACAACTCGTGAAGGGCCCTGGCAACCAATTCCTTCCCGGTACCGGATTCGCCTCGTATCAGAACCGTGCTCTTTGCCTTGGCAACCACCGCTATCTTCTCAAGCAGCGCGTTTAGCGCTGGACTGTCGCCAATCATCCCCTTGACGTAAACCTTCTTACGCTCCCGCGCAGGCTGCTTTTGCAACCGTTCCCCCTCCGCCATCGGTCGCGCGCGGTCGCCGGGGGACAAACGATGCAACTTAATGGTCTGTCCCACCAGGGTGGCGACAACGGTGAGCAGCTGGACATCACAATCGGGCGGATACCTTGGCCCATTGTCCAGGGCGCGGTCGATGGTCAGGGTGCCCACGACGTTCGCATCCACGCGAATGGGAACGCCGATGAACGACACTGCTACGGTGTCTGAGGCCCCGAGCATTTCAATATCGGCGGCACTGAAGGCCAAATGCAGCGCTATGTTCTCGGCGACGAGCGGCGTATCGGTCGTCATAATCTGATCGATTGCCTTGCGCGGCAGGCGCCTGCGGTAGCGCTCATCGCTGCTCTCGTCCCACTCGGTGCTTACGGCAATGTCCAGTACGCCGTCACCGTTGAACGAAGAGATGATGCCGTGTTGCATCCGCACAAACGAGCGCAGCAGCTTGAGAGTTTTGGCCAAAGCCACTTCGAGTCGGGAGGGAGCGGCGAGTACTTTCGATATTTCGGAGATCCCGGTAAACGCGCTTTCGTACGGCTGCACACCAGGGATCACGTCGTTCTTCTCGGGCTTTGCGTTAGCCCCTTGCGCGTCCTTGTCGCACGACGGCGTCTTCCTGGCCCTTTGTTCGGGTTTGCCGATGTTGTGATGCATGTCGTCCTCGATCTCGCGCTTTGAAAACAATGCCCGTTGCAGGGTGCAGCTGCGACGTTTCGGACAAGCGCGAAAATGGCCCTGACATGAAGTTGGGGCGCCACCATCCGATTGCCCGCCAAGCGGGGCATTGCCTGACGCATGTCTTGGTTTTCCTCTTAAGGCGGGGCCGCCATCTCGGCTTCTGTCAGGCGCAACCGCACGTTGACGAAGTGACCGGATCGAGGGAGGATAGTCAATCGAGCTATCCTTTCATTTGTGAAAGGATACTCGGCGCTCTGATAGAATTCTATCAGGTCAATACATTTCTCTTGTCGGTCTCAAAATCTTGCTGCTTATGCAGTTCCGGCACGTCAAGCCGCCGGCGCAACGCTGAGGAGTCTCTCCCCAGATAAAATACGATATTCTTGGCAGTTGCCCATTTTGCGCCATAACGGCATCCGCTCCAGGACTCGAAAAAGGGGCGTACGCACTCGGAACGAAGGCCCGGGTCTCGCTGGAGTGGCTCTGGTTAAAGGAAGGCCTTGGCCTGGCGCCTGACAGGCCACGGCAGAGACGACCGTGGTGGAGATGATTGGCTTCCTGAGGAAACTCGGCGCTAGACGACCTCGCGGGCGCACTTGCCGCTAGCATCGGTTTCATCCGACATGGGCTATGACCCGGGAGTCGGTGGGAGACGCTCAGTAGACCCAGGAACTCTGCGACCTCCCGTGATCTCACGTTGGAGTAGCCATCCGGGACGCCTGCTGCACCATCATCTCCCGCATCCAGATGCTTGCCGGATCACTGTTGTGAAAGGCGGGCCATTGGACGGTCTCGGTGAATGTGGGAAGCGGCAGCGGGAGTTCAATGATCTTCAGGGGGAACGTTTTTTCGAAATGCTTAACCAGCCGTAACGGCATGGTCGCTACACGATCTGTGCCTGACACCATGGGCGGAATCATGCTGAAGCCCTGCACGGCGACCTCGACACGTCTCTTAAGACCATGCTCAAGGAAAAACCATTCGTCGATAGAGGGCCTCAGCGCGCGCCCGAACCTGACCGCAACGTGCCTCATCGACAAATATCTCTCGAGTGTAACCTGCCGTGGTAGCTGTTTGTTCGTAGGGCAGCCCACGCACACGAGCCTCTCGTCGAACAACGCCACTCTTGAATGCGCGCTCGACGTGTACAAATCCGGAAGAATTACAAAATCGATGTCACTGCGCCGGAGAAGCTCATCCGGCTCGTCGTCGACATGCAGCAATTCGAAGCTGACGGAGGGTGCTTCCCGGGCAACACGCTCCACGACCTTCCCAAAAAATACTAGTGTGATGAAATCGGAAAGAATGATCCTGAAGCGCCGATCGGATTGAGCTGGGATAAACGGGTCCTGGGAAATAATCGAGCGCTGGATTTGCAGGAGTGCGTCACGGACTGCGGGGGCGAGCGCTTGCGCACGCGGTGTCAAAATACGTACGCGGCCGCTCAGGATAAATAGGTCATCATGGAAATAATCGCGCAGCCGGGCGACGGCCGCACTCATCGCCGGCTGACTTAGGTTGATGCGGCGTGCCGCCTCCGTGAGCTTGCGTTCGGTCAGCAGCGCGTCAAGCACCACGAGCAGATTCAGATCAAGACCCTTGAAACGCATGTCTTAAGCCATCCAAAGCGTGTATGCGCTTCATCTAAACAAACGATTGTACCGATTTTGCAGAACCTTGCATAGGGTATCCAAGGATGGAAGCCCTAAACCTTCTGATGTGGGCGGAACATCAAGCGCGTCGCATGTCCATTGCGACCAGATTTGTCGGTGATCTGCGCAAGCTACGTCGCGGCGGCTCGGCGCGACAAGCTAATTGCGTGGGCGCTTAGCTCGAGAAACCGTAACCAAGATGAGGCTTCCATGCGCTCACAGCTACGATGGAGGTTGTGCTGGGAAAATGAGTTGCAACTGGCCGACCACATCGAACTCGCCGACTTCTTCCGAAAGACTTATGGACCGACTGGGGCCTTCAATGCGAAGCCATTTGCAGGCAATCGGAGTTGGGCCGGAGCAAGACCCGAGTTGCGTGCAATCGGCTATGACTCGGGCGGTGTAGCGGCTCATATGGGCTTACTACGCCGCTTCATTAAGGTTGGCGAAGTCGATCAACTGGTGGGCGAACTCGGATTGTACGGGGTGCGTCCGGATCTTGAAGGACTCGGAATCAGCCTTTCGTTCCGAGTCGTCTATCCAGTGCTGCAGGAGCTTGGCGTTCCATTCGCTTTCGGCACGGTTCGGCACGCGCTGCGAAACCATATTGTAAGATTCTTCAGAGACGACTTGGCGACCATTGTGTCGGGCGTTCGCGTACGGTCGACCCAAGCAGAGGTATATCCCGACCTCCCGCCGACGCGCCTTGAGGACGTGCTCGTTGTGGTCTTACCGGTTACGCGGCCGATGAGCGATTGGCCGACGGGTGCAATAATTGACAGGAACGGGCCAGAGCTATGAACCCCAACTATCTGTCCGAAGTGCCGTTTGAGTTCGCCGACCGCGTTAGCGATCGCAGCGTTTATTTGACGTTTGATGACGGTGCTAACCTACTTTTCACACCGCAGATCCTCGACGTGCTGGCGCAACATCGGGTGCCGGCGACTTTCTTCGTCATCGGTGCCTACGCCGCAGAGCAGCCGGAACTGATCCAACGAATGATCGCAGAGGGGCATGAGGTAGGCAATCACACGATGACCCATACGGATCTGTCCCGATGCGGATTCGAGGAAGTACAACGTGAGATATTTGACGCGAACCTGGCCATCATGATGGCGTGCCCGCAGGCCTCGGTGCGCTACTTTCGCGCGCCATACGGGGCCTGGAGCCAAGAGGTGATCACTGCCTCGGAGATCGCTGGGCTGACCCCCCCTTCATTGGTCGGTTGACCCACGAGACTGGTCTCGCCCCGGCGTCGATGCAATCGTCGATGCAGTGCTCACCTCAGTCCGTCCTGGCGCAATAGTGCTCTTGCACGACGGGTGCCCTCCCGACGAGCTGACTCTTGGCGCTTACGCCTATCTGCGTGACCAGACCACAACGGCGCTGTCCCGTTTGATTCCGGCGTTACACGACCGCGGATATGAAATTCGCTCCCTTCCACAACATCACTGATCAATGAGATCCTATGGACCTGCTAGCTCCAGTCAGTACCTTCGTCGTGTCTTTTTATGCGCTGTTCTCGGCCGCATATGAAGGCTTGCAGGCGGTTTATGCCCTGCGGACAAACGGTTCGTCAGCATCGGACGAACTGGTCGGCCCCGACCCTTGGCCGAGCGTAGATGTCATCGTACCCTGCTACAACGAGGACCCGCGCACGCTCTCGGCATGCCTAGCTTCCATCGCAAGCCAACAATACGCCGGAAAACTGCAAGTTTATGTGGTTGATGATGGTTCTACAAATTGCGACGCCGTCGTACCTGTACACGATACCTATGCGCGCGACCCGAGATTCAACTTCATTCTTCTTCCCAAAAATGTCGGAAAGCGCAAGGCCCAGATTGCGGCGATACGCCGCTCATCAGGAGACTTGGTGCTCAACATCGACTCGGACACGACAATCGCATCCGACGTCATCACCAAGCTTGCACGAAAGATGCGAAATCCAGTGATCGGGGCGGCCATGGGGCAGTTGACGGCCAGCAACCGGATGGACACTTGGTTGACCCGATTGATCGATATGGAGTATTGGCTGGCTTGCAACACGGAACGCGCCGCACAGGCTCGCTTCGGTGCGGTTATGTGTTGCTGCGGCCCATGTGCTATGTACCGCCGCTCCGCGCTCGTTTCCCTGTTGGATCAGTACGAGACGCAACTGTTTCGAGGGAAGCCGAGCGACTTCGGTGAGGATCGTCATCTAACGATCCTCATGTTGAAAGCAGGCTTTCAAACCGAATACGTTTCGGACGCCATCGCCGCAACAGTCGTTCCGGACAGGCTGGTGCCGTATTTGCGCCAACAACTCCGCTGGGCGCGGAGCACTTTTCGAGACACGCTGCTAGGGCTGCCCCTCCTGCCCAGCCTCAATGGCTACCTCACGTTAGACGTGGTCGGACAGAATCTAGGTCCGCTATTGCTCGCCGTTTCAGTACTAACAGGGATCGCGCAGCTCTCACTCACGGGCCAAATGCCGTGGTGGACGGTCCTGGTGATCGCATCGATGACATTGATTCGCTGCAGCGTGGCAGCGTTACGTGCACGTGAATTGCGATTTTTCGGCTTTGCTCTTCACACATTCATCCAAATCTTTCTGATAATTCCGGTGAAAATCTACGCGCTGTGTACGTTGAGCAATAGTGATTGGTTGTCACGCAAAATTGGCACTGTGCAAAACAGGAGAAACAGGCAATTCATCGTGCAAATCACGATTGCTGTATCAAAGACTACAGCACGTCTCGCAATTACTGGGTCAACTGACAGGGAAGATCCTTCGCAATGCTCTGCGGGGCTGGCGACGTGTGGCGGCATTTGCCGCGACGAGTAAGACTAGAAGCTCTGACCCCAGACGAGCCGAGCTTCTCATCGAGCATGCGGAGCTCACAGGCCGAATAGCTTTTCGAAGGCTGACGTAAGCGCATGTCTAAATTTGCAATGGAACTCACCGGGGTAAAGAAGTCGTACGGCGACAAAATCGTTGTCGACGGGCTGTCGTTCACCGTTGCACCGGGAGAGTGCTTCGGCCTTCTGGGACCGAATGGCGCGGGCAAAAGCACGATCGCGCGTATGGTCCTCGGCATGATATCGCCAGACGCGGGCAAGATCACGGTTCTTGGTGAACCTGTGCCGTCACGCGCTCGCTGGGCCCGCATGCGCGTCGGCGTGGTCCCTCAATTCGACAACCTTGATCTCGAGTTTACAGCGCGCGAGAACCTGCTGGTCTTCGGACGCTATTTTGGCAAGAGCGCTCGCGAGCTTGAAGCGGTGATCCCATCGCTCCTCGAGTTTGCCCGCCTTGAGAGCAAGGCGAATGCACGTGTGGCCGAGCTATCCGGCGGTATGAAGCGGCGCCTAACGCTGGCACGTGCGTTGATCAACGACCCGCAGCTGCTCGTATTGGATGAGCCGACCACCGGCTTGGACCCGCACGCGCGCCACCTGATCTGGGAGCGCCTGCGTATCCTGCTGGCGCGCGGCAAGACGATTATTTTAACGACCCACTTCATGGAGGAGGCTGAGCGGCTTTGCGATCGGTTGTGCGTACTCGAGCATGGACGCAATATCGCCGAGGGCAGCCCTCACGCCCTGATCGATAAGCATATCGGGTGCCATGTGATCGAGATCTTCGGTGGCAATCCGCGGGAGTTGAGTTCGCTGATCAGGCCTTACGTTCAGCACATCGAGATGAGCGGCGAAACACTCTATTGCTATGCGCCCGATCCGGAACAGGTGCGGGTGCAGCTACGCGAGCGCGCTGGTCTGCGGCTTCTGCAGCGTCCCCCTAATCTGGAGGACGTTTTCTTGCGGCTGACCGGGCGCGAGATGGAGAAGTGAATGATGGACGAAGGTTTTGCGGCGGCTCTACCCGCCAACGCGTGGAATTGGCTTGCCGTGTGGCGCCGCAATTATCTGGCATGGAAGAAGGTGGCATTTGCGTCAATTCTCGGCAACCTAGCCGATCCGATGATCTACTTTTTCGGACTAGGCTCTGGCCTCGGAATAATGGTCGGTCGCGTTGAAGGTACCTCGTACAGTGCTTTCCTGGCAGCCGGGATGATCGCGGCAAGCGCGATGACCGCTTCGACCTTCGAAACAATTTACGCGGCTTTCGCTCGCATGCGCGACCGGCGCATTTGGGAAGCGATCTTGTACACCCAGCTCACCCTCGGCGACATCATTCTCGGTGAGTTGGCGTGGGCAGCCACCAGGGCCTTCCTGGCCGGTACGGCAATTACAATTATTGCCGCCATGCTGGGCTATGCGGCTTGGCCGTCCGTGCTCTATACGCTGCCGGTCATCGCCCTCACTGGCCTAACCTTTGCGAGTTTGGCGATGGTCGTCACCGCCCTTGCGCCGAGCTACGACTATTTCGTGTTTTACCAGACGCTCGTGATCACGCCCATGCTGTTCCTGTCCGGCGCTGTCTTCCCAATCAACCAACTGCCTGGCGCCTTTCAGCAGGTAACACGCTTCTTGCCGCTGGCACATTCGATCGACCTCATTCGTCCGGCAATGCTCGGTCGCCCGGTTGTTGATGTCGGCGTGCATATCGGCGCTCTTTGCATTTACGCAGTAGTAGCATTCTTCTTGTCGTCTGCATTGCTTCGCCGACGTCTGCTGCGTTGATACTGCTTGCGACTTAAAGAAGGAGACACGGGTGCAGCATCGCTACAGCCTGGAGGTAAGCGTGCTCGGATTGGAAGAAGTGGCGCGAGCGGATATCGAAGGCCGAGGCGCCGGCGCAACTGACGCACAACACCACCAGCGAAGATGTCACCTGTTATAGAAGGTCCGGATGGAATCGGAGCAGGTGCTGAGCGCTACGGAGCAAAGCCACCCCCCAGTTTGAAGAGCCGGCGGTGCCAGGATTCTTTGCTGGATCCTTCGCAAATGTTAATCGGAAACGCACTCAATGACCCATCTCCGCACTTCTCCTGAGCCATTTGCAATCCTGGCGATGCCAAGGAGTGGCACGCACTACCTGGAAGAATTGCTAAACGAGCATCCGAATGTGTTAAGCAACGGTGAGTTGCTCAATACATATGATACGAATTGGCCCGATAAGGATCGCCTGCTACGCAGCGATCGCGAACTCCTGGAGCAGGCCTTCTTGCACTACCCGACGAGAAGCGACAAGAAGGTGACGCATGTTGGCTGCAAGATCAACGAACCTCAGTTTTACGAGCGTCCGGGCTTTTTTGGACAACTGGCCCGTTGGGAGGGCCTCAAGGTCATCCTTTTAATTCGCAGAAACACATTGGAATCGCTGAGATCGCTAGTGCAGGCAAGACAAACTCGCCAGTGGCTTAAGTTCAGTTCGGACAAGAATACCGCTCCACCGTCACCCGTGACATTGTCACTCGCCGCCTGTGAGGCCTACTTCAAAGCTGCCGATGATTTCCACGCTCGGGTCGTGAGCGCCTTCGGGTTAACTAACATGCTCGGAATCGAGTATGAGTGGCTTCTTCGCGATCCCGGCGCTTGCGTGGCAACTGTCTTGGATTTCCTTGGCGTTCCAGCGCTTCAGCTCCCTGGTAGCGGCGTCCTTGAGCGCCAAGAAACGCGCCCGTTGCACGAAACGGTATGGAATTTTGATGAGTTGCGGGCACACTTCGCACATGGTCCTTATGCGAAATTCTTTGAGCTCGGTGCCGCCTGACTGGCTCCTCGCAGCCACTGGCGCGCTTACTCCCAGCGTCACATTGCATGCTTGTTGACGTAGCATTCCTTTTGCGGGAAGAGGCGCTCCGCTCTATTGTGTCAGCGCTTCAAGGCATTTGTCGGCCCGGTCCCAGTCTGCTTGTAGTCACCTCGAGGTCCATGTCAGCGCGGTCGAAACAGTTGACCAAGACGACGCCGGCATCGATGTGACGGGTAAAGGCGTGGGCGTTCCCGATGTCGCGCATCCAGATGGATGCCGAGCGCGACGGTTTTGTCGCGAAGCAAGGCTTTCGTCCTGATCTTGACGCCGAATTCGGTCACTCCACCAGGACCGGCGTCGCCATGTTGCCCAAGGCTTTGTTGTGATTTACCGGAGCATTGCCGTTTAGCGGCGAGCGGTCATCCCTTTGGCCTCCCTCACGCTGCCTGGCTGGGCTTACGGGGCAACCCGGTCGAGAAAGACATCGAATGCGGCAGCAACAGCGCGAATCACAAAGCGATGCTCCTGCCGCACGCGGATGAAACCCTTTTCGATGTCCACTATCCCGTCCTCGGCCAGCATCGCCAAGCGTTCAGCTGAATCGAGAAAGCGGCTCGGATCAGATCTATGGGCGGCGCAGATTGCCGGCACATCGGCCTCGAGATCGCTCATCAGCCGCTCGATGATTGCGGCTCGCACGCGGTCTTCGTCGGTGAGGCGGTAGCCCTTTGACGTCGCCAGATGCCCAGCTGCGATGTGCCTGGTGTAGGAATCCCGTGTAACCTCGTTCTGGACGTACCCCTCGCCGACACGGCCGATAGCCGACGCGCCGAACCCGATCAGGGTTTTGCAGGTGTCGGCCGAATAGCCCAGCGAGTTACGCCGCAGGCGACCGGTTTTTTGTGCCAGCGCGAGTTCGTCGTCCGGCAAGGCGAAATGATCGAGCCCGATCTCTCGGTAGCCTGCGGCAACCAGCGTCTCGGCTACGGCCGCAGCATGTTCGGCGCGAGCAGCGCTGTCCGGCAGCGCTGCCTCGTCGATCAGGCGCTGATTCTTTATAAGGGACGGAATGTGCGCGTAGCCGAACACCGCAAGCCGGCTGGGGCGCATGGCGATCGCCGCCGTCGCGGTTTCGATGCAGGACCGCACCGTCTGATGCGGGAGGCCCAAGATGAGGTCGAAATTGATGCGGCTTACTCCATGTCGACGCAGCATTTCGACGGCAGCGGCCGTTTGCGCCTCACTCTGGACCCGGTTGATCTCTTTTTGAACAATGGGGTCGAAGGTCTGCACGCCGAGGCTCGCCCGGTTCACGCCGGCTGCTCCTAAGGCTTCGGCCATCTCGGCCGTGAACGTTCGTGGGTCGATCTCGACGGCGACCATAGCCGTTTTCCTCAACGCGAAACCGCGGCCCAGGAGTTCCATCATGGCCAAGAACTCCGCTGGCCCAATGAGGGTCGGCGTTCCACCGCCGAAATGCACGTCGCTCACGGGCAGCGGTTGCGGCACTTGCTCCAAGACCAACCGGATCTCGTCACGCAGCACCGCGAGATACTTGATGATCGGGGCATCCTGCCGGGTGATGGTGGTAGGGAAGCCGCAATACCAGCACAACGATCGGCAGAACGGAATGTGGAGATAGAGTGACACCGATTCCTCGGCCGGCAGGTCCCTCAGCCATTCCTTGTATGACTCGGCACCGACCGCCTCGGAGAACTCCGGCACAGTCGGATAGATGGTGTACCAAGGCAGGCGGGCCTTGTGATATTTTGTCAGGATCGAGGTCCGCAACGGTTTACCGTCCTATGCCGATAACTGTCATTCTTACCGCTGCGGCTCTCCTGTGTCTTTGCGCTAAGTCAAATCCGTTCCGCTTTCGCCGCGAAACCGGCGTTTCGGCAACCTGCAAGCTCGCGCAACCCAGGTAGAAGCTAATACCGGGAGCGACCAATCGGACAGCGAATTCATGGTCAGCCAACTCGTGTCGTAATTTCGGATTGAATCGTCATTGCGGTGTATAGGGAAGCATCTAGCGGCAGATTCCCAAATGCCCGTTGACAAAGAAGCTAGTTGGAACCTGCCTCTTCCAACTGATCAAGCAGAGTCTTTCGCATAGACGGCCGATCCTACTACGCACAATTCACTCCCGATTGCTGCATCGAAGGTCAGCGGCAAGTTTGGCGGAGTCGCGATGGCATTAAGGTCGTGAACGAATCTAAAACTCCTGAGCCATCATTCGTAAGCAGGTGCGGCGAGCGAATACGCATCTGCTTCAGAACGCCCAATGACGACCATTCGGAGTAACAAGAAATGGCGCTTTAGCTTCGCTCGATCCAATTTCGAGAAATTGAGCACCTTGCATCATGTCAAGTTTGCAGTTGAACGAAAAAACTGGCGACATCCTCGCCACCCTATCGCCCGGGGGCAAGGAAAGCTCTATAAATGAGCCCGAGGAGTTCAGACGATCCGTTACCTGCGATCACCTGATCCTTGGAGACGCCGTAGGCATTGGAGGCCGCCTCCCTCAAGCTGATGTTGCCGTCTTCTGGATACAGTTATTGGCGTTCGATGGCTGCAACCGCACTTTCCATTATGCGTGCCGGCAATGGAAATGGGTTCTCATTTGTGTTTTAGTTTGACGCAACCTAAATCCGGTGCTGGTCCGTTGGACGGCAGAGCTTCTAATTGTCTCGTCACTTGCAAAAGGGACGGAAGAACACTTTGCAGTTTTGCATCGCCTTAACACCTTGGTCAGGGCCCGACCGCCGTGAGGTCGGTCGGGCTGTCCTCGATCGGATGGACTGTACGTCGCGGCCGATCGGGCCCTGGTCACGGTCAAGCGCGAGAAACGGCCTGACGTATCACGTCGCAGACATTGCCGTTCCAATTCCATCTGCCGGGAAATTTCTGATGGAATGCTATCATAGACGGCTGGTTTCCTTTCACAAATGAAAGAGAGTTCGATTGACTCTCCTCCCTCATTCCGGTCTCCTAAATCAACGGGTGGTTGTTGGGCGGCAGAAGCCAGACAGCCAAGAACGACGGCCGCGCGTCATGGAAGGAAGGTCTGCCCAGCGCCTCCGCGGTCCCCGGCACGCGCTGACGGCCGAGCGCATACGCCTATTGAAGTAATGGCGGAACAGGTTATCGCTGCCGACGAGACTGGTGGGCTCACTGGCGTTGCTTGCGGCAACCGCCATTCCCCTCGTCATTGATGACGGAGAAGATACAGCAGGCGGTTTCGCGTGCGACGGCACGAAGTCGTCGAGCGCGGCGTCCTTGGGAGCGCGACGACTGCGAAGCCTCTTTTGAACCGCACCATCGCGGGTCGGGAACCAGCGGTCTCTGCTTCTCGACGTCCTATTTCAAAGTGTCGATTGCAGCGCGAGCGCGGCAAGGACACGGTCGCGTAAGGAATACGCCCTTTGCTGGTGCCAACGATGCGGCTCGTCGCAAAGACGACAAAAGCGAGGGGCGAGCAAAACCGCAAGCCCAAGAGGTCGACCGACGGCCGATCTGCCAGGGAACAAAAAGACCTGCTTGAAGGCGCGCCCTTATCAATCTTATGCATTCTTCAGACCGACCGTTGGCGAATCTTCGTGCGAGATTCCGCTAGGACGTAGTGACGATTTAACTATCTGAGCCAAATGGCGATCGCTGCGAGTTTGACGAAACCCATGAAGTTTGCGAGCAGCTTGTCGTAACGGGTTGCGACGCGCCTGAACTGCTTGAGCTTGTTGAAGAAGCGCTCGATGCGGTTGCGCTCCTTGTAGAGATCGCGGTCGTATGGCCGCTGGGCCTTGCGGTTGCGCTTGGGCGGGATGACGACCTCTGCGCCCTGTTCAGTGATCCTGTCAACGAGGTGATCGGCGTCGTATCCCTTGTCGGCGATGGCGGCATCGGCGTCGATACCGTCGATCAGGTCGTGGGCCAAGGCGATGTCGTTGCGCTGGCCGGGGGTGCCGATCAGGCGGATGGGAAGGCCGAGCGCCTCGGTGGCGGCGTGGATCTTGGTACTCAGGCCGCCGCGAGACCGACCCAGGCCCTGGGCATCCGCCCCCCTTTGACCTTGCGTGCCCCGGCGGCATGCTGGTGCGCTCGCACGATCGTGCTGTCGATCATCAGCCATTCGAGGTCGGCTTCGCGGGCGAGCATTTCCAGCATATCGTCCAGCACACCCATCCCGATCCAACGATAATAGCGCCGCTTCACCGAGCGGTAATCGCCAAGCCGCTCCGGCAGGTCGCGCCAACGGCCACCCGAACGCGCCATCCACAACAGCGCGTCGAGGAACTTCCGATTATCTGTACGCGGGCCGCGCTTGCCTTTCGTGCCGCCGGGCACAAAACCCTTGATCCGGTCCCACTGGTCGTCCCCAAGCGCATCGCAATCCATCGCCGATCTCCAAAAATCAGCGTTGAATCTGATTTGCCAATCCTTGGGAATCCCAAACCCTTAAATCGTCACTACGTCCTAGGGGTGAAGGCAGACAGTGCGATTATCCGCACAAGGCCGCTTGCGCGGCGTGACAAAAGCTCGGGAGAGGACGTTGTGACACAGGTCTTCCATTTGGCACGGCACTTGCGGCGAGATGGCAGCAGCGTTCGACCGGCGCCGCGATGGGAGAAGCCTGTGAAGGGCATGAACAGCCCGCCCCAATCCGGTCAGGGAGAGAAACAGTGTCAGCCCCACAAGTCCCCAGCGCGAGTCCCGCGCCCCGCAAACCCTTCTATGCCAGGCTTTACGCGCAGGTGCTTGCTGCCATCATCCTCGGCGTCGCAATTGGCCATTTCTATCCGGAACTCGGCGAGAGCCTGAAGCCGCTCGGCGATGCCTTCATCAAGCTCGTCAAGATGATCATCGCCCCTGTCATCTTCCTGACAATTGCGACCGGCATCGCCGGCATGAACGATCTCCAGCAGGTCGGCCGCGTTGTCGGCAAGGCGATGGTCTATTTCCTCACCTTTTCGACGCTCGCATTGATCGTCGGCCTTATCGTCGCCAATGTCGTTCAGCCTGGCGCCGGCCTCAACATCGATCCGGCCTCGCTCGATGTCCAGGCCGTGAATACCTATACCGCAAAAGCCCACGAGCAGTCCGTGACCGACTTCCTGATGAATATCATCCCGTCAACGATCGTCGGTGCCTTCACGGACGGCGACATCCTGCAGGTCCTGTTCTTCTCGGTTCTGTTCGGCATTGCTCTGGCGATGGCCGGAGAGACGGCCACGCCGGTCACTTGCTTTTTCCAGGCGCTGATCGCGCCCGTCTTCAAGCTGGTCGGCATTCTGATGAAGGCTGCGCCGATCGGCGCTTTCGGCGCCATGGCCTTCACGGTCGGCAAATATGGCGTCGGTTCGGTCGTGAACCTGGCGATGCTGGTCGGGACGTTCTATTTCACCGCCTTCCTCTTCGTGTTCGGGGTTCTCGGCGCGGTCTGCCGTTACAACGGCTTTTCGATCTTTTCTCTCATCCGCTACATCAAGGAAGAGCTGCTGCTTGTCCTGGGAACATCCTCCTCGGAGGCCGCGCTGCCCTCGCTCATTGAAAAGATGGAAAAGGCTGGCGCCAAGCGCTCCGTGGTTGGTCTGGTCATCCCGGCCGGATATTCCTTCAATCTGGACGGCACCAACATCTACATGACGCTTGCGGCCCTTTTCATCGCGCAGGCGACGAATACGGATCTCTCGATCGGCGATCAGGTCCTCCTGCTGCTCGTCGCGATGCTCTCCTCGAAGGGTGCTGCAGGTGTCACCGGCGCGGGCTTCATCACGCTAGCCGCTACGCTCTCCGTAGTACCGAGTGTTCCCGTTGCCGGCATGGCTCTGATCCTTGGCGTCGACCGCTTCATGTCCGAATGCCGGGCGCTCACGAATTTCGTCGGTAACGCAGTGGCATCGCTCGTCGTGGCCCGCTGGGAAGGCGAATTGGACCAAGTGCAGTTGCAAGCCGCCTTCCGCGGTCACCAGATTGTCGAGACATTAAACCGGCCAACCGATCAAACGCCCATCGACCTGTTAGGTCGTCGCACTCGTCACAAGAAATAAACATCGAACCGCAGGCTCCAAACGGCGCTTCGCGAGCTCATGGAATCAGAGCGCTAATGCGGTGAGCGCAAAATTATGAGTGCCACAAGCAAACGAATCGTATGTTGATAGGCGCCCGGCTACGCTTGCAGTCCTGTTTGTCGATCACGGAGCATGCGCACGCCTTCATTTTTGCCGCCCGTGATCGTGGCCGAGGCGCGCTGGTCGATAGAGAGCCAACGGCATAAAACAAATCAGAATTGGAACATGGCCAAGCGTCCCACAATTGCCGATCTTGCCCGCGAAGCCGGGGTCAGCGTCGCAACAGTCGATCGGGTGCTGAACGCCCGCCATCCCGTGCGAGAGGAAACCGCGCGGCGGGTCCACGAGGCCGCCCGCGCCATCGGCTATCATGCTGCCGGTCTCATCAAGCAACGCCTGCAGCGGGACTTGCCGCACTATCGGCTGGGCTTCATCTTGAGAAAACCCGCCCAGAAATTCTACCAAGACCTCGCGCGCGAGCTCGAAGCCTCGGTCAGCACGGCCCAGTCCTTCCATGGTATTCCGCTCATCGAATTCGCGCCGTCACATGTGCCGGGCGACCTGGTCGCGCTCCTCAAGGATTTGGGCGCACGCTGCCACGCCATCGCCATGGTGGCGCCGGACCACCCGAAGATTACGGCTGCGGTCGAGGAGCTCAAGGCAAAAGGCATTCCGGTTTTCTCACTGCTTTCCGATTTCGCCACCGGCGTGCGCCAGGGCTATATCGGCCTCAACAACCGTAAGGTGGGGCGGACGGCCGCTTGGATGTTTTCCCGGGTCGCAAAACGGCCCGGTAAGGTGGCGGTGTTTGTCGGCAGCCATCGTTTCCAGGGGCACGAGCTCCGCGATGTTGGCTTTCGCTCCTATTTCCGTGAGAACGCGCCGACATTCGAGGTGCTCGATACGTTCATGAACCTCGAGAAACGGCAGATCACCTACGAAGCAACGCTGGATCTCATGCAGAGGGAACCTGAACTCGCCGGCTTCTATCTGGCCGGCGGGGGCATGGAGGGCGCCATCTCCGCGCTTCGTGAAGAGGGCCAAGGTCAGGATCTCGTGGCGATCGTGAATGAAATCACGCCGGAGTCACGGGCGGCGCTCGCAGATAACATCATCACGATGGCGGTCGCCACGCCACTTAGCCGGCTTTGCCAGGAGCTGATGACATTGGTAGTCCGGGCCATCGAGACCGGCACCGCGGAGACACCGGGGCAGACATTTCTGCCGTTCGACATCTATCTGCGGGAAAATATATGACCTGATGGAATTCTATCATCTGAGCTTCCTTTCACAAATGAAAGAAAGGTCGATTGACTATCCTCATTGCGGTCTCGTGAACCAACGGGCGGTTGGGGCGCGGCACAAGCCCAGACAGCCGACAACGGCGGCCGCGCGTTATGGAAAGGAAGGCCGAGCCATGCGCCAGGCATCGCCCTGCCCTGCACCCGATCACATGGCGGCGCATTTTTCACACAGCAGATTCTCGAAATCTCGCGGATGTGGTCTGGACAAAGTGTGCCGCTGCGTAAAGTCCGTTGCAAGTTCGATATCACGCCGGATCGCGTGATCGCCGAGGTGAACGCCTTAATGGATCATTGTAAAAAGGTCCGGGACAAACTTATCGTCGCCAGCGCTCACGACAATCACGATAGCCCAGTTCTGGGTCGCTGATGCATGTGTCAAACTCGCAACCTCGCAGCCTCAATTAGAAAAACACCAGTTCGCACCAAGGAGCGAAAGCATATGGACCGTCGTAGTCTGATCAAAGGGTTCGGCGCATGCCCGATTTGCGCTCAGGCCGCGGATGCGGCGAGCACCCATTGGGGATATGCTGGCCCGGTCGGACCCGAGTACTGGGCCGATCTGGATATGAAAAATTTCGTCTGCTCGGCGGGCACGCAGCAATCACCGATCGATATCAACAGCGCGGTCAAGGCGGATATTCCGCACATCTCTATTGGTTGGCACAAGGGCGGCGGCAAGATGGTGAGGCGCGACAAATGCCGGCTTTGCCGGCCTTGCCGAAGCTTTTCCCATGCGGCTAGGCGAGGAGATGGCGGTCGACGAGGTCGATCCCAACGGGCTTCTGCCGGCCTCGCTTGGCTACTGGACCTATGAGGGATCATTGACGACGACGCCCTGCACCGAAAACGTCGAGTGGATGGTGGCGATGGAACCGGTCCAGGTCGGCGCTGCAGATATCAAGCGATTTACCTCACTCTACCCGTCGAATGCGCGGCCGATCCATTCACCCAATCGGCGCTTTATCCTGGGCCTCTACCCCATGACTCTTGGTATAAGGTGGCCCGCGACGGTTCCGAACCGTCCGGCGGCAAGCCCGCAGCGTCCGCGGCGACGCTGGTCGGCAGAAGCTACGGCACGGTTTGAAGTAGCCGGGTGCGGACGTGTTGGCGAGCGCGCGAGAGGCTGGTCTGGCGGCCTCACTGTTGGACTGGCGGCCCAAGATGATCAAGCGCGATGCGTCACGACATCCGAGCGGGCGATGATGCCGATAGCTGTTGCCATCAATCAGCGTTCCGGCTTGTCGTCCCGTTCGATGAGAATCCGCTCGGCAGCTCCATCAAGATCCTCGTATTGGCCACTCCTCAGAGCCCAAAGAAAGCCAGAGAGCCCAAGCGCTCCGAGGAACAGAGCCACGGGTATGAGGTAGACGAGCGTCGTCATGACATTCGTGCCCATTCGCCGATGCGGGAGCGTCTGTTGTGCGGAGCAATTCTGGCCGGAGCGTTCGACGCAAATCCTTGCAAGCGCAACGCATTTCCGACGACCAGGAGCGACGAGGCGGACATCGCGACCGCCGCGATCAGCGGCGTGACATGTCCCAGAATGGCGATCGGCACCGCGACGGTGTTGTAGACGATCGCTATGGCGATGTTCTGGCGGATCAGCTGACCTGCCTTCCTGGAAATATCCAGCGCGAGGGGTACTGCCAGAAGGCTATCGCGCAAGAAGACAAAATCCGCCGCGTTGCGGCCAATGTCGGCGGCGGTCGCCGGAGCAATCGAGACATGCGCCGCGCCCAGCGCAGGCGTATCGTTAAGCCCGTCGCCGACCATCAGAACCTTATGTCCGCCTTTCGCCAGCGTCTCGATCCGTTCGACCTTGCCGGAGGGAAGCATCGCGGGAACGAAACGATCGACACCCAATGTTTCGGCCACCTCGCCGCAGGCCCTTGCCGTATCGCCCGACAGCATTTCCACCGACAGGCCGGTATCTTTCAGTTGCTTAACGGCTGCGCTGGCATCGGGGCGCAGCGCATCCTCGAAAGCAAAGGATGCGGTGATGATCCCATTCTTCGAGAGGACTGTCGCACCGAACCCGCCTAATTTGCCTTCGCCGCCGGTTCGGGCTTTCCATCCAGCCCATCCGCGCCGGCCAAGACGCCAAGTGTTTCCGGCGGCGCTGGCTTCGATCCCGAAGCCCGGATATTCGCTGACGGATTCGAGCTTGGGCTGGCCGGAAAACCCCGCAAAGCCGGCCATCGCCCTTGAAAACGGATGGCGGGAATGCGCGGCCATGTCGGCTGCGATCGCCAGCATCGTTGGATCGATGGACGATGCATTGACGAGCCGCGGCTGGCCGAGCGTGAGTGTCCCCGTCTTGTCGAATACCGCTGCGTCGATCGTCGCCAGGCGCTCCATGGCCGAACCATCCTTGACCATCACGCCGTTCTCGAACAGACGCCGCGCCGCAACGACCTCCACGATCGGCACTGCGAGCCCGAGAGCGCATGGGCAAGTGATGATGAGAACGGCGATGGCAATCGTGATCGCCCGGTGCCAGTCGCCAGTGGCCAGCATCCAGCCGATGAAGGTCACAAGGGCCGTCAGATGGACGACCGGCGCGTACAGCGCCGAGACGCGATCGGCGATGCGGCGGTACCGTGCGCGGCCACCCTCGGCGGCTTCCATCAGCCGAACCATCTCCGCCAGGAAGGAATCCTTCGCAGCAGCGGTCGCCTCGATCGTAAGTGGACCAGTAAGATTAAGGGTTCCCGCCTGAACCACACCGCCCGGTGCCACTGTGTTTGGCGTGCTCTCGCCGGAGACCAGCGAGCAGTCGAGATCCGATGTCCCGTAGATGATGGTGCCATCAACCGGAATCCTTTCGCCGGCCGCGATCAGCATTTTCATGCCGGGTTCGATCTCGCCGACCGGCAGGTAGTCGCGCGTGCCGTCGTCGCCCAGCACCATAGCCCCGCGCGCGGCCAGCCGCGACAGGCCTTTGACGGCGGTCCGGGCCCGCTCGCGCATCACGTGGTCCAGGGTGCGGCCGATCAGGAGGAAGAACAGCAGTGAGACAGAAGCGTCGAAATAGGCATGGTCGCCATGGTTGATCGTCTCGTAGAGGCTCATGGCATAGGCGAGCGACACACCGACGGCGATCGGCACGTCCATGTTCATCCGGCCATGGCGAAGCGCGTTCCAGGCCGAGCGGAAGTAGATGCCGCCGGCAAAAGCCAAAGCAGGGATGGCAATCAGCGCCGAGACCCAATGGAACAGGTCGCGCGTGGCACCTTCGGCGCCGGACCAGACCGACACTGAAAGCAGCATGATGTTGCCCGCGGCAAATCCAGCGACCGCGACGGCGCGGATCAGTTCAGAGAGCGTCTTGTCCTTCTCTTCGACCTCTGGATCGAACAAATGCGCCTGGTAGCCAAGCCGGCCAAGGGTGGCTACGAATGGCGGGACCTCTTCTCCATGCCAGCGGATCGAAACCCGTTTCGTCGACAGGTTGACGCGAGCAGCATCGACATTGTCGAGCTTGCCGATCGCCGTCTCGATCGACTGTATGCAGGCGCCGCAATGTACCATTGGCACCGACAGGTCGATCTGGCGGAGCTCTCCGCCGAGGGAGCGGCTTGCCAATTTTATTTCCTGGCTCGAGGGCAGGACGGATGTCACACCGTCCAGGTCCAATGCCATTTCGGCATCCGGTGCGCAGCAGTTCATTGAATCGCCCCTTTGGAAATGATAATGCGGCGAACGTCGCGATAGGGTTCGGCGAGGCCGGCATCGGCATCGATTTGAACGATCCAGACGCCGTCCTTTGGCGTGTGTCGTGTGCTGAATTCCTGGTCCCGGCCTGACGCCAGGGTGATGGCCTTGTCCTCGGCCTCGTAGGCAGGATGGCGAAACAGAACCTTGACGCCATTCATTAGAACAGACTTGCCGGCAGCGTCGCTCAACGAGTAGCGCACATTGCCCGATGCGATCGTCAGCTTGCCGGTCCAGCCCAACGCCGCTTGCGCGCGCCCTTCCTTGGCCTTCTCGTTGAACTGCTGGCTGGCCACATAGGTGTTTTCCACGACCAGGCCTGTCCAGCTCGTGCTGGCGAGCGTTGCCATGGTGAGGTTGACGCCGATGACCACGCCGAAGAAGCCGAGGATGGTGAGCAGCATGTGCCTGCCGGTGAACTCGCGGGATTTCTGCGATTGGGCACTCATCTGGCAGTCTCCGGTGCATTGAACGTGGCGGTGTATTCGGCGGACTCGAGGCCTGCCTTGTCCTCTATCCGGAATTTGAAGCTCCGCGCGGTGCCCTCGACCTGGCCCGCCGGCTGGCGCACGAAGACCTTGAGCACCTTCAACCGATCGGGCTCGACAAGCGTCTCGAATGACCGTGCCGGAGGAAGCTCGATGCCGACCGCGCTCATCTCGGCGCCCGGCAAGCCTTGCAAGGTGACGACGATCGCCCTCGGTTCGGGGATCATGTTCAGCAGCTTGACGGTGTAGCCGTTGCGGATAGAGCCGTCGGAGAGCGAGACGAATTGCGGGTTGCGATCATGCAAGACATTCAACTCGAGCCTCTCGCGTGTGAGCAGCGAAATGAGCAGCGCCAGTCCGACCGCCGACCATGCGCCGAGGTAGATGAAGGTGCGCAGACGGAAGATGTTGCGAAGTTGGAAGTGTGCCAGGCCGTCGGAAAATGCGCCTGTGACAGTCCGGACGAGTGCCGGGTTCACCGGGACGGTGCCGCCGGCAGTCGCAAGCGCCATGTTGGCATTGTAGTCCGAAAGCCTCGCATAGGAGATCAGCCCGCGTTCCCTGCCAAGCTTGTCCATGATGCCGTCGCAGGCGTCGATGCAAAGCGCACAGGTTATGCATTCGAGCTGCTGGCCGTCGCGAATGTCGACGCCCATCGGGCAAACGGCGACGCAGGCATTGCAGTCGACGCAATCGCCGACCGGCTGCCCGGCGGCAATAGCCTTCTTGGCATGACGCGAGCGCGGTTCGCCGCGCCAGTCATTGTAGGTGACGGTTAGCGAATTCTCATCCAGCATCGCCGCCTGAATGCGCGGCCACGGGCACATATAGGTGCAGACCTGCTCGCGCATCAGTCCGCCGAACGTGTAGGTGGTCGCCATTAGTACGGCGATGGTCACATAGGCCACAGGAGCGGCGGTGCCTTCTACGACGTCCAAAGCCAGCGTCGGGGCATCGGCGAAATAGAAAATCCAGGCGCCACCCGTTGCAACCGCGATGACCAGCCAGATAGCGTGCTTGGAGACCCGCAACACCAGCTTGCGCATTGTCCATGGCCCTGCATCGAGCTTCATGCGGGCGTTGCGATCGCCTTCGATCGCTCGCTCCACCACCAGGAACAGGTCGACCCAAACGGTCTGCGGGCAGGTATAGCCGCACCAGGCCCGGCCAACCGTCGATGTGATCAGGAAGAGACCGATTCCGGCCATCATCAGAAGGCCGGCGACATAATAGAATTCCTGCGGCCATATCTCGACGAAGAAGAAGTAGAATCGCCGATGGGCGAGATCGAGCAGCACGGCCTGATCCGGGGCGTATGACCCGCGGTCCCATCGAAGCCAGGGTGTCAGGTAGTAGATGCCCAGCGTAATCGCCATCACCAGCCACTTGAAGCGGCGAAAGTTGCCGGAGGCGCGTTTCGGGAAGATCTTCTTGCGCGCGGCATAGAGCGGCTGCCGCGTCTTGGCGGAATTGACCGCCTCGGCTGCGTGGGGCGCTACCTGCGTTTTCTTTAGCACGGGCATCTCCTCGCGCGCCGCCGATGGTATTGGCGTGCAACCGCACTCGTCTGCTTTGGGTAACGTCCAAGATGCTGAGCTAAGCATGTTTTGCCGCATCGACACGGAGCGCCCCATTAATCAGAACAATCGCCGCACGCCCGAATGTGTCGAGGCCCGGCGCGCCGGGCCTCGTCGCTTGGCGGGGAGGGCCGAGAATAGGCTTCCGATCCTATTCTCCGCCGCCAAGCGAATGGACATAGACTGTGAGTTCCTTGACTGCGGTCTGGCCGAGGCGCCCGGCCCATGCCGGCATGATGCCATGCTTCGGCTCGCGGACCTGGGCGGCGATGGCGGTCTCGCCGGATCTGTAGAGCCAAATCGCATCGGTCAGATTGGGCGCGCCGAGCTCCCTGTTGCCTTGTGCCTTGTCGCCATGACAGGCCACGCAGTTCTCGGCGAAGACCTTGGCGCCGGGCTCGACCAGGCTCGCGTCTTTGACAGCCCCCGATAGGCTGGCGACATAGGCGCTGACCTGAGTGATCTGCTCGGGCGTTATGATGTCGCCAAAAGCGGGCATTTCCGAAACGCGTGTATCCAGGTCGGACGCAAAGCGAATGCCATGCATAATCGATTGCTGAATCTGCTCCGCCTTGCCGCCCCACAGCCAGTCGTCGTCGTTGAGGTTGGGAAAGCCCGCGGAACCTTGCCCGCCGGAGCCGTGGCACTGCACACAATTGACCTTGAAGGCGGCGCCACCGGCTGCGACGGCGAATTCGCGCAGTGCATCGTCGGCAACAATTTCGGATACGCTTTTCTGCTCGATGGCTGCGACGTAAGTGCCTTTGGCTGCTTCGGCAGCCGCAAGTTCGTTCTTGACGTCGTTTCGGCTGGAAAAGCCCAGAACGCCCTTGGTGGCGGAGCTGAGCATCGGCCAGGCGGGGTAGGCAATCGTATAGGCGGCTGCCCAGGCGATGGTGACGTAGAAGGTGATCACCCACCAGCGCGGAAGTGGGTTGTTAAGTTCCTTGATCCCGTCCCACTCATGGCCGGTCGTCGCGATCCCTGAGATTTCGTCGACTTGCTCGTTGCTCATCATCAATCCTCCTCGAGAGGAATCCGGGCGGCTTCATCGGCCAGCCCGCGGCTGCCGGGTCGGAGCGCAAATGCAATGCAGCCAATGAAGAACAGAGCCATGGCGAGCAGGCCCCAACTGTCGGCAAACTCCCGCATCAAATTGTAATCCATCGACATTCTCCTCAGCGGTAGCCGGCGGCTTCGTCGTAGTTTTTGAAATCAACAAGCGTGCCGAGCATCTGCAGGTAAGCGACAAGGGCATCCATTTCGGTGACCTGTTGGGGGTTGCCGTCGAAGTCGCCAAGCTTGGCCTTGGGGTAGCGGCCTTCCAGACCGGACGTGTCGGCATTGGGATCAGCCTGTGCCATCAGATCGGCATTTGCCTGGGCGATCATCTCGTCTGTGTAGGGGACGCCGACTCGCCTGTTCGCGATCAGATGCGTCGAGAAATCCTTCACCTCGATCGGTGTGCCCTTCAGGAAGGCATAGCTCGGCATGATCGATTCCGGTACCACCGAGCGTGGCGCGTTGAGATGCTGGACGTGCCATTCGTTGGAGTAGCGGTCGCCAACGCGCGCGAGGTCCGGGCCGGTTCGCTTCGATCCCCACTGGAACGGATGATCGTACATCGACTCGGCCGCCAAGCTGTAGTGGCCGTAGCGCTCGACTTCGTCGCGGAACGGCCTGATCATCTGGCTGTGACAGAGGTAGCAGCCCTCGCGCACATAGATGTTGCGTCCGGCGAGCTCGAGCGGCGAGTAAGGCCGCATGCCTTCGACCTTCTCGATCGTGTTGTCGAGATAGAAGAGCGGTGCGATCTCAACGATGCCGCCGACCGTCACGACCAGCAAGGACCCGACGAGAAGGAGCGTGGCGTTCTTCTCGATGACTGCGTGTTTGTCCATCAAGCCCATTTCTGGCTCCTTATTCGCCGGGCTGGAGGGCGGGCACGGAACCCGGCAATGGCTGTTCTTTGCGCTGGTAACCGCGAATGGTCATGGCGACATTCCATGCCATGATCAGGGCACCGGACAGATACATCGCACCGCCGATGGCTCGCATGACATAGTAGGGATGCATGGCGGCGACGGTTTCGGCGAAAGAGTAGACCAGGAAGCCCTGCTCGTCGTATTCGCGCCACATCAGGCCCTGCATGATGCCGGACACCCACATCACCGCCGCGTAGACCACGATCCCGAGCGTCGCCAGCCAGAAATGCCAGGTAACGAGCCGCAGCGAATACAGTCGATCGCGGTTCCACAGCTTCGGCACCATGTAATAGATCGCACCGAACGAGATCATGCCCACCCAACCGAGCGCTCCGGAATGGACATGGCCGATCGTCCAGTCGGTATAGTGTGATAGCGAGTTGACGGTCTTGATCGACATCATCGGGCCTTCGAAGGTCGACATGCCGTAGAAGGCGACGGCCATCAGCATCATGCGGATGATCGGATCGGTGCGGAGCTTGTCCCAGGCGCCGGAGAGCGTCATCACGCCGTTGATCATGCCGCCCCACGACGGCATCCACAGCATGATCGAAAACGCCATGCCGAGCGTCTGCGCCCAGTCGGGCAAGGCGGTGTAGTGCAGGTGATGCGGGCCGGCCCAGATATAGAGAAAGATGATCGCCCAGAAATGGATAACCGACAGCCGGTACGAATAGACCGGACGGTTCGCCTGCTTCGGCACGAAGTAATACATCATGCCAAGAAAGCCGGCCGTGAGGAAGAAGCCGACGGCGTTGTGGCCGTACCACCATTGCGTCAGCGCGTCCTGGACACCGGAAAACGCGGAATAGCTCTTGGAGCCCAGGAAGGAGGCCGGCATCGACAGGTTGTTGACCACATGCAGCATCGCGATGGTCACGATGAAGGACAGGTAAAACCAGTTGGCGACGTAGATATGCGGTTCCTTGCGCTTCAGGATCGTGCCGAGGAACAGGACGAGATAGGCGACCCAGACGATGGTCAGCCAGATGTCCACATACCATTCGGGTTCGGCGTATTCGCGGCTCTCGGTGATGCCGAGCAGATAGCCGGTCGCCGCCATGACGATGAAGAGCTGGTAACCCCAGAACACGAACCAGGCGAGATCGCCGCCGAACAGCCGCGCGCGGCAGGTGCGCTGTACGACATATAGAGACGTGCAAAGCAGCGCGTTGCCGCCGAAAGCGAAGACCACGCCCGACGTATGCAGCGGCCGCAAACGGCCGAAATTGAACCAGGGCTGGATGTTGAGATCGGGGTAGGCGAGCTGCAGCGCGATGACCACGCCGACCAGCATGCCGACAACACCCCAAAACATGGTGGCGATGGCGCCATAGCGGACCGGACCGTCCATGTAGGCCGTGGGGTCGATCGGAGCGGCGGGCTTGAACTCCGTGTTGCGCATCAGGATCACGGTGAAGCCAGCCACGGTGAAGAACAAAACCCACATGTGCTGGCGAAAAGTTTCATCCACGCCGAAGCCGGCGGCCACAAGGGCGGCAAAAGCAAACAGGCTCAAAAGGGCGATCTCTGTGCCGAATTTCATCGCAAGTCCCGATCTCGAATTCCCGCGGACGCCAAATCCGCGGTGCATTACTTGCCGAGCCGCCGCGTGCCCGCCATGATCCAGGTCAAAGCCGCACGAATTTACTGGGCAGCATTGAGCTCGGTGCAATCAGAAGGTGGCGATTGACTGAGAAAACGCAGCACGAGCCGCCTGTTCGTGAGAGAGTCCGACGTCCCCGGCCCGGCCCGGCTTGGAGGCGATTCCGTACGATGTGATGAGAGGCGGCGTATCGGGAAAACTGAGGCTCTGCGACGCGCGCTGGAAAGCGTCAACAATGCCTTTCCGAACGTCTCAAATGTCTTGGCATAGGCAACGCGGGTCGTTCACTTCTCCGTGACGTTTATAGGTTCGAAGAGACGGTTCATTTTCCCGGCGTATGAGGCGTGCTTGACCTCGGCCGGAGTCGATCTTGCCTCCACCAGCCGGTTGCTCGTCGAGTATGTCGAGGATCAATGCTTCGCCGACGAAGTGGTCGAAACACTCCTGGCGATCGGCCATGGACCCAATAGACAATGCGGAAGCTGTCGGGTTCATGCTACGCGGCTCCTTCAAAGGCTTGCGGCGGGAGATCGCGATCGAAGAAGAGGCATGTCCCGCCGCGGCTCGGAGTATCGGACGTAGGTTCCGTCACTTAGGTCTTATTGAAAGAGCGGTTGTCGCGCGCCTCAGCCGCCGCAGCGCTGTTCCAGCCGGCTCATGTTGTCCACCGTCACATGGCGATTGTTCTCGATCCGGATTATGCCGTCAGCCCGCAATCGCGTCAGCTGTCGGCTCACGGTCTCGAACCTCAGTGCCAGGAAGTCAGCAATGTCGACACGCGTCAGCGGCAGATCGAAGCGCGCCGACCTGGCCGCCGGATCAACAGTCCGATCGATATTCCGGGCGATCGTGAGCAGAAAGCTCGCCACCTTTTCTGGTGCCGTCCTGCGCCCCACAGTCACCATCCATTCGCGGGCTGCGTCGAGTTCGATCAACGTCTGCTTGAATAGGCGATGCTCGAGTTCCGGTGCTTCCTTCATAATCCGCTCGACCGCCGCCTTCGGAAACGAGCACAAGGAGACAACTGTAGCCGCTTCCGCGTTGATCGGGCTTTCCACCTTGAAGGGCCGTCCCAGAAAATCCGGTGCGAACTGGAGGCCGACGATCTGCTGCCGACCGTCCGAAAGGCTTTTCGTCAGCTTGACCACACCTGAAAGCACGTTCGAATAGCTGTCGACGGCCTCGGCGTCGCCGATCAGTTTGACCCCGGGCTCGATTTTGTGACGCCACGAGGTCTTGGCGAGCCCGACCAAATGGTCTGGGTCGAGCGCACCGCAGGCACCGCGATGCCGTGCCTCGCAAGACAGGCAAAGGACGGGAATACCGGAACTGTGAATGTCCTGCTGTACCGTCATTACGCTCGCTTTTATTGATCCCAAATGCCGGCAGGATAACAATCGGTGCGAGAGAAATCCTGCGGCAGTTTGTCCATGCCGAGGGTTGACCGAAATCAATGCTTTGGCTCAGCGATGCATCTAGGGTCCCGCGATGCAAACACGGTGGACCGCGATATGCGACCGGAATTAGCTGCCAGACTTGGCGAGAACGTCCCGCGCTATACCAGTTATCCGACCGCGCCGCATTTCCATGCGGGCGTCGATGCTGCCGTTTACCGCGTCTGGTCGCAGGCGCTCGGAAGCGGTGACGAGATATCGCTCTATCTTCATATCCCCTATTGCGACAAGCTGTGCTGGTTCTGTGCGTGCCATACCAAGCAGACGCGTCATTACGAGCCGGTGGCCGCTTATCTGCGATCGCTGCATGGGGAGATCACCACGGTTGCCGGTCTTGTCAGCGGCAAGGGTCGTGTCCGAGCGGTCCATTTCGGTGGCGGTTCGCCGACGATGGTGAAGCCCGAAGATCTAGTCGCATTGGGGGTTCGCCTACGGGACAGCTTCGATTTTCTCCCGGACGCGAAAATCAGCGTCGAAATCGAACCCAATGACATGGATGAAGCACACCTGGATGCACTCGCCGAAATTGGCATGACGCGGGCGAGCCTGGGCGTGCAGGATTTCGATTCGAAAGTGCAAAAGGTGATCAACCGCGAGCAAAGCTTTTTGCAGACCAAGGCAGTCGTCGACGGAGTTCGTTCACGTGGCGTCGAATCGGTCAATCTCGATCTGCTCTACGGCTTGCCGCACCAGACCAGGGGGAGCGTCTGTTCCACCGTAGCGCAGGCGCTGACCCTGGAACCGGACAGGATGGCGCTTTTCGGCTACGCTCACGTGCCCTGGTTCAAGAAGCATCAAACGATGATCGAAGAGGCATGGCTCCCCGGTCCCACGGAGCGGTTCGCACAATCGCAACTTGCCGCACGAGCGATTGTGGACAAGGGATACGAAGCAATCGGGCTCGACCATTTCGCCAAACCGGGCGATGCGCTGGCGGTGGCTGCCCGCACAGGGGCCCTGCATCGTAACTTCCAAGGCTATACAGAGGATCGCTGCGAGACATTGATCGGTCTCGGTCCTTCGTCCATCGGCCGTTTTCGTCAGGGCTACGTCCAGAACATGGCCTCGCCCGCCGAGTACGGACGCATGGTCGCGGATGGCGGGCTGGCCGCCGTCCGCGGCATCGCGCTTTCCGACGACGATCGCGTCCGTGGCTGGATCATCGAGCGGCTGATGTGCGACTTCGCCTTCTCGGCGATCGATCTGGTAGAACGCTTCGGCGAAGCCGGCCAGAGGCTCCTTCAGCAGTCGAGTTCCATGGCCCTCCACGGTCCGGTTCGATTGCTTGAACTTGATGGCGACAAATTCGTTGTGCCGGCCGCAAGTCGCCCTTTCGTGCGAAGCATCGCGGCCAAGTTCGACAAATATTTCGAAAGTAGTACAGCCAGGCACTCGGTGGCAGTCTGAGCACCGCAGACGAACGGTCATCGTTTTCAGTCGATCGCGAACCGATTGCCCTACGTTTGTGACCCTCCATCGGCGACCGTCGCATCAAGATAGGGTTTTGAGAACGGACTAGCTAGATGCGAGGGTCTTTGGCATAGGGCGACGATATCGCCGGGTCGTGTCTTCCTTTCGAAGCTCCTCAGTCGCCCGTGAAGAAAGCCATTCGGCACCGGCGTTGTAGGCGAGCCCCGTTTCAGAGGCTATTCCGGTTGAGCTGCGGAGGTCAGGCTGATCGTGGCTGGACCGGTGACGCCGCAGCGGTTGCAGCAGCGCCAAGAGGTAGGCAAACAAAAGCCTCAGCCAGTTGAGCAAGAGGCTGAAGTTGTAGCCGACGCCGGCGAGCATGGCGTTGTTGGCGTCGCTTCGGTGAAGGCCAGGAAGTTGCGGCCCATGCGGTGGTCCTGCTTGAGATGGCCGATGACCGGTTCGACAGCGGCCCGGCGTCGCAGTGCCCGCTTGATGGCCTTGGTGATGCCGCCCCTGGTAGCCGGCGACATGGACCTTGAACATCTTGTCCTTCGGCGCGTTGTGGCCGCGATAGCCGGCATCGGCGACGATCTTGCCGAGATTGGCACCGATAGCGGTTTCGATGGCGGGAATGACGGTGGCCAGTGTGTGGCCGTCATAGCGATTGCCGGGCAGCGCCTTGACATGGGCCGACGAACTGGCCGCCGCGGTTGCGCTGCAGCGTGGTGGCGACCGAGACCTCGACGCCGAACTCATAGGCTTGTGGGCCTACCCTTGCCGATGCATTCCACCTCGGGAGCGTGCAGGGAATAGACCTTGCGGCCGCGCTCGCGCTGCCGCTGGTCCCTGACGCGCCGGGCAAGCCAGCGGCAGGGCGAAGACCTGGGCAGTTCGGGCTGCCCGGCGAGCTTGCGGGTAATGTCGCGGATCACCGCGCCGAGCATGGTGCGCAGCCGCTTAAGCGCCCGGTTTGCGCGCTTGGACTGCTTGGCATGGGCATAACGCTGATGCTTGATCAGCGCGAACTTGCCGACCCGCGCATAGGACTGGCGCAGGCCGATGCCGCTTTTTTGGCCAACTTCACCAGCCACTCGCGGGCCCGATGCATCAGCTTGGCGTCGGTCGGAAAGGTGATGGCCTTCTCCTGCACTGTGGTGTCAACGATCACCGCACGGACGTCGGCCGGTTTGGCCGCCCCCCAGCCGCGTCGCTGCCGCAAGGCTCTCCTGGAGCAAGGCCATCAGCCGCTCCTCGCCCATGCGCAGACGTCAGCGAGCTGCGGTCGAAGGGGCAGGCGGTGCTGGAAGAACTCCTCGCCGCAGAACAGCTGGTAATAGGGGTTCTCAAGCCAGCGCTCGCACAGCGCCTAGTCGGATAGGTTGTGCATCGACTTGAGGATGGCCAGGCCCGCCATCAACCCGGTTGGCAGCGGCGGCCGGCCGGGGTCGTCGTCATAGACCGCGCCGAGCCGTTCTTCGAGGAAACGCCAGTCGATCGACCGGGCCAGTTTCACCAGCGCATGATCCATGTTGAGGATCTGGTCGAGCCGGGATCGCAACAGGTCGGTCTGTCCGCTTTCGCGTCGTTCCTTCGGCCGCATCGCTCGCTCCCTCGCAGCTTCGCATCAACCGTCGAATCACGCGTACGGGTACGCTTTCAATTTGCCGGAAATCGCAGCTCAAAGCCACAGGCCGCTAAAGGCTTGGATACACGAGAAAGCGGGCAAACATCGTTATTGCAGCCTGCCCATCCTTGACGTTAAGCCTGAGGCACCTTGATGGCGCGCTTGGTCGAAGTTGAGAACTCGACGCGGATACGAGTTCTCAAACTGCTGGCCAACCAGCCGACCTAAAGGCATTCCTCCAAAAGGCGTATTTCCGTTCTCCCTGTCGATTCGACAACAACCACCCAATATCCCATAGTCAAGGACCGGTGTCGGGGGATGCCTTAATGCGTTGGGGTTTAGTGTCGATCGCGGTTGCCGCCTCTGTTATTTCGGGCTGTGCTGCCGACTATTTGAACAACTACGAGACGGTGACGCTGGCAGCGGGCGACTCGCTCAATCAGAACGAGTTGCTGCAAACGGTCGATCCGTTCAATCCGAACAGCAACAACACCAAGATCGAAGGCGATGGCCAGCGCATGACGACGGTTGTCCAGCGGTATCACGGCGTGGCGCCGCCTGCGGCCGCGCTCGGCCAGGTTCCAAACAGCAGCGTCGATCTGGACTGCGCTGGCGGCAAGGGGAACAACCCGGTTGTGCAAGGCCCGGTCGCGGTAGGCCCATCCGACCCAAATGGTCTCGATCGAGATCATGACGGCGTTGGGTGCGAGCGATAAGAATGCGCTCGAAACCGAATAGGTCGAAACATCCCCATAGGGGCAGAGTCCACCAATTAGCAGATAACCGGTACAATCGGCGAAGGTATGACCGTGGGCGCGGCGGTGACCGCGTGTCGTGGTGGGGAGTTGTTTTGTTTTTGATGATGCTAGATGCCGTAATGGGCCGGCCTTCGCGAGCATAGCCAGGTTGGGTGGCTGTCCCTCAGAATGATGGTGTTGAAACGGAGTCCGAGCGATCGGCTCCAAACATCATGAGAGGAACAGCCATGGAACATTATGCGGGAATCGATGTCTCTCTGGAAGAGAGCAGCGTGTGCATTGTTGACGCGACCGGAACGATCATGCGCGAGGTCAAGATCGCCAGCGAGCCGGAGGCGCTGGTCCGCTATTTCGACGAACTGGAATTGTCTGTTAGTCGCATTGGGCTCGAGGCCGGGCCATTGTCGCAATGGCTGCATGCCGGGCTTGTGGCCGCCGGACGCGATGCGATTTTGCTCGAGACGCGGCACGTGAAGGCGGCGCTCTCGGCTATGACGGTGAAGACCGACCGGAAAGATGCACGCGGGATCGCCCAACTGCTGAGGATGGGATGGTACCGTCCGGTTCATGCCAAATCGGTGACTTGCAAGGATAGCCGAGCCCTTCTTGTTGGACGCAAGCTTCTGCAAGGCAAGCTTCTCGACGTCGAACTTAGCATCCGCGGGATCTTGCGCGGCTATGGGCTGAAGGTCGGAGAGGTCAGTCGTGGAAAGTTTGAGACGCGCATCCGGGAGCTGACAGCAGGCCACGTCACTTTGGAGATGGTGATTGGTGCGATGCTGGCGGCGCGGATGGCGTTGTGGTGCGAGTTCAGCAAGCTCCATCGCGAGATGCTGAAGATCGCGCGCGCTGATAAGGTCTGCCACAGATTGATGAGCACACCTGGCGTTGGGGCCTTGGTCGCCCTGACCTATCGCTCGGCGGTGGACGACCCGATGCGGTTTGGAAAATCCAGTACGGTCGGAGCCTACTTCGGGCTTACGCCCAAAAAATATCAATCCGGTGAGACCGATCGGGACGGTGGTGTCAGCAAGGTCGGCGACGCCATGGTGCGAACTGCGCTCTTTGAAGCTGCGCACGTCATGCTGACGCGGGCGATCCGCTTCTCGAGCCTGAAGCACTGGGCGCTCGACGTGGCGAAACGTCGGGGCATGAAGCGCGCCAAGGTGGCCCTTGCCCGCAAGTTGGGCGTCGTGCTCCATCGCATGTGGGTGGATGCGACCGACTTCCGCTGGAGCAAGGCCGCAGCGATGGCATAGGAGATAGAGCGTTCGGAGCGAGCCGAAACGGCACCGCTCTCCTGAGGTCCCGTCGCCGGGACGAGGGCTTGGCAAGGTCGTGTGTAGTGCTGTGAATGCTTCGGCAAACCACGCTTCCTAGATTGACCTGTCAGCTCTGGATCTGATGGCATAGTGTGGCGGCCTTCGCGCTGACCACGGACAGAAGCATGATCCTGGCGACGAGATATCGTTCAGAGGGGACTTGACGAACGAAGGCCCATTACAGAAGCACTACTTTGGCAGATTTTTAGCAGCGGGCGCGTTTTTGGAATTCCCAAGAGAGAGTTTGCGTGATTCATGGGAGGTCGGCTTGTGGAGGGCCGATCAATGGATGTGGACTGGCAAGCCGATCTCGAGCACTGGCTTCAACCGTTTTTGGCAGGTCTTTCGCATCCAGCTCGGCGCCGGATGTGTCCGCTGTACATTGCTGGTCTGATCGGGCCGGGCGACCGTAAGAGCGTACAACCGATCAAGATGCTCGGAGAGATGCTCTGAGAGCCAACTTCCGATACTTCCTTCCGTCGAGGAGGTCTAACTGCCATCCGTACGAGGTCCTATGCGACGGGCGAAGGCGAAGATACGTATCCACGCCGCCAGCAGACATATCCATCGCGTTGAGGAGAGCCCCTTTTGCCCATTTTTCAGCCGATGATCCGCTACCTCAAGTCTCGCGAGCTGTTCGCTGGCATCGACCGTATGCCGGCATTGGGCACGCCGGTTAGCGCGCGGACGTTCGAGGTCACTAGTCCATCGACCGGCGAATTGCTGGCCGAACTCCCCGACATGGGTGTCGAAGAAACGCGCGCCGCCATTGACAAGGCCCATTGCGCACAGCCTGGGTGGGCAGCCCTGACGGCCCGGGAGCGCAGCGATATACTCTGGCGCTGGCACCAACTAATCGTGGATCACGCCGACGACCTCGCTGCCATTCTCACCGCAGAGATGGGCAAGCCACTCGCCGAAGCGAAGTCGGAGGTAACCCATGCGGCTGCGTATCTGCAATGGTACGCTGAAGAGGCCAATCGCATCTACGGGGAAACGATCTCTGCACCATCAACAGACCGCCGCATGCTGGTGATCAAGCAGCCGATCGGCGTCGTTGGTACGATCACGCCATGGAATTTTCCCGCCTCCATGGTTGCGCGCAAGATTTCGCCGGCTCTCGCCGCCGGCTGCACAATCGTGCTGAAACCTGCTGAACAGACGCCACTCGTGGCAGGCGCTATGTTCGCCCTGGCCCAGCTGGCCGGTTTTCCCGAAGGCGTGGTCAACCTTATCTACGCTTCCGAAGGCGACGCTATCGGCCGCGAACTCTGCTCCAACGCCAAGGTCCGCAAGATCAGCTTCACGGGCTCGACCGAGGTCGGCCGGCTCCTCATGCGTCAATGCTCGGACCAGATCAAGAAAGTCAGCCTTGAGCTCGGCGGAAATGCGCCTTTCATCGTCTTTGACGATGCAGATATCGATGCTGCCGTTGACGGTGCGATCCAGGCGAAATTCCGCAATGCCGGCCAGACTTGCGTTTCTGCAAATCGCCTTTACGTCCAATCCGGCGTCCACGATGAGTTCGTCGAAAAGCTCGCCGAAAAGGTTTGCCAGCTTTCAGTCGGTGACGGCTTCGATCCGGGGGTGTCCATTGGGCCGCTCATCGACAAACGCGCTCTGGCAAAGATCGAATCCCATATCGCCGATGCCGTTGCGAAAGGCGGAATCGTTCGATGCGGGGGCGATCGCGTCGGTATGGAAGGCACACTTTTTCAACCGACTGTCCTCACCGAGGTTTCTCGCGCGATGACAGTGGCGCAGGAGGAGACCTTCGGACCCCTAGCACCTATCATTCGCTTCCAAGATGCGGATCAGGTTGTCCGCGAGGCCAATGACACAATCTACGGGCTCGCAGCCTACTTTTATGCCTCCAACCTGAAACGCGTGTGGCGCGTGGCCGAAGCTTTGGAATATGGCATGGTGGGCATCAATACAGGACGAATGTCCTCGGAAGCAGCTCCTTTCGGAGGAATGAAGCAATCCGGCATCGGGCGGGAGGGGTCCCGCCATGGGCTCGAGGACTACCTCGAAATGAAATATCTCTGTATGGGCGGAATTTGAAGCAGGGCACGCGCCGGCCGAAACAGGGGTCGGAGCCGGGCTCGTCTTCGGCCGCGAGGGGACGGGGGCTTTGTAGAGCTGAACGGAAAAAGCAGACTCACCTGTTACGTGATAACCACATACTGGTGATAAGAAAGCTTAGCGGTAGGCAAGGCCGGCTCTGAAACAGGAAGCCAGATTGGCAAACAACCAACATATTTCGTACGATTTGTATCAGCCCGGCCAGAACTACGACGGGGTAACATCCAAGCTCAAAGAGCTTGGGAACTGGGCCAAAATCCACAAGTCTTTCTGTATGTGAACCCGTCCTATACGGCCAGCCATGCGGCGGCGCACGTCTGGTCCGCTATGCATACTCGCAATACGTATATGTCGTCGACGCCATGAACAACGAAGCGGCATGCACAATCTGTCGGACGATGCTACCAACTATATTAAGAACCAGTGGTACAAGTAGTCCTTTTCGTCATTTCGCCCTTGTAACGAACCTCATTTTTCTTCACGTTCTCGGCATCGACAGAGGGGCCGCAGAACGAACCCATAGCGGAGATCCGCGCCAAGAGCTCGGATCGATGAAGTAGTCGCTCAAACGTGCGCTTCACCGGCAAGACGCGCAACGGATCGCCCGATGCAAACCCGTGTTAACGGGGTCGAAATGGTAGCAGCGGTCGTAGCAATGGGGGTAGAAGTACACTGGCGCGGCGGCCCGGCGGCTGACACCACGCCGGCGCCCGGACCGCTTGTGCGACGTGGGGCCGGCCACCCCGGTAATAGAGCTACAGGGCGACCAGCTCGGCGAGCTTGGCCGCGACGTCTGCCATCAGATTTTCTGCAGTACTCAGCCCGCTTCGCGAACCGAGCAGGGGGCTGACTTCGCGGAGAGCTTCGTACGTCGTGTCGTGCACAATGGGGACGAGCAGGTCACGCGCTAGGAGTGCCGATAATTCTTTGTCGGCGATGCCCTCTCCTTGGAGGCGGCGCAGCAGCGCAGGGGTCACCAGCACGATCCCGACTCGCGACTTCGTCGCCCTTGTCGATTTCGCGGAGCAACCGCGTGCCGAGGGCGACGTCCTTCTCGCTGAACCAGACCGAGACACCGCGCAACTCGAGCAGATCGTGCAGTTCCGTGGCGGCCCCTCTCCGGTCGTCCCACGCATGGCAGAGAAAGACGTCCCGAAGGTCAGGCCGGGGCGCTCGCTTTTCGACGCTGTCGCGGACCGGCGTGAGTGCCCGCACCTCGGCAAGCGTGTACGCCACGGGCGAACCGGCTCGCGACCATCTCGGCCAAGGAGCCGCTTGCCGCCCTTTTAGGCCTTCGATCCGTTTGCGATGAATGGCGGCTTTCGAAAGTCAGAGAAAGACTTGGTAACGGCCGATTATAGGCGCGAAGCGGGCCAAATGGGTTCATCCAAACCGCGGTTCTTGCAAAAACCCTCTCGGCAATATAGCCCCACAAACGGCACAAACGGGACGTTAATGGAAAATGAAAGCACGATGACTGCATCCGACGAGCAGCACGACAACGCCGACTTGGTATCACTCTCCGCCGACATAGTTTCTGCATACGTGTCGAATAATCTGATACCAGTCCCGGAAAACGTAACCCGTCGTTGTTGGTACAATCCTCGCGTTCCGCCAGACATGGAGGCATGTCTCCATCGATAGATTCAACTCATCAGCCATCCGCCAGCTAGGCCAATGAACGCGTCTCGGTCCCTGGCCGCTTGGGGTATTTCCAACCGCATCGCACCGAGAAGCATGCGCATGTTGGTAGCGATCAAGTCCGCCAAACTCTTCACCTGACGCTTTTCAAGAGCACCGAGACAGTCCGCGAGGCCTAATGCAATCTCGGACGGATAACGCTGGTGCATGCGTTTGCGTGCCGCAGCACTTTCTATTCCCAGCGCCAGGAGAAACGCATTAAGCTGTTCTGGGGTAACTTCATCGAGCGTTTCCGCCTCACCGATCCTGTAAGCGAGCTCGTCGGTCAGAGTGTCGTCGAGCCTGGTCGGCAAGATATCGTAACGCGGCGCAAAGTGGATTCTGCCTCCAGGTTCATAGAGCAGGGCGAAGTTTTTTGCATGTCCATCGTTATTGCCTATCAGGAGATCAAATATCGTGGCCCTGATGAAGGTTTCCTTCGCCTGGGCGGGATCGACCGTCGCCTCAAGTATCCTGCGGATGCCCGAAACGTCGAAGCGCCGGCCTGCCTTGCCACGCCTTTCGTACTTCATCGAGACCGGCAAACCGAGGGCCTGCGCGAAATCCTCCTGATGAAGACGCACGATCCTGTTCTGTCGGTCTCTGCCTCGGTCGAAGCGGGTCACGAGTAGGGTCTCGATCCCGCCAATCGGCACTACAGAGACTTCGGCCGTGTCGAACCCCAGCGCCCCGGAAAGCCTCATCGCCTCGGCCTCATACCGGGCATCCTGCTGATGATCGCGATCGGGCACTTTCAGGATGTGTGTCGTCGGGCCCCCCGATCCCCGCTTCGGCTCGGCAAACCTACCGTCCGGCAGAACAGTCAGGGCTATCTTGCTTTGCACGCCTGCCAAAGGGGACGGATCTTCAGTTCCGTCCGGTAGGCGTTTGCGCTGATGGAGTGCTTCGACGATCGCGATCATGCGATCCTGCGGAATGGGTACATAGTCGCTTTCGTAGTCGCCCGGGACTTTTGTCGGCGGCGATCCTGACGGAAGAACGGAAAGTGCTCCGGCACAGTCTTTTCCAAGGTGATATAGCAGGCCAGCTATGTCATCGCGGGTCAGGCCTTCTCGTGCCAGCACGTCGGTGAGCACGCCGTTGCGCTCCTGCAGAAGGTTGTCGAAGAATGCTCGCGCTATAACGTCACGGTAAGGTTCTTCGGCAAGCGGAAGGGATAGCGATAAGGCGGTCGCATCTGATCTTCGAAGGTAGTCTGCCTTGTAGACGAAGGCGACTGAGCCGTTTTCGTCACGCACGAGGGCGCCGATCGGATCGACGAAACCGTCCAACCGCACATCAAGGGCAAGCACCTCCATTGTATCAGCGCACCTGAGCAAGCAGCGATATGCCGGCTGCTTGCGCGACCTTCAGGACCTTACCCAATTCAAGTGTGGGTTTGCCGTTTTCCAGTTCGGATAAAAACCTGCGCCCCACTCCAGCAAGGTCAGCGAAACTTTGCTGCGAGAGATGTCGGGCCTCGCGGGCGCGCCGGACTAGCCGCCCAATATCTGAGGCAGAGACGATCTCCAGTCCTAAGGTATCCGTCCCGCTATGGCGCGGTGAGGCCGCGCCGGCGTCCTCGTCCTCGTCGTTAGTCTCGCTGCCGCGCAGCAGATAAGCGTCGGGAAGCGTTCTGGGCAGGGCAACCGTGATGAGTTGTGAAACACCAGGAAGCTTCAGGTTGACCTGCGGTATTGCGCCGGTCAGTTGTTTGGTCAGGTCCCCCAGAGCGTTGACGCGGGAAAGTGCCTCGACGGTCCCCGTCGCATTGACTGATTTCCTGATCGTCTCATTACGATGCAACAAGTCCTTGCTGGCCGCTTCGAGCGCTTCACTGGAAGCATTGATGTGTGCGATGTGTTTCGCCAGGTCTTGAGAAGAGGGAATCTGGGAAAGCGCCTTAGCGATCTCTCCCGCCTGCAAAGAGTTCTTGATCGTGGCATTGTGGCGCGACAGGGCCCGAGTGGCGTTTCTAAAGGTATCGTCAGACGATTTGAGATCCGTGAGAAGCTTCGTCAGATTCTGGGCAGGACCCGCCTGCGCAAGCAGCTTTGCGATGTCTGTCGCGCTGCCAGCGCCCGTAAATTGCATTCTTTTGGCCATGCTTTGCTCCCGAGCGGGAACATAGCCTTGCTTCTTCAGACTTTCAAGAAGATTCGCTCCCGAACGGTATCATAGCTCATATTGATCCCGAACGGGTTCAGGCGCTTTTAGTGAGAACATTCTAACGCCGTCTGATACCGTTCGGGTGCATAAGTAGTCGAGGGCCGATTGTCCATGCCTGCGGGCCGACCGTCCGATGTCGGACTGGAGCACGTCGGCGATATTCCTAAAATGTGGGATCGATTTGTCTGGCAGGCTACCAATACATGGTGCATAACAAGTAGAAAGCTCAATTTTTTCAACGGCATGGCGAGAAATCGAAAGACGCTTCCCCCGCCAGTCAATCCCTAAAAAAGGCCGGGAACCATGGGGTTTGGCGATTTTCGCTTAGTGACCAACTAACCAATCTACTAATCAACCGTTCAGGCAGCACAATCACTTCCGATTGTCGCCGTGGGCGGTATTTAATCCGCGCGGGTTTGGGAAAGGGTGTCGGATGATGCGTGGGCGATTTGGCACGATCCCAGCAACATGTTTAGCCAATATGTCGAGGCACGATTGTTCCTAAGACGTTTCTCCCGGCTATCGGCTACGTGATCGTTGAAAAGTCGCGACGGCGCTGGGTGCGAGGTACCATCCCCACCAAGCCCATCCAGTCGTGCAATTGAGGATTGGGGCCGTTTGTGCTTGGATGATCGATGGGCATATGGGAGGGCGACATGAGCGCAAACCAGCAGTCACCTTGGGAACGGTTAGACGCGGCTGCCACGGATCGATTGATCGAGCGGCTTCTCATGGGAGTTGGCCTTGCCGGTATTGTTGCGGTCGTTGCAGTAGCAGTCTGGCTGTACAGCGGCGTTGGTTTCGGCCATTGGTTTGGCTATGTCGTGGCGGTTTTGGTCGCCGCCGGCCTTGCATCAATCCGCATTGGGGGGATAGGCATAGGCCTTTTGGTGACAGCGCTGGCAGCGTTCCTCTTTGGCGTGCTGGGGTTGATTGGCGGTTTGATTTTTACCGTCCTGTTCTTGTTGGCCAGACGGTAGCCCGCAATGCGAATTTCGGATGCTGACTATTACACCTTGGGCCATTTTATCTCCGCAGTCCTAACAAGGGTGCGAGACGGCCAACTGTTCTGCCGGCGAAGGTCGCTCCGCAATAATGCACACGTTGACAGCGTGGGATCGCGAGAACTGGCAAGAATTCGGGCCGTGGATGACGATGATGATGGAACAATGGAAATCCGACGACACCAACCGGACCTAGAAGGCCAGAATTCCTTTGCCGATTTGCGATTGCGGCTAATTCGAATATCTGTTGCTCACTTTAGTCTGGTCATTGAACCACTTTCGGCGAAGCCGATGCCGCGTATGTTGCGGCCAACGCCGCAAACCCATCCGGGTCGGACGCTCTAGCCGTCGCGATAAAGTAAAGTTCCTCGCCCTGCGCCTAATCTAACCCACATCCTCAGCTCGGCTTTGTACGTTCTGGTCAGGTCCAGCTCCAGAAAAGGCTGTTGGTTGCGATGTGGCTGAGCGCCTGATCGAGGGGCAGGACACAGCCGCCCATATCGTCGATGTCTTCCCATTTTCGGCGGTGTGACCAGTAGGCGATGCTGACCTCATCGCCTCTGCCGGTCGGCTTGAGACGGGCGATCGGCGCCTCGGTTGCCAGCAGGTACAGGTGGTAGGCACCTTTGTCCTGGTAGCAGCCAACGCCGCCACCATTGGCCTCGTCGAACGCTTCGATGCCAGGGCCACGTCGTCCTTTTCCATTGTGCAGTCATAGCTGCCGCGGGCCCGGGCAGGCCTGATTCACTTCGCCGCACGGTCATTGCCTTGCAACATGTGCTGGCCGGGATTCGAAGCATGGGATGCTGCACAATCCCAGCGCCGCTGTCGGCGATGCCGTTCCCCAGATCCTGCGCCAGTGGCTTCAAGCGTTGCGCACCTGCTTCACAGCGCCCAGTTGGGAACATGTCCTTGTTCTGATCATGGGAGCTTTGCTGGCGCCGGGCAAGCGGACCGTCAGTTCCTGCCTACGCATGACCGGCCGGGCCGAGGCCGCCAACTTTGCAAGCTACCACCAGATCCTCAACCGAGCCTGCTGGAGCCCCCGCAGCATTGCCAGGCGATTGCTGGGCCTTGTGGTCGAACGGCTCGTGCCAGATGGCCTCATCGTCATTGGCATGGACGACACCATCGAACGACGATGGGGACGCCGGATCAGCGCACGGGGCATCTACCGGGATCCAGTGCGCTCCAGCCATGGCCATTTCGTCAAAGCCAGTGGCCTGCGCTGGTTGAGCTTCATGGTGCTAACCCCGGTGCCATGGACAAGCCTGGTAAAGGCCTTGCCGGTCTTGACCCTGCTTGCTCCGTCCGAGCGATCCGACCATCAACGCGGGCGGCGCCACAAGCTGCTGACCGACTGGGCGCGGCAGGGCGCACTGCAACTCTGTCGCTGGCTGCCGGGGCGCCGCATCATCTTCGTGGGCGACAGCAGCTTTGCCGTCCATGAACTGGCCCATGCCATCACTGCCAGGGCAACGCTCATCAGCCGGCTGCGACTGGATGCCAGCCTGTTTGCGCCGCCGTCAAAGCGGACCACGCGCACCGTCGGTCGGCCAGCGCAAAAAGGTCCAGCGCTACCAAAGCTCAAGACACTCCTGTCCAACCCCGCCACGACCTGGGCCAGGATCATCGTGTCCGCCTGGTATGGCCATGTCGAAGGCAAGACGCTCGAGATCACGTCTGATACCGCCTTGTGGTACAGGCCCGGTACCCCGGTAATGCCGATCCGCTGGGTGCTGGTCCGGGATCCCGATGGCAAACGCGCCCCTCAAGCCTTCTTCAGCACGGACATCCCCTCGAGCCCGCCGAAATCATCGCCCTGTTCGTCCGGCGCTGGCAGATCGAGGTCACGTTCGCTGAGACCCGTGCCCATCTTGGCGTTGAGACCCAGCGGCAATAGTCCGACAAGGCCATTGCACGAACCACCCCGGCATTGCTCGGGCTCTACAGCTTCATATCGCTATGGGCCTGCGATCTGCTCACCGGCACTACCACCCCATACGCCGCAGCGTGGTACCGAAAAACCAGCCTGACGTTCAGCGACGCCATCGGCGCCGTCCGCCTCGCAATCTGGATCGGCGATATTAATCAACACTCCCCGCCAAACCGGGAGCGACAAAATATCCCGCAAGAGCGCATCCTGCGAATGGCCCAAGCCCTGTGCTTCGCCACCTAACGTACAAAGTCGAGCTCAGTTCGTCGGGTGTCGAAACCAATCGCATCAATCAGGATGGCACCCGGGAAGAGGCAATGCTCAGCCGCCTGCTAGGCGAGTTCCGGGAACCGCTTTTGCAGATCATGCCTGCCGCTCTGATTGACGAGATAGATCTCTTGTTCAACTTTCGCGGCGGACCCCCGATACGCCATGAACTTGCACACGGGAAAATGACCGATGGCGAATTCTGGAGCCCGGACGCTACCTATTCGATATGGTTGGTTCTCCACATCGTGATTTTGCCAACGCTGAGGTTCTGGGATGATGTTGCGGCAGAAATAACGCATCGCGGCCGACGCTGGTTCTGCATCAGCCTCGTTCCTGCTCTGGTTTTTGCACTGGAATTTGCTCATGATGGAAAGTTATTGATCTTTCTATCGCAAGAAATCGGATTGAATCCCGCTCTGCCATGTCAAGGGGCACAGAGGTCATAACTGAATACGATCGACTGGACAGCAAAGGAATTTCCCATCGGGAGAATGGCCGTACCGGAGGACCTTCGGATCGATCCCCACACCCCATCGGGTGGTGATCTAGTCTAGGCCAAAATCTAGTAGCACGGCGATCGGTTTCCGAGTTGAAGTGTATGTGCGGTTGCGTTGAGTGAGGCAATATTCGGGAACCGAACCAATCCACAGAAATTTTTTGTTGGTATTTTTGTTGGTTAGTGCTGTCGCTGTGCGAGTTCCAAGCGTTTGAAAACAAAGCTAGATTTTCTTGGCTTGGATTCCGCCTCTGGGCACCATATTTTTCTCCAATTAAATCAGGTATTTAAGCAAGCGACAAGTTGTCGTTTGCAGGCGCTTCCGATGATCTTGCCGTCACCCGGTCAGCTGCGGCTTATGACGATCCGGCCGTAGCGGTGTTCGAATATTCCTGCGCCCGTGGCGCGGACCTTGCCCAGGTCGGGGATCCGGCGGGTTGGCGCGGGTATCGAGTGCTTGGCGCGGTAGCCATTTGGCGAGTCCAGCTCACAGCGATGCTCTCACTTCCTCCAGGGATTGCACCTGACGTCCATCGACAAAATTTTCAGGAGACAGCCAGGCTAGGAACGCGGCGCTGGCGGGCGCCCATTCCCGCGCCAGAAGCGAATACATGCAGATGTCGCGCGGGCGGCCTTTCAGCGTGAGGCTTTCGCGCAATATGCCCTCGAAGACAAAGCCCAGCCGATCGGCTGCCCGCCTCGATTTCGCGTTGGCCGTGGTGCAGGTCCATTCCAGGCGACGATAATTCAGGTCGTCGAAGACGTGACGCATGATGAGGAAGAGCGACTCGCTGGCTGCGACGGTCCTCTGCAGGGCGGGCGCGAAAAGGACATAGCCCAATTCAATCACTGCGTGCGCTGGCCTCGCCTCCATCAGGCAAAGCCAACCGACTGGCCCCGCGGCCGCGGTGCGCAGCGTCAGGAACGTCCGCGATTGGTCGTTGAGCAGGTCGCCGACGTGTGCCCGGAACGACTCAACCCCATCGAACGGCCCCACTTTCATCTCGGCCCAGATATCATCGCGTTCGCCGGCGTGAGTTAGCCGGAAGATGTCGTCGGCGTCTTCGAGGCAGAGCGGCACCAGGCTGATATGGTTTCCGATCACCGTTACTGCGCGGGGTGCGCTGGCGCTGCCGGCTGCTTTCGATAGTTCCTTCCCTCTCCCTCGCTCGGCCATGTTCCCTCCCTGGTGTTGGCGCGGCGCAGAGCGGCTCTATCTCGTGTTCCCGCGGCTAATAAATCTGCACGCCAAGCCGCTCGTTTCTTCTCCATCGCACCACGGCACGATAGCTTGCGTCATCCGCGGGCACGTGAAGGACGAAACGGTCGGGAATTGTGACGCCGGGGTCGACCCGTAGTTCCGCACCATGAGCATGCTGATTCCTGACGGAGCAACTGATGTTCGCCTCTTCGGTGATGATGGTTGCATCCTTCAGAACAATCCCGCGTGAATGAGAGCGTCGCTCGATGCGCGGGTCAGTGGGGCTCATTGTCTCATTCCTCCTGGAAATCGTGGGGCGCAAATCCGCTTTGCAGGGTCGGCATCAAGGGCGGGACGAACTTCAAACCGACGATGCGACGCCCGGAACCGCCACACAATTAGCTTACGCTAAAATGGTTCCGGAACTTTTACCGCGCAACGCCGGTGAAACGGCTTTGCGCCGATCGGGCTGTCGGCGGATCCAATTTGCTTGGTGATCCCCCAACCATAGGGCAAACTGCCTGCCGGGGCTGCAGGAGGAGAAATGAGAGCACGCGCAGCAACGCTCGGAGATCTCGACGATGTTTTTCGCGGCCTGTCCAAGCGGATGTCGGACGAATACGTCGCGGCCGGCAAGGACAGCAAGATGGCGTATGACAATCTGATGATGAACCTGAAAGAAGGCCGTGCGCATGCGCTTGTCGAGGGCGACAAGGCGGTGGCGATCATCGCCTGGCACGAGAACAGCGACGCCGCCAACACGCTGTTCGCCGCGCAGGAGGATTTCTTTCGTGCCGGGACCGTCCGCTTCTGCAAGCGGCATATCAGGCACATCCAGGCGCTCGCCGGCAACCTCCCCATCCACTCGCGCAGCTGGCTCCAGGGGCCGGATGTCGCAAGATGGTTTGGAATAATCGGCTATATCGAGCGAGGCCGGGAAAACGGCGCCACGCTGTTCGAGCTGCCGCCGGCTCGCGCCGCATAAAAATCGCGGCCTCGAAGGCTTCGAGAAGCGATGGCAGCAAGGGTTGAAGCGCGGCGCATGAATTCGCGACCATCACGACGCGTCTTGAAGCCGCGATCGGGCGCGGTCCTGTTCTCCATCGGCGCTGGCGGCAAGGCGATTCGGCCCTTCACGGCCCTGTGCGACGTCACGCCCCACCGAAAACCGCAGTCCGCGGCCGAAACCACGCCCGGCATCATCTTTCCTCCACGAATTCAGTCCATAATTGCATGGTCCACGGCCGCCTTCGGGCAGGCGCGCCTCGGATTGCCTGAGACCAAGAGACGCCAGGCACGAATCAAAAAGCAAGCGGCAAGCCGCCGTCGGAAGATGGTGAAGACCGTGCCGAACGCATCAAGCGCAGTGCGATCGGGTTGCACTCGGCGAGGCTTGATGATTTGTTGCCGCCATACGGAGAACGAATGATGCGAGAGACTGCCGGTCAAGACGAATATGGGTCGACGAATCCTTTCGATCCGGACGATCTGCCGACGTTAAACGCGATCGGGCCAACCATTGGCGGCGGCAACGATTTCGAGAAATATGCGGTTGCCGTGATCATCGTGTTCGGCGCCCTGATCATTGGCGGGCTGATGGCCGCGTCGATGACCTTCGGGCACCGCAACGGTTTCCTCTTCGCGCTTGGTGGCGCCACATCAGCCTGGATATCGGGAAATGCACTGTTGCTCGACCGGCCGCGAATCTACGCGCTGTTCGTCGGCATCGCCGCCTTGATGCTGGTCGCATCCACCATCACGCTGGTCTTGTGACGATCCAACCGGCCATAAGCCGAACCGATTGAGCAGCGGGCGATCCTCTCGAATCGCCATGCAGCGGCGGCCCGTTCCGCCGAGCCGCCACCAGCTTTTCCGGCTTTAGAGCGGTTCATCGTTCGCGGAAACGCCGAACCGCTCTATCTGTTTGTTTTGACGCAATTCCGGACGGAAAACCGTTTCACACTTTTCCTGGAATTGCTCTAGAGCGGTTCGCATTTAGGTTGACTTATAGCCTGCGCTTTCGATGTAGTTGTTGCATTCATTTGGGGTGACGTCGTCGAGGGTGCGGGCGATAGCGTTGTGTACGGCCTGGATGCTTCGTTTGGCGGCACGTCGCATGCAGTGCTTGAGCTTGGCGAAGAGCTTCTCGATTGGATTGAGATCTGGACTGTAGGGCGGCAGGAAGAAGAGCCGCGCTGCGGCGGCCCTGACGATGTCGCGGACGGCTTGGCCCTTGTGAGACCCGAGATTGTCGAGAATGACAATGTCGCCCGGCTTCAGTGTCTTGATGAGTTCGGTTTCGACATAGACACGGAAGGCCTGCGCATTGATGGGTCCGTCAATGACCCAAGGCGCCTCTACCCGATCATGCCGCAGCGCGGCGATGAAGGTCATCGTCTTCCAATGACCATATGGCGCGTGAGCCATCAGCCGCTTGCCGCGCACACCCCAGCCACGCAACGGCGCCATGTTGGTCTTGACCCACGTTTCATCCAGGAAGACCAGGCGCGTTGGGTCAATGCGGGTCTGATAGCGCATCCATTGCGCCCGCCGACGCATCAGCTTCGGCTTGAGCTGCTCAGCCGGCAGAACGGTTTTTTTTGAAGCTCTTGCCCTCGCGATGCAAGAAGCGACCGACGCTGGCGGGGTGGATGATGAGACCCCGGTCAGCCAGTGCGGCCGTCAATTCATGAAGCGTTATGTTGGCATCCCGCTCGACCTCGCTCAGGACGAAAGCACGATGCTCCCCGTCAATCAGATAGGGTCGATGACCGCCCATCTTGCCGGGTGCCGCACTGCCCAGCCGACGCTTGCGCGCCGCCCACTTGATCACGCTCGAAACTGCCACCTTCAGCGCCGCAGCCACCTCTCGGCTCGTCTCGCCTTCTTCAAGGCGAGCCAGTGCCCGTTCCCGCAAATCCATCGAATAAGGCTTGGCCATCTGTCCCGACCTCCAACGGTCAGAACATCGAATCTGATTTGCTCAATCTTGGGAATCCTGATTCAGACAAAACGCAAACCGCTCTAATATCCGAGCGCCTCGCCGGAGGCCGCACGGCTGTCGATGGCGCCGTTGTACCGCGCGCCGCCGCCCTTCTCGATCTCCGCCAGGCTCTTGCCACCGACCAGGATGCCCGCAGCCTGGCCCCAGGTCGAATCACCGAGTTCGAGGTGGTAGCCCATGCCGGCCAGCAGTCTTTCGGTGTCCGGCGACAGGCCAAACGGCTCGACATAGACTGTGTCCGGCAGCCACTGGTGGTGGATGCGCGGCGCGTCGATCGCCTCCTGGATGTTCATGCCGTGGTCGATGACGTTGACGATGGCCTCCAGCGTGATGGTGATGATGCGTGAACCGCCCGGGCTGCCGATGACCATGAACGGCTTGCCGTCCTTGGCCACGATTGTCGGGCTCATCGACGACAGCGGCGTCTTCTTCGGCTGGATGGCGTTCGCCTCGCCCTGGACCAGACCATAAAGGTTGGGCACCCCTGGCTTCTGGGTGAAATCGTCCATCTCGTTGTTGAGCAGGATGCCGGTGCCATCGGCGACGACGCCGGCGCCGAAGGACCCGTTCAGCGTGTAGGTAACCGCGACCGCGTTGCCGTCATTGTCGATGATCGAATAATGCGTCGTCTCCTTGCTCTCGCCAAAGCCCTTCGGCATCAGGTCCTTCGACACACCGGCCCGGAACGGATCGATCTTGTCGCGGATATCCCTAGCATAGGCCTTGTCCAGCAATTTCGAGACCGGGTTGTCGACGAAACCAGGGTCGCCGAGCGCAGAGTTGCGGTCGACATAGGCGTAGCGCATAGCCTCGACCATGACATGGACCGTCTCGGCGGAACCGGCGCCGAGGTAGGACAGCGGATAGCCCTCCAACACGTTGAGGATTTCGCAGATGATGACGCCACCGGAACTGGGCGGCGGCGAGGATGTGATCTCATAGCCGCGATAGCTGCAGGTCACGGGCTTCAGTTCGCGAACCGCATATTGCTCGAAATCCGGCTTGGCGAGGATGCCTCCCTTGGCGCCGCTTGCCTTGACGATGGCGTCGGCAATGGCGCCTTTGTAGAAGGCGTCAGGGCCTTTTTCGGAAATGGCGGCGAGCGAGGCGGCAAGATCCGGCTGGATCAGGCGCTCGCCGATGCCATAGGGCTTGCCATCGGGTTTCAGGAAGATGGCGGCAGCCCCGGGATCCTTCGCCAGCCTGTCGGCACTGCGGGCAAAGAAGGCGGCGTCGCCCTGATTGAGGACGAATCCGTCCTTGGCATAGCTGATCGCCGGCGCCATCAGATCCTGTCTTGACAATGTGCCATATTTTTCGCGCGCCATCTCGAAGCCAGCCACCGAGCCCGGCACCCCGACCGCGAGATAGCCGTCCAGGCTCGCGCCCTTCACCGGATTGCCATCCTTGTCGAGATACATGGTTTTGTTCGCGGCCAACGGCGCCCGCTCGCGAAAGTCGAGGAAGGTCGATTTGCCGTCCTTGAAGCGGATGGTCATGAAGCCGCCGCCGCCGATATTGCCGGCATTGGGGTAGACGACGGCAAGCGCATAGCCGACGGCGACTGCCGCATCGACGGCATTGCCGCCCTTCTTCAAGACCTCGACGCCGACTTCCGACGCCAGATGCTGGGCCGTAACCACCATGCCGTGCTCGCCCTTGGCAGGTGCTGGCGACGCGGCGAAGACGCTCGTCAACGGCGCCAGGACGAAGGTGATGCAAAGACTGGCGGCGATCAGTGTCCGACGGGTGAGAGGCATGGCGGTTCTCCTGGCGGGGGGACGCCTAGAAGAACCCGTCGAGACCACCGAGTCCACCCGTCAATGATGGACCAGACGGATCAATTCAGATGTCAGACAATGCCACCCGAGCCACCGGCGACCGCCGGGCGTTCCGCCGCCACCTTGGCGCGATAGCCGGCGGCCCGGTAGGTGGCGACCGGATCGATGGCGCCGCCCGTCTTCAGCCGCGCCATGGCGAGGATCGGCTCGACATCGGTGCGGTAGGCCACTTTCAGCGTCTGCGTCGCCATCAGCGCGTCATTGCCGTCCTGATAGCCCTCCAGCGCCTTGCGGTCGACCAGCAGCGCCTGCGCATAGGCGCGCTGCACCTCGACCGCCGAGAGCATCAGGCTTTCGATCGGATCGGTGACATTGTGGCTCTGGTCGAGCATGTGGGCCGGATCGAAACCCTCGGCGCCGGACAGCTCGGCATCGACGAGTTCGTTGAAGACAAGGAACAGCCGGTAGGGATCGATCGAACCGGCATCGAGATCGTCGTCGCCATATTTCGAATCGTTGAAATGGAAGCCGCCCAGCTTTTTGAACTGGATCAGCCGCGACACGATCATCTCGATGTTGACGTTGGGCGCGTGGTGGCCGAGGTCGACCAGGCAGAACGCCTTGTCGCCCAACTCCTGCGCGATCATGTAGTTGGTGCCCCAATCCTGTACGACGGTGGAATAGAAGGCCGGCTCGTACATCTTGTGCTCGGTGAACAGCTTCCAGTCATTCGGCAATCCGGCATAGACTTGCCTCATGGCGTCGAGATAGCGTTCGAACGCCCTGGCGAAATTGACCTGGCCGGGGAAATTCGAGCCGTCGCCGATCCACACGGTCAGCGCCTTGGAACCCAGCGTCTTGCCGATCTCGATGCATTCGAGATTGTGCTCGACCGCTTGCCGGCGCGTGCCGGCATCGGCATGCGACAGCGAGCCGAATTTGTAGGAAAGCGCCTGGTCCTTCGCATCGGAGAAGGTGTTGGAGTTCATGGCATCGAAGCCGAGGCCGAAGCGCGAGGCCGCCTGTTTCAGCCGGTTCGGGTCGGCCTTGTCCCACGGAATGTGCAAGGAGACGGTCGGCGTCGCCTGCGTCAGTTGCCGGATGACGGCACAGTCCTCGATCTTGTCGAAGATGTCGCGCGGCTCACCGGCGCCGGGAAAGCGGGCAAAGCGGGTGCCGCCGGTGCCGACGCCCCAGGAGGGGATCGCCACGGCGAATTTCTCGACCTTGTCGCGGATGGCGTCGATGGCGATGCCGCGACGGTCGAGGCGCTCGCCGAGCGAAGCGTAGTCGCGCTCGAGATCGGCGTTGCGCGCGGCGTTGTCCTTGGCGACGAGGTCGACGGAAATGATGGATTCGGACATTGCTGTTTCCTCCCAATGCGTTCGGTCGGCGCTGCCCCTCACCCTTACCCTCTCCCCGTGAAGAACGGGGAGAGGGGTCGCCATCGCCGGGGCTTAACCCTTCTCCCCGTCCCTATACGGGGAGAAGGTGCCGGCAGGCGGATGAGGGGCAGCGCCGCCTTCAACAATTACCGTGTAAAGCTCTGCGCGTTGCCGGCGTCGACATTAATGATGTTGCCGGTCGATTTGGCCGACATGTCGGAGGCGAAGAAATAGATCGCCTCGGCAATGTCTTCCGGGAAGACCGAGCGCTTCAGCATCGAGCGCGAGCGGTAGTGCTCCTCCAGATCGTCGGTCGACATCTTGTAGGCGGCGGCACGCTGTTCCTTCCACTCGCCGGTCCAGATCTTCGAGCCGCGCAGGACAGCGTCCGGGTTGACGACATTGACCCTGATCTGCGCTTCCGCGCCCTCCAGTGCCAGGCAGCGCGCCAGATGGATCTCGGCGGCCTTGGCCGTGCAATAGGCGGCGGCATTGGGCGACGCGGCAAGGCCGTTCTTGGAGGCGACGAAGACGACGTTGCCGCCGATCTTCTGCACCCGGAACAGCCGGAACGCTTCCCGCGAGACCAGGAAATAGCCGGTCGACAGGATGTCCATGTTCTTGTTCCACAGCGCCAGCGTCGTCTCCTCGATCGGCGCCGAGGACGCCAGGCCGGCATTCGACACCAGAATATCGATGCCGCCGAACTCGACCGCCATCTCGGCAAAGCCGGAGATGACCTGATCCTCCGAGGTGACGTTGATCAGCACCGGCCGGACGAAATCCTTGCCATAGGCTTTCGCCAGCTCGTCATTGGCGCCGGCGAGGGCTGTCTCGTCGATGTCGGCCAGCACGACGCAGGCGCCTTCGCGCAGCAGCCGGCTGGCGGTCGCGCGGCCGATGCCGCCGGCGCCGCCGGTGACCAGCGCGATCTGGCCGGCGAGCGCCTTCGGCTTCGGCATGCGCTGCAGCTTCAGGTCCTCGAGCAGCCAGTATTCGATGTCGAACGCTTCCTGTGCCGGCAGGCCGACATAGGACGAGACCGTCGAGGCGCCGCGCATGACGTTGATGGCGTTGACGTAGAACTCGCCCGAGATGCGCGCCGTCGCCTTGTCGCCGGCGAAGGTGAACATGCCGACGCCGGGCATCAGGTAGACGACGGCATTGGGATCGCGGATGGCGGGTGAGTCCGGATGCTTGCAGCTGTCGTAGTAGGCCTGGTAGCCGACACGATAGGCGGCGATGTCGTCGGCGAGACGGGCAATGACGGCATCGACATCGGGCTTGGCCGGATCGAACTCGATGACCAGCGGGCGGATCTTGGTGCGCAGGAAATGGTCCGGGCACGAGGTGCCGAGTGCCGCCAGCGGCCGCAAATCCCGGGAGTTGACGAATTCGAGCACGGCGGGCTGGTCGTCGAAGTGACCGAGCTTGTGGCTCTTTTCCGAAATCAGGCCGCGAATCCTGGGCATCAGTTTCGCGGCGATGGCGCGGCGAGTGGGGGCATCGAGCGACTTGACCGCTTCGCCGCCGAAGATCGCCAGGCCCTCGGAGCGGCGCTCGAACCATTCGATCGCCTGATTGATCACCGAAATCGTCGTCTCGTAGCACTCCCTTGGCGTATCGCCCCAGGTGAACAGGCCATGGCTCTCGAGAATCACGCCCTTGGCGGCGGGATGTTCGAGGCAGAATTTCTCCAGCCAGAGGCCGAGTTCGAAGCCGGGGCGCTTCCAGGGCAGCCAGCCGATGGCGTCGCCGAAGATCTCCTTGGTCAGCGCCCTGGAATCCTTCGCGGCGGCGATGGCGATGATCGCGTCGGGATGCATGTGGTCGACATAGGGCTTTGGCACGAAGGCATGCAGCGGTGTGTCGATCGAGGCCGCGCGTGGGTTCAGATTGAAGGTGCAGTGCGGCAGGAAGCCGACCATTTCGTCTTCATGCGCAAGGCCGCGGTAAAGACCTTTGAGTGCGCGTAATTTGTCCATGTAGAGGGTGGCGAAACCGTCAAGCTTGATCGAGGCGCTGTCGCCGCCGGAACCCTTGACCCACAGCACTTCGACGTTCTCGCCGGTCAGAGGGTCTTTCTGCTGGATTTTCGAGGATGTGTTGCCGCCGCCATAGTTGGTGACGCGTTTGTCGGAGCCAAGCACATTGGACCGATAAACGAGCCGTTCCGGCTCGCTCATCGCCTGAGCCTTGGCCTCGTCCCACAGATTGGCGAGGCGCGCGCCGGTGCGCTTGTCGAGCATGGATCTTCCTCCCGAAGGCACGCAAACGGTGCGGCCCATTTGACCCCGAATTTCCACGGAAGCGTCCGGCTTGTCAATCACAAACGATCAATATCAATCATATTGCACTGCACAATGAAATTATATGATCGGAAATGATTGACACTGCGCGTTTTGGATGCCTAGATGCCTGGGCAGGGAGGAACCATGCACGAAAAAGAGCGCCACAGGATCATTCTGTCCGCCGTCCAGGAAAAGCCTGTGGTGACGGTGCAGGAGATGGTCGACCTGACGGAATCGTCCGAGGCGACGATCCGGCGCGACATCGCGGCACTCCACGTCCAGAAGCGCCTGCGCCGCGTGCGCGGTGGCGCCGAGGCGATCTCGCCGCCGCAGTTCATCGGCCTCGCCGGCCGGCCGTTTTCCGTCAACGAAACGATCAACGCCTCGCAGAAGCGGGCGATCGCCCGCGAAGCGGTCGAGCTGTGCAAGGATGGCGAGCCGATCATCATCAATGGCGGCACCACTACGTTCCAGATGGTGCATTTCCTGACCGGCCGCCGCATGCCGATCTTCACCAATTCGTTCCCGATCGCCGAGCATCTGCTCAAGCATTCCAAGAACACGGTGATGCTGTCGGGCGGCACCATCTACCGCGAGCAGAACATCATCCTGTCGCCCTTCGACAATGACGTGACGCGCAACTTCTATGCGCGGCGCATGTTCATGGGCGCGCAGGGGCTGGGGCCGCTCGGACTGATGGAAGGCGACCCGCTGCTGATCCAGGCCGAGCAGAAGCTGATCGACCAGGCCGACGAACTGGTGGTGCTGGTCGATTCCTCGAAATTCCGCAGACGCTCCAGCCTGATCCTGTGCGGACTGTCGCGCATTGCCACCGTCATCACCGATGACGACATCGAGGATCGCGAAGCAAAAATGCTCGAGACCGCCGGGGTGACGCTGATCGTCGCCCGCAAGTCGGCAAAGGAAGAATCTTCACTGCAGGCCTGAGATCACCTCACGCCCGCGGCGGCGATGGAATGCAACGCTCAAGGGAGGAAATTCGATGAGCTTTTTGAAGAAATTGATGGTGACGGCGGCGTTCTCGGCCGCCATGTTCGTGAATGCGGCCTATGCCGAGAACGTCAAGATCGCGCTGGTGGTGAAGTCGCTCGGCAACGGCTTCTTCGATGCCGCCAACAAGGGCGCCGAGGAGGCGGCCAAGGAACTCGGCGATGTCGACATCATCTATACCGGTCCGACCAAGGCGACCGCCGAGGCGCAGATCGAAGTGGTCAATTCGCTGATCGCCCAGAAGGTCAATGCCATCGCCATTTCGGCCAATGACGCCGACGCCCTGGTGCCGGTGCTGAAGAAGGCCATGGAGCGCGGGATCACCGTCATCTCATGGGATTCGGGCGTCGCCAAGGAAGGCCGCCAGCTTCACCTCAACCCGTCCGACACCGGCCTGATCGGCGAGACCATCATCAAGCTTGCCGCCGACTATCTGCCGGAAGGCGGCGACGTCGCCATCCTGTCGGCCTCCTCGACCGCCACCAACCAGAACGCCTGGATCGACGCGGCCAAGAAAATCCTGCCGGAGAAGTTCCCCAAGATCAAACTCGTCGCCACCGTCTATGGCGATGACGACTCTGCCAAGAGCACCGACGAGGCCAAGGGCCTGCTGAAATCCTACCCGAACCTCAAGGCGATCATCGCGCCGACCACCGTCGGCGTCGTCGCCGCCGCGCAGGTCGTCACCGACGAGAACCTGATCGGCAAGGTCAACGTCACCGGCCTAGCGCTGCCGTCCGAGTTCAAGAAGTTCATCGACAATGGCGCCTCGCAGGCCGTCGCGCTGTGGAACCCGATCGACCTCGGCTACTCCGCCGTCTACCTCGCCCATGATCTGGCGGTGAAGAAGGAAGAGGCCAAGCCCGGCGCCACGCTGTCGATCGGCCGCGTCGGCAAGGTCACGCTCGACGACACCAACTCGGCTGCGATGGCTCCGCCCTTCCAGTTCGACAAGAGCAACATCGAGAAGTTCTCCAAGATCTATTGATCTCGGACGCTTGCCCCCTTCCCCTTGCGGGGAGGGTCGGCGAGCCGGCTTTGCGCAGCAAGATCGGCGAGACGGGGTGGGGGTGGCGACATCTCCACACACCAGGACCTTGATATGCTAGACAACCCCCTCCCCGCTCAAATTGTTCGCGACCCTCCCCACAAGGGGGAGGGTCATGCAGCCCCACGCCTGACGCTGGCCGGCATCTCCAAGAGCTTTCCCGGCGTGCGGGCGCTGCACGACGTCAGCCTGTCGCTCTATCCGGGCCAGGTGACAGCGCTGATTGGCGAAAACGGCGCCGGCAAGTCGACGCTGGTCAAGATCATGACCGGCATCTACCAGCCCGATACGGGCACCATCAGCATTGACGGCCAGGCCGTCACTCTGCCCAGCGCGCACGCCGCCTTCGGGCATGGCATCACCGCCATCCACCAGGAGACGGTGCTGTTCGACGACCTGACGGTGGCTGAGAACATCTTTCTCGGCCACGCGCCGCGCACGCGCTTCGGCACCATCGACTGGCGCACGATGCGCAAGAATGCCCGCGAAGTGCTCGACACCATGCATGCCGGCCATATCGACGCCGATGCGCGCCTGAAGGACCTCGGCATCGCCAACAAGCATCTCGTCGCCGTCGCCCGCGCCATGTCGATCGACGCCCAGATCGTGATCATGGACGAGCCGACCGCCGCCCTTTCGATGAAGGAGATCGAGGAGCTTTTCCTGCTCATCGAGTTCCTCAAGAGCGACGGCAAGGCGATCCTGTTCATCAGCCACAAGTTCGACGAGATCTACCGCATCGCCGACCGCTACACGGTGTTCCGCGATGGCGAGATGGTCGGCGAAGGCCTGATCAGGGATGCCGGCCAGAGCCAGATCGTGCGCATGATGGTCGGCCGCTCGGTCGACCACATCTTCCCGCAGCGCAAGGCCGAGATCGGCGCGCCGGTGCTTTCCGTCTCCGGCCTGTCGCACCCGACCGAATTCAACGACATCGGCTTCGAACTGCACAAGGGCGAGATCCTCGGCTTCTACGGCCTTGTCGGCGCCGGGCGCAGCGAGGTGATGCAGGCGATATCCGGCATCACCCGCACCACGGGCGGCACGATCACGCTGGAAGGCAAGACGATCGCGCCTAAATCGGCGGCGGATTCGATCGACGCCGGCATCGTCTACGTTCCCGAGGAACGCGGCAAGCAAGGCGTGGTGATCGGCCTGCCGATCTTCCAGAACGTCTCGCTGCCTTCGCTCGAGCGCACCTCCAGATCCGGCCTGCTGCGGCTGGCGGAGGAGTTCAGGCTCGCCCGCTCCTACACCGAGCGGCTCGACCTGCGCGCCTCCTCGCTCAGCCAGGACGTCGGCACATTGTCCGGCGGCAACCAGCAGAAGATCGTCATCGCCAAATGGTTGGCGACCGCGCCCAAGGTGATCATCCTCGACGAGCCGACCAAGGGTATCGACATCGGCTCCAAAGCCGCCGTGCACGGCTTCATGGCCGAACTGGTGGCGCAGGGCCTGTCGGTGATCATGGTGTCTTCGGAGCTGCCTGAAATCCTCGGCATGTCCGACCGGGTCGTCGTCATGCGCGAGGGCCTCGTCGCGGCGGTCTACGACAACAAGGACCTCGACGCCGAAACGCTGGTCAGGACAGCAGCGGGGATCGCGGCATGAAGGCATTTCTCAAGTATCGCGAAATCTGGCTATTCGCCGCCATCGTCCTGCTGATCGGGCTGATTTCGACACGCTTCCCGGCCTTTGCCGACCCCGGCAATCTGCGCCAGGTGTTCAACGACACCTCGATCCTGATGATCCTGGCGCTCGGCCAGATGGTGGTGATCCTGACCCGGTCGATCGACCTGTCGATGGCGTCCAACCTCTGCTTCACCGGCATGGTGGTGGCGATGCTGAACGCCGCGCACCCGGCGATCCCGATCCCGCTGCTGATCGTCATTGCGCTGCTGGTCGGGCTGGTGCTCGGCGCCATCAACGGCCTGCTGGTCTGGCGGCTGAACATCCCCTCGATCGTGGTGACATTGGGCACGCTGACCATCTATCGCGGCGCCACCTTCGTCCTGTCCGGTGGCGCCTGGGTCAATGCCGACAAGATGAGCGCCGACTTCATCGGCTTTCAGCGCGCGGCGTTCCTCGGCATTCCGGTGCTGTCCTGGATCGCCATCCTGGTCATCGCGCTGTTTTTCATCTTGATGACACGCACTGCGCTCGGCCGATCGATCTATGCCATCGGCGTCAACCCGACGGCGTCGGTCTACGCCGGCATCGACGTCGGCCGGACGAAATTCATCGTCTTCTGCATTTCCGGCATGATCGGCGGCCTTTCCGGCTACCTCTGGATTTCGCGCTATGTGATCGCCTCGGTCGAGGTCGCCAACGGCTACGAACTCAACATCATCGCCGCCTGCGTCATCGGCGGCATTTCGATCGCCGGCGGCATCGGCTCGGTCAGCGGCGCGGTGCTGGGCGCACTGTTTCTCGGCATCATCTCCAACGCGCTGCCGGTCATCAACATCTCGCCCTTCTGGCAGATGGCGATTTCGGGCAGCGCCATCATCCTTGCCGTCGTGCTCAATGCGCGCAGCGAACGTCAGCGGGGCCGCATCATCCTCAGAAAAGTGGAGGCGGTGACATGACCGAAATCCCTGCCCCGCGCCACATTCCCGACCGGCTCGACAAGCCGCTGAGCTCGGCGATCTTTTCCTGGGAGGCGCTGCTGGTCGTGGTGGCCGCCGCCATCTTCGCCATCAACAGCTTCGCCTCGCCCTATTTCCTCGACCCCTATTCGCTGTCCGATCTCACCTTCAACTTCACCGAGAAGGGCCTGATCGCCTTCGCGATGGCGCTGCTGATCATTTCCGGCGAGATCGACCTGTCGGTGGCCGCCATCATCGCGCTTGCGTCGACCATGATGGGCATGGCGGTGCAGGCCGGCGCCGGCACGCCGGTGCTGGTGCTGATCGGCATCGTCGTCGGGCTCGGCTGCGGCGCCTTCAACGGACTGCTGGTGACAAGGCTGGGATTGCCGTCCATCGTCGTCACCATCGGCACGATGAGCCTGTTTCGCGGCATCGCCTTCATCATTCTCGGCGACCAGGCCTACAAGGGCTATCCCGAAAGCTTTGCCTTCTTCGGCCAGGGCTACGTCTGGTGGGTGGTGTCGTTCGAGCTGGTGTTGTTCCTCATCGCGGCTGTCGTCTACTGGCTCGTGCTGCATCGGACGAGTTTCGGCCGTCGTGTCTTCGCCATCGGCAACAATCCGGTCGCGGCGCAGTTTTCCGGCGTGCGCGTCGGCCGCATCAAGTTCATCCTGTTCTGCCTGACCGGGCTGATGTCGGGCATCGCCTCGGTGCTGATCACCTCCCGGCTCGGCTCGACACGGCCGTCGATCGCGCAAGGCTATGAGCTGGAAGTCATCACCATGGTGGTGCTCGGCGGCGTCAGCATCCTCGGCGGTGCCGGCAGCATTGTCGGCGTCGTGCTCGCCGCCTTCATCATGGGGCTGGTGACCTTCGGCCTCGGCTTGCTCAACGTGCCCGGCATCGTCATGTCGATCTTCATCGGCCTGCTGTTGATCATCGTCATCGCGCTGCCGATCGTCTGGCGGCGGCTGCGCGGAGGAGGCTGATGCCCGAGAAGTATGCGTTCAAGATGAAGCTCAAGCCGGGCATGAAGGCCGAATACAGGAAGCGCCACGACGAGATCTGGCCGTCGCTGGTCGCTCTCCTGAAGCAGGCCGGCGTCTCCGACTATTCGATCCACCTCGACGAAGAGAGCAATATCCTGTTCGGCGTGCTGTGGCGGCGAGACGATCACGGCATGGACGATCTGCCGAAGCATCCTGTGATGCAGCGCTGGTGGGCTCACATGGCCGACATCATGGAGACCAGGTCGGACAACGAGCCGGTGGCCGTGCCGCTGGAAACCGTGTTCCATATGGAATGAGCGCACTTCGCCATATCGCCGTGATCGACATCGGCAAGACCAACGCCAAGGTGGCGCTGGTCGATCTCGCCACGTTGAGCGAGGTCGCGCTGCGCCGCATGGCCAACGCGCCGGTGCGGCAGGCGCCCTACCCGCATCACGATGTCGAGGCGCTGTGGACGTTCATCCTCGACAGCCTTGCCGATCTCAACCGCGAACAGCACATCGACGCCATCTCGATCACCACGCATGGCGCGACAGGTGCGCTGGTCGACGCCGCTGGCGAGCTGGTGCTGCCGGTGCTCGACTACGAGTTCGATGGCCCCGACAGGCTGGCCGCGGACTATGACGCGATCCGCCCGCCCTTCGCCGAGACCGGCACGCCGCGGCTGCCGCTCGGCCTCAATCTCGGCGCGCAATTCTTCTGGCAGCAGAAAGGCTTCCCGGCGGAGTTCGCCAAGGCCGCCACGATGCTGATGTATCCGCAGTACTGGGCGCTGCGCCTGACCGGTGTCGCCGCCAACGAGGTGAGTTCGCTCGGCTGCCACACCGATCTGTGGAGCCCGTGGAAAGCCGATTTCTCGTCGCTGGTCGATCGCCTGGGTTGGCGCGAGGCGATGGCGCCGGTACGGCCGGCCAGGGACCGCCTTGGCCCGATCCTGCCAGTACTTGCCACGCGAACCGGGCTCGATCCACAGACACCGGTGTTCTGCGGCCTGCATGATTCCAACGCCTCGCTGCTGCCGCATCTCCTGTCCGACAAACCGCCCTTTTCCGTCGTCTCGACCGGCACCTGGGTGGTGTCGATGGCGGTAAGCGGCAAAAAGACTGGCCTGGATGCGGGGCGCGATACGCTGGTCAATGTCAGCGCACTGGGCGATCCCGTTCCTTCAGCGCGCTTCATGGGCGGCCGCGAGTTTTCCGTGCTGACGGAAGGCCAGCCGGACGACTGGACCGAAGCTGATGTCGGCGCCGTGCTGGCGCGAAAGACATTGCTGCTGCCATCGACCCAGCAAGGGTCGGGGCCGTTCCCGCATCATGCGGCTACATGGCTTGACGCCGACGACGTCACGCATGGCCAACGCTTTGCCGCCATCTCGTTCTATCTGGCACTGATGACGGCCACCTGCCTCGACTTGATCGGCGCCGACGGTCCGACCACGGTCGAAGGGCCCTTTGCCCGCAACCGGCTCTTTGTCGGCATGCTGGCGGCAAGCACGGCGCGCGCCGTTGTCGCGTCGGAGGCCGCCACCGGCACCGGCACCGGCGCAGCACTGCTGGCAACGGACCAGGTGACCGCCCACGGCAAAGGCGAAAGACTGGAGCCGCCGACCGATCCGGCCTGGGCCGACTATGTCAGCGCGTGGCGCGCAGCGGTTGAGGCGCGATGCTGATCACAGTATCCGCTTGCCGAAGGCCGACATGACGAAGTTGACCGTGTCGGTGCCGATCCGGGGTTCCAGATCCGCGGTCAGGCCCGAAACATCCATCGACAGCAGCCCGCCGGAGAGTGCGATCGCCTCCATCGCCTGATGCGTTTCGCGCACGGTGAGGCCGCCGGAGCCTGGCGCCCAGCCGGCAAATTCGGTGACATCGGGCGAATAGCTGACATGAAAACCCTGCGTACCGGAGGTGGCGATGCGGATCGCCTCATGCATCAGGTCGCGCATGCCCATGGCGTCGATATCGGTCATGGTGAAGGCTGCGACACGCGAATCCTTCAGCACCCGCGCTTCCGCCGGATCGGCATGGCGCAGGCCGATGATGACGACATTTTCCGGCGACAGCTGCGGCTGCAGCGCACCCGCCTTGTGATCGAGGCCAAGAGCGCGGGCCAGCACCGATCGCTCCGGCAGGTCGATGCCGTCCTCGTCCTCGGGCATCAGGGCGGCGATGGAATCGATCCAGATCAAGCCGAAGGAATGCGTCGCCCGCGCCGTTGCGGTCAGCGCCTTGTGCGCCATGCGACGGTCGGCGCCGGCGGCCAGCCGGATCAGTCCCGATGGCGGCCGCTCGACATCGGCCAATTCGACGACATCGAAATTCATCGCTTCCAGCCGGGCGCCGGTGCCTTCCCGGGCCAGGATGCCGGCAGCCCCCTGTTCCGCCGAGATCGACACCATCTTGCGGCCGGAAAAGTCCTCGACGTCGTGCATCGGGGCCTTTTCGACATATTCCGAGGTCATCGCCAGCAGCATGGCGCCATAGTTCATGCGGAAGGCGACACGGTCGCCGACGGCCGGCGGCGGGTCGGCATCGGCCACGTCCAGCAGCAGATGGTCGCTTGAAGCGCCGAGCACCCGCACCCCCTTGGCGATCGGCGTCAGTCCCTCGACCAGCACATCCTCGCGGCCGATGTTGGCGATGGCGCGCAGCCTGTCGCCCTCGTCGGGAAAGACCGGCTGGTTGCCGAAGGCGTCGTAGCCGGATTGCCCGATCGGCCGTGACGGCTTGAGCTTGACCTCGATGATGTCGCTGGTCAGCCGGCAGGCATCGGGTTCGAGTTCGGCCCACGGCACATCGCGGAAGGTTTCGATGCCGCCTTGCAGGATCGCCTCGCCGACGCGCAGATTGTTGATGCCGGCCGGCAGCTTGCCTTCGAGCAGCAGCGGCAGCGACGACGAAGCGCCGCCCGAAATCCAGTCGAGGCTTTTGCCGGACAGGCGCTCGGTCTTGTAGGCATGGGCGACGAGCTGCCCGAGATTTTCCTGCGTCGGCAGGATGGCGCCGAAGCAGCCGAGATTGGTGCCGATGCCGGCGATGCGCACGCCCTTGAACTGCAGGATCTGCTCGACCGTGGGAATAAGATCGCTCGGCCAGATGCCTTCTCGGAGATCGCCAAGGTCGATCATCAGCATGATGTCGTGGACGCGGCCCATGCGCTCGGCGATGCGCGAAATCTCGCGGATGATGGTCAATTCCGACTGCAGGCTGACGTCGACGGTGCGCACCACCTCCTCGACACGCGCCATCGGCGGACTGCGCAGCAGCATGATCGGCGCGCTGATGCCGCTGTCACGCAGCCGGCGGATGTTTTCGAAACGCGATTCGGCGATGCCGGCGACGCCGCCGCGCAGCATGGCGCGCGCCACTTGCGGCATGCCGCAGGTGCCTTTGGTGACGCCGAACACCTTGATGCCCGACAGCGCGCAGCGTTCGACGATCGTGCGCGCATTGCGCTCGATGCGGCCAAGATCGATGGCGACTTGCGGTCCGGACATTCCTAGCCTCCGTAGACCAGCCCCTGCGGATCGATCTCCGGCTTGCGGCCGGCGACCAGATCGGCAAGGAATTTTCCGGAGCCGCAAGCCATGGTCCAGCCGACATGGCCGTGCCCGGTGTCGAGATAAAGGTTGCCATAGCGCGCCTGGCCGATGACCGGCACCGAGTTGGGCATCATCGGCCTCAGACCTGCCCATAGCTCCGCCTTTTTCTCGTCGAAGGCGCCGGGGAACAGATCCTTGCCGGTCCTGAACATGGCGGCGAAGTCGCTCGGTTTATAGGTGCGGTCGAAGCCGGTGAATTCCGCGGTCGAGGCGAGCCGCAGCCGGTTGCCCAGCCTGGAATAGGCGATCAGCTGGTCCTCGTCGGCGCCGCCCATGGTCGGACCCTTGCTCTCGTCCTCCAGGGGAATCGTCGCCGTATAACCCTTCACGGGATAGACAGGCAGGTCGATGCCGTAGCGGCGGCCGAGCAGGCCGCTTTCCGGCCCCATCGAGATGACCACGGCATCGCCGGCGACCGGTCCGGCCGAGGTCATCACCGCGCGCACCCGGTCGCCCTCGATGTCGAGGCCCTCGACCGTCGTGCCGTAGAGAAATTTCGCGCCGAGCTTCTCGGCGGCGTGGGCCGCGAGTTTCTCCACGAACTGCCGGGAATCGCCGGTCTGGTCGATCGGCGAATAGACGCCGCCGGCGATCTTTTCCTTCACGCCGGCAAGACCAGGTTCAAGCTCGATCAGCCGCTCGCGGCCGACGATCTCGATCGGCAGGCCATGCTCGGCCAGATAGCGATAATTGTCGGTGCCGGTGTCGAGGCTGTGCTGCGAGCGGAAGAAATAGAGGATGCCCTTCTTGCGCTCGTCATAGCCGATCCCCGTGTCGGCGGAGATGGCGTTGATGCAGTCGCGCGAATAGAGCGCCAGGCGCAGCTTGACCCGGCTGTTGGCGCGCAGGCGCTCTTTCGTGCACTGACGCAGGAAGCGCAGGCTCCAGGCGAGGAAATACGGATCGAAGCGCAACCGCACCTTGATGCCGAGATCATGGTTGTAGAGCGCGCGCAGGAAGGTCTTCAGCGCCGCCGGCGAGGCCCAGGCGGTGGCGTCGCCCGGCGACACCAGGCCGGCATTCGACTGGCTGGTGCCGCGCGCCGGCGCCGGATGGCGCTCGATCACGGTGACCTCATAACCGTCGCTGGCAAGATAATAGGCGGCCGCCGTACCGACAACGCCGGCTCCAAGCACCGTTATCTTCATGCCATCCCCCAAAGCTCTTCGCGGCGCAGCGCCCTGCCGCGAATGCCTTCAATAGCGCTTCGCCGGGCGCCTTGCGAGCCCTCGGGAGAGCCCGGCTCAGCCCCGTGCGGAGTTCTTGCCGGTCAGGATGCGCTCCCAGGCGAGCGCGTCGGCGACGATCTGGTCGAGATCGTCGCGCTGCGGGGTCCAGCCGAGTTCCGCGCGGGCGAGGTCCGAATTGGCGACCACCGCCGCGGCGTCGCCGGGACGGCGATCGCCCATCTTCACCGCGAAATCATGACCGAAGGCACGCCGCACGCTGTCGATGACCTCGAGCACCGAATAGCCATGGCTGTAACCGCAATTGGCGACGAGGCTGGTGCCGCCGGCGCGCAGCCGCTGCAGGGCAAGACGATGCGCCGCCGCCAGATCGCTGACATGGATATAGTCGCGCATGCAGGTGCCGTCCGGCGTCGGGTAGTCGGTGCCGAAAACCTGCATGAACGGGCGCTTGCCGAGCGCCGTCTCGCAGGCGACCTTGATCAGATGGGTGGCGCCTGGCGTCGACTGTCCGGTGCGGCCCTTCGGGTCGGCACCGGCGACGTTGAAGTAGCGCAGCACGGTATAGCGCAGGCCGTGCGCGATCGCCGCATCGCGCAGCATCCATTCGCTCATCAGCTTGGACAGGCCATAGGGCGATTCCGGCGCCAGGCGGGCATCCTCGCGCACCGGCTCCAGTCCGGCGCCGCCATAGACGGCGGCGGTTGAGGAAAAGATGAAATTGGGCACGCCCTCGCGCACCGCTGTTTCGATCAGCGTGCGTGTCTTGCAGGTGTTGTTCTCGTAATAGCCGAGCGGGTCGGCGACCGATTCCGGGACCACGATCGAACCGGCGAAATGGATGATCGAATCGACCTTGTTGTCACGAATGATGCCGCCAACCAGTTCCTTGTCGGCGACATCGCCGACGACCAGCTTTGCCTCCGGCGCCACCGCCCACTCGAAGCCGGTGGAAAGACGGTCGAGAACGACCACCCTCTCGCCGGCATCCAGCAACTCCCAGACCATATGGCTGCCGATATAGCCGGCACCGCCTGTCACCAAAACCGTCATCCCATGCCTCGCATCTCAAGATTTATCGGAAACTGTCTCAACCAGCGCCTTACTGGAAAGCCTGCCGCATGGCCAATAGAACCCTTGTAACCGGCATCATCGGCATATGGCATCATCCTGAAACAAAATTGATCCACATCAAGGGAATAGGCCACGATCCGTGGTCGTTAGGAACCGGTCCAGGGCGTGGCATTTTGACCAGAAAGGCCCGGTGGACGACCGATAGGGCAATGATTATGATCCCGCGCAAAAATTGGGAAGTCGACATGAACTATCAGCGGTTCTTCGAGGAAGCGATCGACCAGCTCCATGCCGAGCGTCGCTACCGCGTCTTCGCCGACCTCGAGCGTATCGCAGGCAAATTTCCGCGCGCCATCTGGCGTGCCAATGGCCGCGCCGAGGAAATCACCGTCTGGTGCTCCAACGACTATCTCGGCATGGGCCAGCATCCCGATGTCATCGCCGCGTTCCAGAATGCGGCGGGCAAGATGGGCTCCGGCGCCGGCGGCACCCGCAACATTTCCGGCACCAGCAACCCGCTGGTCGAGCTCGAACTTGAGCTTGCCGACCTGCACGACAAGGAAGCGGCACTGGTCTTCACTTCCGGCTTCGTCTCCAACGAGGCGTCGATCTCGACCATCGCGCGGCTTCTGCCCAATTGCCTGATCATCTCCGACGAACTGAACCACGCCTCGATGATCGAAGGCGTGCGGCGCTCGGGTGCGGAAAAGAAGATCTTCCGCCACAACGACGTCGCGCATCTGGAAAGCCTTTTGCAGGCGGCGGGCCGCGAACGCGCCAAGCTGATCGTCTTCGAAAGCGTCTATTCGATGGATGGCGACATCGCGCCGATCAAGCAGATCGTCGAGCTCGCCGAGCGCTACAACGCCATGACCTATATCGACGAGGTCCATGCCGTCGGCATGTATGGACCGCGCGGCGGCGGCATCACCGAGCGCGAAGGCCTGGCCGACCGCATCGACATCATCGAAGGCACGCTGGCCAAGGCGTTCGGCACGCTGGGCGGTTATATCACCGGCGCCAGTGCGGTGATCGACGCCGTGCGCTCCTATGCACCGGGTTTCATCTTCACCACGGCGCTGCCGCCGGCGATCGCCGCCGCGGCGACCACCTCGATCCGCCATCTCAAGCGCTCGCAGGCCGAGCGCGATGCGCAGCAGCGGCAGGCGACGCGTACCAAGCAGATCCTCTCGGCCGCCGGCCTGCCGGTGATGGAGTCGCCGACCCATATCGTGCCGCTGCTGGTCGGCGACCCGGAACTCTGCAAGATGGCCAGCGACCGCCTGCTTGGCGTGCACGGCATCTACATCCAGCCGATCAACTATCCGACCGTGCCGCGCGGCACGGAGCGGCTGCGCATCACGCCGACACCGTTCCACTCCGACGCACTGATCGCCGAGCTGCAGGATGCGCTGGTCGAGACCTGGGATGCGCTTGGCATACCCTACGGCTCGGCAGGCCGGCCTTCGGTCGCCAAGAGCGACCGGATCATTCCGCTGCTGGTGCCCAAGTCAGGCGGTTGAAACGTCAGGCGGCTGAAACCCGTCTGAAACTCTGCTCCGACGGCCGTCCGACGCGGGTTTCTGCGCTTTCTACAGCGCCGCGCGTCCATTCGGACGCACAAAGGACGCTTTAGCGGCGGCTCAAACGCTCTTCATCCACTTCGCCAGCCGGTGCGCCGCTTCCTCGACCTGGTCGAGGCGGCGGTGGAAGCACAGCCTGAGGAAGGCTTCGCCGCCGGGGCCGAAGGCGGTGCCCGGCGCCAGGCCGACATTGGCCTTGTCGACGATGTCGAAGGCGGCGGCGCGTGAATCGGTGATGCCGTCGACCGTGAAGAACAGATAGAACGCGCCCTGCGGCACTGTGAACCGGGCGCGATCGGTGGCACCGAGAATACCGCAGACCAGGTCGCGCGCCTTCCTCGCCCGCTCCACCTGTTCGGCAATGAAACCGTCGCCCTCATCAAGGGCGGCGACCGCGCCGCGCTGCATGAACTGGGCGACGCCCGAGTTCGAATACTGGATCAGGTTCTCGAACACCTGCTGCAAGGCGGGATGGGTCTTGATCCAGCCGACGCGCCAGCCGGTCATCGCCCAGTTCTTGGAAAAGCTGTTGACGAACAGGATGCGGTCTTCCGCAGACGCGATGTCGAGGAAGGACGGCGCGCGGCCATGGCCATAGTGGAACAGCGCATAGATTTCGTCGGCGATGATCCAGAGGTTCTTCGCGCGGGCGAGATCGAGGATCGCCTGCAAGGTCTCGTGGTCGGCGGTCCAGCCGGTCGGGTTCGACGGCGTGTTGATGAACAGCGCCTTGGTGCGCGGCGTGATCGCCGCCGCGATCTTCTCGACGTCGCAGGACCAGCCATTGCCGGAGTGATCGAGCGTGACCGGCACCGGAACGGCTCCCGATATCGCCGCGGCAGCGTCGAAATTCGGCCAGGCCGGCGACAGATAGACGACCTCGTCGCCGGCGCCGGCGAGCGCGTCGAGCGCCAGCTGGATGGCATGCATGCCGGACCCGGTGACGATGAACTGTTCCTCGGGGAAGGTCTTGCCGAAATGCCTGGCATAGTAGCGGGCAAGCGCCTGCCTGAGATCGGGGATGCCCCTCTGCCAGGTGTAGAACGTCTCGCCGCCGGCCAGCGCCTTCGACGCGGCGTCGGTGATGAAGGCGGGCGTCGGCAGGTCGCCCTCGCCGGCCCAGAGCGGGATCATGCCCTCGCGCAGACGGCCGTAATTGACGACGGCGACAATGCCGCTTTCGGGCGCTGCGCGGGCTTCCGCGCGCAAGCTGTCGATCAAGGTCATGGGCGGGTCCGTTCCGATCTCGGGCATTGACAAGCGCTCCTTACCAGATGCGAAAACAGAAAACCCCAGCCGCGAACGACCGGGGTTTTGGTCCAGCAATGCAGTGTTGAACTATCTTTTGGCGAGCAGGTCGCGAATTTCGGTCAGCAGCGCGATATCGGCGGGCGGCGGCGCAGCGGGTGCCGCCGGCTTTTCCGCCTCAAGCCGCTTGCGCAGATTGTTCACCGCCTTGACCATCAGGAAGATGATGAAGGCGAGGATCAGGAAGTTCAGCACCGCGGTGATGAAGCTGCCATAGGCCAGAACCGCGCCCTGCCCCTTGGCCGCATCCAGTGTTGGGGCGTTGACGGCCGGGGAAAGCCCAACGAAATAGTTGTTGAAGTCCAGTCCGCCGAAGATTGCACCGACGATTGGCATGATGACGTCGTCGACCAGCGAAGTGACGATCTTGCCGAAGGCAGCGCCGATGATGACGCCGACCGCCAAGTCCATCACGTTGCCCTTGGAAATGAATTCCTGGAACTCTTTCAGCATTCGACCCTCCTTGTCATGACCGGCCGCGCTGCCGTTCCGTCCATGCGGCATCGACCCGGAGGCAACATAACAAAAACCTGAGGTTGCAACATCGGCAAAAGGCGAGAACACAACCGTTTCTCCTTACCTCACGGCACCTTGGGCGGCAGCTGGTCGTGCTGTCTGAATGTCGCGGCCGCGATCATGCTTCCAAAGCCGCAATGGACTCGGACGCCAAGCTGTGATTGCGTTCGGACAAGCCGGATAAAAAGACGGCAAAGGAGGAAATTCCAGGCGTGCAGGGCTTGTTCATCGTCTTCATCGCGATCGCCTATGTGACGCTGCTGTTCGCCATCGCCAGCCTGGGCGACCGCCGCTCGGCGATATCCGGGCCGGGCCGGGCGCGGCCCTTCATCTACGCGCTCAGCCTTGCCATCTACTGCACCTCCTGGACCTTCTTCGGCTCGGTCGGCCTCTCCTCAGAGCGCGGCCTCGAATTCCTCGGCATCTATACCGGCCCGGTGCTGGTGTTCGTGTTCGGCTTTCCGCTGCTCAACCGCATCGTGCGCCTGGCCAAGACCGAGAAGATCACCTCGATCGCCGACTTCCTCGGCGCCCGCTATGGCAAGAGTTTCACTGTCGCGGCGATCGCAACGCTGATCGCGACCATCGGGGCGGTGCCCTATATCGCGCTGCAGTTGAAGGCGATCTCCGGTTCGGTCAGCCTGATGGTCGAGCACTACACCGGCTCGCCACCTTCCTTCGATCCGTTCGTCAGCGACATCTCGCTGGTCGTTGCCATGCTGCTGGCGCTGTTTGCGGTGCTGTTCGGCACACGCCATGCCGACGCCACCGAGCACCAGGACGGGCTGGTGCTGGCAGTGGCGGTCGAGACCGTGGTCAAGCTCGCGGCTTTCCTGGCGATCGGCCTGATGGTCACCTTCCTGATTTTCGGCGGCCCGGGCGACATGTTCGACAAGTTGGCGCAGAACGCCCAGGTCCGGGAGGCGATGGGCTACAACACCTCGCTTGCCACCTGGCTGGTGCTGACTTGCCTGAGCGGCTTTGCCATCATCATGCTGCCGCGGCAGTTCTACGTCACCATTGTCGAGAACCGCGGCGAGGCCGAGTTGCGCACCGCGACATGGGTGTTTCCGCTCTATCTCGTGGCGATCAACCTGTTCGTGCTGCCGATCGCCTTTGCCGGCCTGTCGCTGGTCGGCACCGGAACCAGCAGCGATCTCTACGTGCTGTCGCTGCCCTTGTTCAGCGGCCATGATCTGCTGGCGATGGCGGCCTTCATCGGCGGCCTGTCGGCGGCAACCGCCATGGTGATCGTCGAAAGCGTGGCGCTGTCGATCATGATCTCCAACGACCTCGTCATTCCGCTGTTCGTGCGCCGCCTGCTCAAGACCTCGACCCCGGAGAATGAAGACTGGTCGACGCTGATCCTCAATGTGCGGCGCGGGGCGATCTTCATCCTGCTGTTCATCGCCTTCCTCTACTACCGCGAGAGCACCAATAGCGCGCGCCTGTCGTCGATCGGCCTGATGTCCTTCGCGGCCATTGCCCAGTTCGCACCCGCCCTGATCGGCGGGCTGATCTGGCGCGGCGCCAATGGCAGGGGGGCAGCGCTGGGCATGGTCGCCGGCATCCTCGTCTGGGGTTACACGCTGCTGTTTCCGTCGCTCGCCGCACCCGATACCAGCATCATCGAGCACGGGCTGTTCGGCTTCGAGGCGCTGCGGCCGCAGGCGCTGTTCGGCACCGTCGCCGAACCGCTGAACCACGGCGTGTTGTGGAGCCTGTCGATCAACGCCGTGTTCTTTGTGCTCGGTTCCCTGTCGCGCGCGTCGGTACCGCTGGAACGCATCCAGGCCTCGATCTTCGTGCCGCGCGATGCCGGCCCGATGCCGAGCCTGCGCCGCTTCCGCACCGCCATCACCGTCAACGACCTCAAGGACACGATCGCGCGCTATCTCGGTGTCGAGCGCACCGAGCGCTCCTTCCAGTCGTTCGAAAAGACCAACGGCACCTCGCTGCACGGCAAGGAGCAGGCGAGCATGGACGTCATCCGCTTTTCCGAGCAATTGCTGGCGAGTGCCGTCGGCTCGTCCTCGGCGCGGCTGATCCTGTCGCTGCTGTTTCGGCGCCACGACCGCGAATCCAGGGACGCCTTCCGCTTGCTCGACGACGCCACCGAGGCGCTGCAGCACAACCGCGACCTCTTGCAGATCGCGCTCGACCAGATGGAACAAGGCATCACCGTCTTCGATCGCGATTTCCGCCTGATCTGCTGGAACCGCCAGTACCGGGCGCTGTTCGACCTGCCCGACGAGATGGGCCAGGTCGGCGTCTCGCTCGACCGCATCCTGCGCCACCTTGCCGAGCGCGGCGACATTCCGGCGGACCAGCGTGTGGCCATGCTCAACCGGCTGACCAGTTTCGTCAGCCCGTGGCAGATGGAACTGAAGACCAGCGGCCGCATCCTGGAGCTTCGTTCCAACCCGATGCCGGATGGCGGCATCGTCGCCACCTATGCCGACATTTCCGGGCGCGTCGAACAGGACCTGGCGCTGAAGCGGGCCAATGAATCGCTGGAGCAGCGCGTCAAGACCCGCACCATCGAGTTGACCCGGGTCAACGAGGAACTGGCGCAGGCGCAGATGCTGGCCGAGGAAGCCAATCTCGGCAAGACGCGCTTTCTCGCCGCCGCCGGCCACGACATCCTGCAGCCGCTGAACGCCGCCCGGCTCTATTGCTCGTCACTGATCGAGAAGGCCGGCAAGGGGCCTGCCGGCAAGGCAGCGGTCAACATCGAATCCTCGCTGGAATCGGTCGAGACCATTCTCGGCGCCGTGCTCGATATCTCACGCCTCGATGCCGGCGCGATGAAGCCGGACGACACCGCCTTCAATCTCGACGGATTGCTGCGCCAGATCGGCAATGATTTTCGGCCGCTGGCCGCGGAGAAAAAGCTCGGCCTGACGATCATGCCATCATCGCTGACCGTGATGACGGACCGCAACCTGCTGCGGCGCCTGATCCAGAATCTCGTTTCCAACGCCATCAAATACACGCGCCACGGCCGTGTGCTGGTCGGCGTGCGGCGGCGCGGCGAACTGGCCGAGATCCAGGTGATCGACACTGGCATCGGCATTGCCGGCGACGAGCTGAACACCGTCTTCCGCGAGTTCACCCGGCTGGACGAAGGCGCGCGCGAAGCCGAAGGCCTCGGTCTCGGCCTTTCGATCGTCGACCGCATCGCCCGGGTGTTGCGCCTGGAGATCCGGATCTTTTCCAATCGCGGCAAAGGCACGCGCTTCTCGGTCATCCTGCCGGTCGCGGCCATGCAGGAGCCGCGACGCGAGATCGAAACCAGGGCTCCTGCCCGCGCCGCGGCTTCTCTGGCCGGGCTGCACGTGCTCTGCATCGACAACGATGCCCGCATCCTCGAAGGCATGCGGCTGTTGCTCGAAGGCTGGGGGTGCAATGTCGATACGATATCCGGCTCAAGGGATATGGAGGGCGCCGCGATACACCACCCGGACATCGTCCTTGCCGACTACCATCTCGATGGCGAAACCGGTCTCGACATCATCGTCAGGCTGCGCGCGATCCATGGCGACAACCTGCCGGCCGTGCTGGTCACCGCCGACCGCTCCAACGAGGTGCGCACGGCGGCGGGCGGGCTCGATATTCCGGTGATCAACAAGCCGCTGAAGCCGGCGGTGCTGCGCTCGATGATGGCCAGGGTCAGGCCGCTGGCCTCTGCGGCCGAATAATCCAGCGAGCGTTCCGACACAGGCTCCGCGCCTGGAGCCTGTTCCATCCCGGATGCTTAGAGCAATTCCAGGAAAAGTGTGAAACGGTTTTCCGTCCGGAATTGCGTCAAAACAAACAGATAGAGCGGTTCGGCGTTTCCGTGAAACGGTGAACCGCTCTAGCTCAGCGGTGCCCGAGGCTTCCAAGGTAAGCACAGAACATGTCTGCTATCGCGTCGGAATAGGTCTCGATCTCCGCCGGAATTCGCGGACTTGCCGAAAAATCCCGTCCCGCCGCACTAAGCATCGTCATGACCAGTTCGCCGGCCAAGGCTCGGGTGGCATCCGAGGCCTCGGGCAGTGTCTCCCGCATGAATATCTGAACCGTGCGCTCCGCCGAGGCCCTCGCCTCGTGAGCCTCAGGCGCGTCCCGATAAAGCGGTGCCGCGTCGCTGAGCGCGCCACGCACTGCCGCTTCCTCGCATTCCGAGCGGACAAAGGCATGCACCAGGATGCGCAGCCGTTCGAGGGGAGGCTTCTCGACCTCTTGGAGAATACTGCACAGCAGGTCTGTCGTCTGCCGCCATTCGTCGCTCTGCAGCCGGAAGAGCAGCGCCGCCTTGTTCGGGAAATACTGATAGAGCGAACCGACGCTGACCCCGGCCTTTTCCGCCACGCGCGTGGTGGTGAAACGCTGCGCGCCTTCCTTCTCCAAAACCTGAACAGCAGCTTCCAAAATCGCCGCGACAAGGCCCGTCGCGCGTGCCTGTTTGGGCTGTTTTCGTGAGGAAATCAAAGGGCTTGAGCGTCCGGTCATGTCTCGGCTGGGCAATGCGAATTGGAAACCTGAAGGATTATTCGTATTTTTCGGCACAACACAAGCACGCAGCCATTTCGACCGGAGATTCTCATGACGACGCTGACCAATGCCCCGCTGGCCCCCCTGCTCGCCCGCCTGTTCGAAGAAGCCAATGCCGCGACCAGTCCGGCGGTAGCCGCACTCTCGCACGAAGAGCGGGCGCGCCTGCTCAACAGCAAGACCGAATATGTCGATTTCTACGGACGGCTGAAGGACCTCTGGCTGGCGATCTCGCCGGAGACCGGCACGCTGCTCTACATGCTGGCGCGCAGCAGCGGCGCGCGCATCATCATTGAATTCGGCACCTCGTTCGGTATCTCGACGCTCTATCTTGCGGCAGCGCTACGCGACAATGGCGGTGGCCGTCTGATCACCACCGAATTCGAGCCGTCCAAGGTGATGCGGGCCAAAGCCAATTTGACCGAGGGCGGCGTCATCGACCTGGTGGAGATCCGCGAGGGAGACGCGCTGCAGACGCTGAGCGCCGACCTGCCGGATACGATCGACCTGCTGCTGCTCGACGGTGCCAAGGCGCTCTATCCGGAGATCCTGAGCCTGGTCGAGAGCCGGCTGCGGCCGGGAGCGCTGGTCATCGCCGACAACGCCGATTTCTGCCCCGAATATCTGCAGCGCGTGCGCTCCCCGGCATCGGGCTACATGTCCACGCCATTCGGCGAGGGTGTCGAGCTGTCGGTGCGGCTCGGCTGAAGCCGGTCGTACCTGCCTGCGCGACAGACCCGACCACAGCGGGCTCAAACATCCATGTCGCTCCAGGGCGGCCGTAGGCGTTTACGTTAACCAACGCGCAATCTCCGGGCCTTCGACAGAGTCGGAGGCTCCCCATGCGCGAGTGATTTCATGATCAAAAAATTCGTATCCTTCTGGCGCGCAATGCCGCGCCCGGTGCTGCTCGGCCTTCTGCTGTTCTTCTGCGCGGGCTTCGCCGATGGCGTGATCGTCCCATTCTTTCCGCTTTGGGCCGACGGCGAAGCGAACATCCCTGTCGGGGCGATCGGCCTGCTGTTCGGCTGCTATGCCGGCGGTGAACTTGTCGCGGCGCCGCTGATCGGCGGCATCGCGGACCGGATCGGACGACGACCGGTGCTGATTGCTTCGTCACTGGGCGTCGGCAGCGGCTTCGTTGCCCTGTTCTTTGTCCACGGTGTCGCGGTCACGGCGGTCGTGCTGCTGCTGACCGGCATGTGCGAATCCGTACTTCACCCGACGATATTGACTGCGATCGCCGATGTGACGCCGCCTGCTGCCCATCGCCGCTGGTTCAGCCTGGCACGCGTGGCCTCGAGCGCAGGGCAGATACTCGGTCCGGCAGTCGGCGCCGTGCTCGCGCTCGTATCGCTGCGCATGGTGTTCCTGGCCGCTGGCGCGACACTTCTGATGGGCGGCATCCTGATGCTGGCCTTGCTGGCGGAGACGATCGGCATTGGCCGCACTACCGCCAGCGGCGATGATCGTGGCCTGGATGACCATGATCGCGAAGAGGAAGAAGGTCTGTCGGCGCTGCTGCCGGCGTTTCGCGATGGCCGGTTGGCGAAACTCCTGCTCTGGGTCCTGTTGTTCGAGGTCGCCGGCAGCTGGATCGAATCCGTAATCCCGCTCTATGCGCGCGATGCCGGAACGCTGACGCCGTCCGGCGTCGGCCTGTTGTTCGCCTATGCCGCCGCCTTGACGGTCGCTCTGCAGATGGCGGTAAGCCGCCTCGTCGAGGCGCGATCCGCTCTGTGGCTGACTGTTGTTGCCGGCGGCGCGACGGCCCTCGCCTTTGCACTGCTGGCTGCCTCGCCGGCAATGCTGATGCTGATCGGGGCCGTCAGCCTGTGTTCGACAGCCCAGATGCTGGTCGGGCCGCTGGTGCCGACCGCAGTCAATGCACTTGCGCCTCCGGCGCGACGAGCCTCCTACATGGCGGCTTCGTCGGTGGCGGTCGACCTCAAGGACTCGCTGGGGCCCGCCGCGGGGACCGCTCTTTACGCGCTGGCCCCGGGCCTGCCCTGGATCGTAGGCATTCCCGTCGTGGCAATCGCGTCGCTTGGTCTTGGTGCCGCGATCGGGCGCACACGGCGGGCGATATCGGCCGGTTGACCGACAGGATCGCTGGCGGAACGTTGGCGATCAGGTCGCCGGCTGCAATGGGTCGTTGCCGATCTTGGACAGCAGGATCACCGCCTGGGTGCGGCTGTCGACGCCGAGCTTCTGCAGGATGGCCGAGACATGCGCCTTGATTGTCGCCTCGGAGACGCCGAGTTCATAGGCGATCTGCTTGTTGAGCAGGCCCTCGGCCAGCATGCCGAGCACGCGGGTCTGCTGCGGCGTCAGCGCCTGCAGCCGCTTGATCAGGTCGGAAATCTCGGGATCGCGCTCGACGCCGAGATCGATGCCGACAGGCGCGGCGATGTCGCCGGCAAGCACCGACTGCACGGCGTCGCGGATCTCGTCCATGCTGGCCGACTTGGAGATGAAGCCGGAAGCGCCGAGATCGAGCGCACGCCTGATTGTCGCCGGATCGTCATGCGCCGAGACCACGACCAGCGGCACCGCCGGATGGATGCCGCGCAGCGATATCAGGCCGGAAAGGCCGCTGGCGCCCGGCATCGACAGGTCGAGCAGCACCAGGTCGACATCCTCATTGGCCACGACCAGCGCCTTGGCGCTCTCGAAGTCGCCGGCCTCGTGGATTGCGGCGACATTGCCGATGCCGGCGAGCGCTTCGCGCAGCGCACCACGAAACAGCGGGTGGTCGTCGGCGATGACGAAAGAATAGCCTGCCGGCAAATGTCCCTCCCCGAATCCCCGATGATTTTCTGTTTTTTTCCGGGACCAGTGGACGATTATGAGGGGCTGCGCGCTGTTTTCAAGCGGCAAAGCCAGCGCGCCGCGTTTTCCCTATTTTGAGCGCTCAGGTCTTCTGCGAGTTGAGCTGGGCGCCATTGTCCTTGTCCATATCCTTGACGATGCCCATGAAGCCACGCAGGAAACGCTCCATGTAGCTCATCGTCTTGTTGAAATCCTCCTCGCTCGGCAATTTCGATTCGAGGCGGGCGGAGAGCGAATTCTCGAGCTTGGTGACGCGCTCGTCCATCGCCTTCATCGAGGTCTGGAGGCGGTCGACCTCGTCCTGGAAAGCGGCGCGTTCGTCGGCCGCCATCTTGCAGACGAGCTGGCCGGAGCGCTCCTCGCAGATCGACATAGCGCCGGTCTGCGTATCCATGCGGACGTAGCCGTTATCAGACTTTTCCAGCCGGTAGCGGTCGGTTTCTTCCGAATATGCTGAAGCCGCGACCAGAGAAACGAGCGCGGCGGGGATCAAGATGTGCTGCAGACGCATGTTGTCCTCCATGGCCAAGTCAGATTTATCGCATGTTTGCGCCGGAAATGGGGAAGACCCCTGGCGTGGTCTTTCCCGCGTGGCTGGTTCGGACTATAGCGCAACCATGTCTCAGATTATCTACAAGATAACCCCGCAAGCGGCTTGGCGCGAGGCCGAAACAATTGGCCGCTTCACCGGCGCGCCGATCGATGTCGCCGACGGCTTCATCCATTTCTCCACGGCAGGGCAGGTCAAGGAAACGGCGGCAAGGCATTTTGCCGGCCAGACCGGCCTTCTGCTGGTCGCCATCGACGGCTCGCGTCTGGGCGCGGCGCTGAAATACGAGGTCTCGCGCGGCGGCGCGCTGTTTCCGCATCTTTACGGCGTGCTGGACCTGAAAGCCGTCCTGTGGGTCCAGCCGCTGCCGCTTGGCGCCGACGGCACCCACCAGTTCCCGGCGCTGGAGGCCGAATGAGCGTGCTCGACCGGCTTGGCCAGAAGCTGCTGTTCACATTCGATCCGGAAACCGCGCATGGCATGTCGATCGCGGCGCTGCGATGCGGGCTGCCGGTCGGCGCGCGGACGACGCGCGACGCTCGGCTGAAGGTCAGCCTTTGCGGCCTCGATTTCCCGAACCCGCTCGGTATGGCTGCGGGCTACGACAAGAACGCCGAAGTGCCCGACGCGCTGCTTGGGCTCGGTTTCGGCTTTGCCGAGGTCGGCACCATCACGCCGCTGCCGCAGGCCGGCAACCCGAAGCCGCGCATCTTCCGGCTGACGGCGGATGAGGCGGTGATCAACCGGCTGGGCTTCAACAATGAAGGCCATGCGGCCGCCGAAAGGCGCCTCACTGCCCGCAAGGGGCGTGGCGGCATCGTTGGCGTCAACATCGGCGCCAACAAGGACAGTGCCGATCGCATCGGCGACTATGAGCGCGGCGTCGCCCGTTTTGCGCCCTATGCCAACTATCTGACGGTCAACATCTCCTCGCCCAACACGCCCGGCCTGCGCAACATGCAGGCACGCGAGCAGCTCGGCGAGCTTTTGTCACGTGTCATGGCCGCGCGCGCCGCAGCAACGGCGCAGCCGCCTGTCTTCCTCAAGATCGCGCCGGACCTGGTCGAGGCCGAGCTTGAAGACATCGCCGCCGAGGTTACTGCAAAACAGATCGACGGTGTCATCGTTTCCAACACCACCATTTCCCGGCCCTCGTTGCGCAGCACCGATACAGCAAGCGAGACCGGCGGGCTCTCCGGCAGACCGCTGTTCGAACGCTCGACCATCGTGCTGGCCAGGATACGCAAACTGCTTGGCCCCGACCGCGCCATCATCGGCGTCGGCGGCGTCGATTCCACCGACGCGGCACTGGAAAAAATCCGCGCCGGCGCCGATCTCGTCCAGCTCTACACCAGCATGATCTATGCCGGCCCCGCACTGCCGGGCCGCATCGTCGCCGGGATGGCGCGCTTTGCTGACACGGAGCGGCTCAAGTCCATTCGCGAGCTGCGCGACAGCCATCTCGATCGATGGGCGTCGAAGCCGCTCAGCTGAATGCTGTCCGCAGCCGCAGCCGCAAAATCGTCAGCAGGCTGAAGCCCCGTGCCAGCAAGAAGACGTGCAGCGCCGCCCACAGGCCATGATTGCCGAAGGCAGGCGCCAAGGTGAGCAACGCAACTGCAAAGACAAGAAACGACAGCAGCATCATGTTGCGCATGTCACGCGACCAGGTGGCGCCGATGAAGACGCCATCCATCTGAAAAGCCAGCACGCCGCTCAACGCGGTGAACGCTGCCCACGGCAGGTAGATGTCGGCCACTGAACGGACCTCCTCCGACGTCGTCACGAGAGCGACCAGATTGGCGCCGGCCAGCAGCAGCACCAGGGTCGCCGCACCCGCCAGGCCAAAACCCCAGAACAAGGTGAGCCGCACGGCCTGCCGGAACGGTGTGGCCGCACGCGCGCCGACGGCGCGGCCCGCCAGCTGTTCGGCGGCGGTGGCGAAGCCATCGAGGAAATAGCCGGCAACGAGGAAGAAATTCATCAGCACGGCGTTGGCGGCCAGCGTCACCGTGCCGAACTGCGCGCCCTGGCGGGTGAACAGCGCGAAGGCGGCGAGCAGCGAGAACGAACGGATCATGATGTCGCGGTTGAGCGACAGCATGCGCAGGAAGGCGGCCATGTCGAGCAGGCGATGGCGTGGCAAGGACGGGGCCGCCCGGAACCGGCGGACCACGATCGCCAGGCCGAGCAGCATGGCAAGGAACTCACCGGTGACGGTCGCCCAGGCGACGCCGGCGACGCCCCAGCCAAGCTTCAGGCCGAGCACGAGGCAAAGCGCGATGTTGATGCCGTTCAGCACCAATTGCAGCATCAGCCCTAGCCCGCCCTCGCCGCGGCCCAGGACATAGCCGAGGATGGCGTAGTTGATCAGTGAGAAGGGGGCCGCGAGCAGCCTGATGCGGATATAAACGCCCATCGCCTCGCTGACGCGCGGTTCGGCGCCCATGAACTTTTGTCCGGCGATGGCGACCAGCGGCGCAAGTGCCGCGAGCACGATGCCGGCGACGAACGCGATCAGCACGGCGCGCCAGAACACCGCCTGTTCCTCCAGTTCGTCGCCGCGTCCGAAAGCCTGGGCGACGAGGCCGGTGGTGCCCGAGCGCAGGAAATTGAAGGTGGTGAAGACGACGTCGAAAACAAGCGCGCCCGCCGCCAGGCCGCCGAGCAGGGCGGCGTCGCCGAACTGGCCGACGACAGCCGTGTCGACCAGGCCGAGCATCGGCGTCGTCAGATAGGCAAGCGTCATCGGAACCGCGATGGCGAGCACTTCACGGTTGGTGACGACAAAGGATCTGGCGTCGGCTGGGGTTGCGCCCTTGTCCAAGGATTGCTGCCTTGCTGATTGCGGCTTGATCGGACAGCCGGTGTGCCCCATTTTCCCGGCATCGCGCAATCACCCATCCCGTGACGGCCAACCGAATCCCCGGTCTGGCGCGAGCCGGCCGGATCCAGTTCATGCCCCTGCAGATCGTCCACCATCCCGACTACGACGCCGGCTTCGCCGTCAATCATCGTTTTCCGATGAGCAAATATCCGCTGCTGATGGACGCCTTGCGCGCACGCGGACTGGCCGGACCCGAGGCACTCAACACCGCCGAACCGGCGCCGGCGTCATGGCTGAGACTTGCCCATGCGGCGGAGTATGTCGACCAGGTCATCAGCTGTTGCGTGCCTGAAAAAATCGAACGTGAGATCGGCTTCGCGGTCGGCCCGCGTGTCTCGCTGCGCGCGCAGCTTGCCGCCGGCGGCACGGTGCTGGCGGCGCGGCTCGCCATGCGCCACGGCATCGCCTGCAACACCGCCGGCGGCAGCCATCACGCGCGACGCGTGCAAGGTGCGGGCTTCTGTACCTTCAACGATGTCGCTGTCGCGGCGCTGGTCCTGCTCGCCGAGGGTGCTGCACAGAACATCCTGGTCGTCGATCTCGACGTGCATCAGGGCGACGGCACGGCGGACATTCTCGCGGACGATCCGCGCGTGTTCACCTTTTCCATGCATGGCGACCGCAACTACCCCGTGCGCAAGATCGCGTCCGACCTCGATGTCGCGCTGCCCGATGGCACGAGTGACGCGGCTTACATGGAGAGGCTCGCCGCCATCCTGCCGGCGCTCAGCCCGAGGGAGCGCTGGGACATCGTCTTCTACAATGCCGGCGTCGACGTTCACGCACAGGACAGGCTTGGACGGTTGTCGCTATCGGATGACGGCCTGCGCGCCCGCGACGACATGGTGATCCGCCACTTTCGCGCGCTCGGCACTCCCGTCTGTGGCGTGATTGGCGGCGGCTACTCCACGGATGTGCCCGCACTCGCCGCGCGCCACGCCATCCTGTTCGAGGTCGCAGCCGGTTACACTTGAAACGTCACTTCCGATAGCTGGCGATCCTGAGCAGGATGAAGGCCGGAACGACGATCGCTGCACCCAGCAGGATATAGCCGACGAAGCGATCGATGGCGTGAAAGCCGAGATTCCACAGGTCGCGGAAGACCTTCTCGATGCCGTAAAGCACGTCCATCGGCGACCAGCCGAAGGCATTCATGACCAGGCCGACGAGGAACGACACCACCAGCAGTTTCAGGATCACCTTGAGCGGCGAATCGCCGAGAAGGCGCGTCAGTGCGGACAAGGCCCGTCTCCAGATTGAGGGTACCCAGACTCGAGGGCGACGGCCCAGAGATACGCACTTGGCCTGCCAGCTTCAAGCCGACAGTTTTACGGGATGCCGATGGCTTCGGTCGAACCATTGCATGGCAAGCTCGCGCCGCCGAACCGATCGAAGCCATGCCAATCTGTTAAATATGCGTAAACAGCGCTGCTTTAATTTATTGAAAATAAAGAGAAAAATCTTCATTTTTCGATTTCCCGCAATGTGCGTGCAATTTTCGCCTGCGAGATAATCCACGTCTTTCAGGCACAGGTTGCGAAAGATCCGGTCACCACCACGACTGCCTTGCGTCAGTCCCGGTGACCCGCGCGACCGTTTCCCGGCGAGACAAGTAGCCGGAGCATGGCCGCCCCAACGGTCAGGCTCCTAACAGATCAACCTGCGTGTCGTCGGATGCGCGTGCGTGTTGGAGTAATGCAATGTCCCCCCAAGCAATGATGCTGCTGACGGCAAGTGCGCTTGCCACATGCCTGAACGGATCGGCAATGGCCGCCGATCTTTCACCGGCCCACAACGATCCCCCTGCCTTCCAATGGAGCGGCGCCTATGTCGGCGTGCATGGCGGCCCGGCGTTCACAGGGATGCCGAACCCGTTTGCCGGCAGGAACGGTCTCAGCGGCGGCGTCCAGGCCGGCTACAATCAGCAAGTTGGCCCAGGAGTGCTGGGCGCCGAGATCGAAGGCTCCTATCTTGGCGGCGCCGAGCACGACGTCGGGGGCGGCAAGATCAAGGAAAAGTGGCGCGGTGCCGCCAAGGCCAGGGCCGGCGTGGGCTTCGACCAGACGCTGCTCTTCGGAACCGGAGGTGTTGCCCTGACCAAATTCGACAAGGGCGACAAGGTGACCAGCACCGACGGATGGAAGCTCGGCTACCTGGTCGGCGCCGGTATCGAGCAGGCTTTCGCCGGCGGCCTCTCGGCCAAGGTCGAATATGACTATATTCGCACGCCTGGCGTCGAAACGACATCGGCCTTTGGCAACTCCAAGGCGACGATCGGCAGCCATGAACTGAAGGCCGGCATCGGTTCTAGAGCAGGCCCAAGGTTCGGTCGAACCCAGCCGTCTTGTGGTCCTGTTCGATCAGACTTTGCGCGGTGCCCAGGGCAATGGGTGCCGCGCAATGGCGTGCCTCCATCTGCATCGGCATCGACGCGCATCCGCGGACCGCACCCCAGCCAACTCCGGCGTAATGTCGATGCAATCTTCACACCCTAGGTGCCGCGGATGACCTTGATGATGGGAATCAGATAATGTCCAAACGCAGCGCAAGCCATCTTGTGTGGATCTCAAAGGCGTTCTTCGTCGCAATCGTGCTGGCGCTGACGGGGTGCGCCTCCGACATCATGAAGAACTACATCGGGCAACCGGTCGAATCGGTCATTCTGGACTACGGTCCGCCGACCGCAGTCGTTGATCTCGGCCGGGGTGAGCGAGCCTATCAGTGGCGGAAAATATCCACCAATGCGGTGTCCGGGACCTCCAGCGGCGAGGTTCGCCAGACAAAACACGGAACCGTCTACGAAGAGACCGAAACGCCGGGCTATATCGAGCGTCAGGAATGCTTCTACACGTTCTACGCCCGCTCTTCGGACGGTCGATGGTTCATCACCAATTTTCGCCAACCGAAGCTGGAATGCGAATGAATTGCCTCAGCCCGCCGGTTGCCCGTGCCCATCTGGTTGCCCGTGAAGGAGAATGCGGTTGCGCATCCTGCTGATCGAGGACGAACCGGAAATGGCCTCGGTGCTGAGAACGGCGCTCGAGCGCCAGGACATCATCGTCGACCATGCCGCGACACTGGCCGATGCCGAGGCCATGGCGCGGCTCGGATATCATGACGCAGTGGTGTTGGACCGTCGCCTGCCGGATGGCGATGGCCTCAGCCTGATCCCGCGCCTGCGCGCCTTGCATCTGGATGTGCCGGTGATCGCGCTGACCGCGCTCAGCGGTCTCGACGACCGGGTGGCCGGGCTCGATGCCGGCGCCGACGACTATATGGTCAAGCCGTTCGCCACGGTGGAACTGGTTGCCAGGCTCAATGCCCTGCACAGGCGTTCGTTCACCACACGCGCCAACCAGACGGTGGTCGGCCGCCTGACCTATGATTTCCGCCATCGCGAGGCGCTTGTCGAGGACCAGGCGCTGGAACTGCCGCGGCGTGAACGGCTGGTGCTCGAAACGCTCATCCGCAGGCCGGGCCGGACCATCATGCGCGGTGCCTTGGAAGAAGCCGTCTATGCCCTCGACGACGAGATCGGCTCCAATGCACTGGATGCGCACATTTCGCGGCTGCGCCGCAAGCTGGAGGATGCCGCTGCCGGCATCGAGATCAGGGCGATCCGCAACCTCGGTTATCTCCCGCGGGCCGCGTCGTGAAAAAGCCGCGCACGCGCTCGCTGCAATGGGTGCTGGTGCGGCGGCTGATCCTGCTGCAGGCGGCGACGCTTCTCATCTTCATCGTGCTGTGCGCAGCCGCGCTGTGGATCGCCAATCCGCGGCTGCTGATCGACAACGAGGCTGCCGTTGCCGCCATCAAGGGCGCAGTCGACCGCGACAAGGACGGCAAATTGATCGTCCATCAGACCGACGAGCTTGCCACCTTTCGCGAGGGCTTCCCCAATGTCTGGTACATCGTTCGCGACGGCGGCGGCCAAAGCGTCCGTTTCGGCAACGTGCCTGGTGTCTATGCCAGGAATTTTGGCGATCTGCTGGGCGAGGCCGATCATGCCACCATCGGATTTTCCGAGGATGATCTGAGGCCGGAAGCCTATCTCGAAAGGGTTTCGACCAAGGCTGGCACGGTGCAGATCATCGCCGCGACACGGTCGTCGCGCGACGAAACCGAAGGGCTCGAAGTCAACATTTCGGCGACGATCGACGTCGCCAGGAACCCGGACGGCAGCAGGAACTGGGAGAAGGCGCTTCCGGCCCTTGCGGTCATCGTCATCATCCTGCTGTTGCCGATCGTGCTGGTCATGGGCACCACGACCCTGGTGACGACGCCCGCGGTGGTGCGCCGGTCCTTTGCCGGCCTTGTCGAAACCGTCAGGCAGGCAGCGCGCATCGATATCGGCACCCGCGCGATGCAGCTGCCGGTCAAGAATGTGCCGCAGGAAATCGCGCCTCTGGTGCAGGCGTTCAACCAGACGCTGGCACGCCTCGCCCAAGGTTATGACCGGCACAACCGCTTCCTCACCGATGCGGCGCATGAACTGCGTACGCCGATCGCCATCTTGCGCACTCGTGCCGAATTGCTGAAGCAGGAGCCGCAAAGCGCGCGCCTGCTGCACGACATCGAGCGACTGTCGCATCTTGCGCAACAGTTGCTCGACCACCAATTGCTCGACCGCCCGACGGACCAGCGCCAGATCATCGATCTCGGCGACCTTGTCAGCCGGGTCGCCGCCGATTTCGCGCCGCTTGCCATCGAGGCCGGCTATGACCTTGCCTTCGAACCCTCGCCCGACAAGGCCCATGTCGAGGTCAACGTCCTGCAGATCGAACGCGCGCTCGCAAATCTGGTGCGCAATGCCATCGACCATGGCGGCGGCAGCGGCACGATCACCATAGCCATCGACGAGACCGGCGGCGTCGAAGTGCGCGATGAAGGCCCGGGCATTCCGGCGCAAGAGCACGAGAATGTCTTCGAACCCTTCTACCGCCTGCAGCCGCAGTCACGAGGAGCGGGTCTGGGTTTGAACCTTGCCCGCCAGATCGCGTTGCTGCACAATGGCACCATCCGGGTGTTGATCGGGCCTTGGCGGGGCGCTCGCATCCGTATGGAACTGCCGGTTCGTTCGTGATTTTTGGCCGCCGGCGGCAAAAAGGGCGGCCGGCCAATGGCGTGGGCGATCCGCTGGCTTATCTATTTTCTAACCAATTCCCGCTATTGCCATTCCAATAGCGGGAGCAAGGGCTTTTGGTGGAGATGGAGAAAAACACCGCGCGAAGCGCCGTCACGTTGTCGGTGGTCGTCCCATGCTACAACGAGCTGGATGGGGTGGCCGAACTTCATCGACGGGTGACGGCCGTGTGCCTGGAACAGGGCTCCTCCTATGAGATCGTCCTTGTCATCGACGGCGCGACCGACGGCACGCGCGAGGCCATTTTCCAGTTGGCCGAAAAGGACGACCATGTCGTCGCCATCGACCTTGCCCGCAACTACGGCCACCAAATCGCGTTGAGCGCGGGGCTCGAATTCTGCCGCGGCCAGCGTATTCTCATTCTCGATGCCGATCTGCAGGATCCGCCTGAACTGCTCGGCGCGATGATGGCGAAGATGAATGAAGGCTTCGATGTCGTTTACGGCCAGAGGCTGAGCCGCGATGGGGAAAGCTGGTTCAAGCTCACCTCAGCCTCGATGTTCTATCGCTTGCTGCGCCGCATGGTCGACGTCGACATCGCGCCGAATTCCGGGGATTTCCGGCTGATGAGCCGCCGCGCGCTCGACCATCTGAACGCAATGCCGGAGCGCTACAGGTTCATTCGCGGCATGGTGAGCTGGATCGGCTTGAAACAGGTTGCGTTCCCCTATGAACGGCACCGGCGCTTTGCCGGCACCACCCACTACCCCTTGAAGAAGATGGTGCTTCTGGCCGTCGACGCGATGACCAGCTTTTCCATCGCGCCCTTGCGGTTCGCCTCGCTGCTCGGAATGCTGTTCGGGCTTCTGGGGCTGGTCGTGCTCGGCTACACCCTCATCGAATGGTCGCTCGGAAACGTGTTGCCGGGCTGGACCAGCCTTGCCGCGATCGTGCTGATCCTGGGCAGCGTCCAGCTCATGGTGCTTGGCATCTTCGGCGAATATCTCGGGCGCATGTACATGGAGACAAAGCGGCGGCCGCTTTACTTCGTCAACGAGATCGTTTCGCGCAACCGGGCAGCCGGTGACAAGGATCTGCCGGTCCATCGCCTGCAGAAGATGGCAAAGAGGGCCGCACGTGCTTGAGGCGGAGTTCGACCAGTTTGCGCGCGAGTACCAGGAACAGCATGCCGCGAGCATAAGGCTGAGCGGCGAAGCGCCGGAATTCTTCCACAAGTACAAGATCGACGACATCGCCGCGACGCTGCGGCAGGCCGGCGTGAAACCGCGACGGATACTCGATTTCGGCGCCGGTGTCGGCAATTCGCTCGGCCATATGCGCAACGCGTTTCCCGACAGCGAGATCACCTTGCTCGATCCTTCGCGGGAATCGCTCGACATCGCCAGCAAGCGCTTTCCCGGCGAGGCCGCCTTCACCCATTTCGATGGCCGGACAATTCCCTTTGCCGACGGCAGCTTCGATCTCGCCTTCGCGGCCTGCGTCTTCCACCACATTCCCGAGGACCTCCAGATCGGATTGCTCGCGGAGATCGGCAGGGTGCTGGCCGATGGCGGCAGCTTCTTTGTTTTCGAGCACAATCCGTGGAACCCACTGACCACCCACGCGGTGAGAAATTGCGCCTTCGACGAGAACGCGGTTTTGATAAATTCGCGCGAGATGCGCAGGCGCATGGTCGCGGCGGGTCTTTCCAACACCCGGATCGTCTACCGGATTTTCTTCCCTCGGCTGCTTGCGCGGCTGAGGCCGTTCGAGCGCTTGCTCACCAAGATTCCTGTCGGAGCCCAATATTTTGCGCATGCGGTCAAATCTGCCGTTTGACTATCCGAGGATGCTGCGATTTGGCGCCGTTGGTCTGATGAACACGGCGCTGGGATACGCGGTCATTCTGGCCGGGCTTGCACTGGGTCTTGGCGACATCGTCGCCAACGCCACGGGCTATGCCGCCGGCCTTGTCCTCGGCTTCTTCCTCAACCGCCAATGGACCTTCACACGAGCCGATGGCTTCCGACCCGGAACCCTGCTGCGATATGGGGGCGTCTTCCTGGTCGCCTACAGCATCAATCTGGCAGTCGTGCTCGTCGCCCGCTCGGCAGGCATCACCGAAAGCCCCCTGGTTCACCTGGCGGGGATCTGCGTCTATTCGATCGTCTTCTATCTGGGTTCGGCTCACTTCGTATTTGTCGGACGCGAAGGTCGCACAGACGATAGGGTCGACCGGAACATTCACGTGACCGATGGGCCCCGGCGGGCGCCGACCAGTCGAACTCCTTGAACCAAACTGTCAGCGGAAACGATTGGAGGCGGCGCACCATGGACAACGCCCAGGCCCGTGTGGAGGCCGCACCATACGACGAGCGGACTCGGCTGATATTCTGCCTGTTCACGGCCTGTGTCGCGGCGGCGTTGATGGTTGCCTTTGCCAATTCCGTCCTGCAGGATCCCGACAGTTGGTGGCAGGTAAAGGTCGGGCTGGATTTCCTGGCAAACCGGACATTTCCGACGGTCGACCCTTACTCCTACACTTTTGCCGGCCATCCATGGATTGCCAAGGAGTGGCTGGGCCAGGTCCTGCTGGCAATTGCCTACCGGGCAGGAGGCTGGAACGGCGTGGTCACGCTGATCATCGCCACGATTTCCCTGACGGTTTTCCTGATGGGGTGGTTTCTCAGCACATGGCTGAAGCCGATCGTGGCGGTTACGCTGGCCTTCGTCGCGGCTGTCGCGATCGGCCCGATCTATACGGGGCGCCCACATATCTTCACCTTCCCGATCGTCATCATCTGGACGGCGGTGCTGTTTCGTGCGGCAAGGGAAGAACGGGCGCCGCCCTCGTGGCTGCTTGTGCTGGTTGTGTTGTGGGCGAACCTGCACGCGACCTTCACCCTGAGCTTCGTCATCGCAGCGTTCGCCGGTCTCGATCTGCTGACACGCACGGGTCTCTCGAAACCGGCCCTCTTGGCGAAATGGATCGCATTTGGTCTGCTTTGCCCGCTTGTCAGCCTGATCCACCCCTACGGCGTCCAGGCCATCCTGGCGACCTTCGCGGTGGCCTACGGCAATGAGGCGGTGTCGCTGATCGTGGAATGGCGACCGTTCAATGTGCAGGATTACCCTCTCCAGGAGGTTGTGATGCTGCTGGCGCTGTTCGGGCTGCTGGTGTCACGGTTGCGAATTGGCTGGGCCAAGGCGTTGTTCATCGTCTTCACCTTGCATGTTTTTCTCGCCCATGTGCGCTTCATGTATTTGTTCTTCCTCCTGGTTCCGCTGGTGATCGCGATGGAGGTCGCACAGCAGTTTCCCTCGCTGTCGGTCACCGCATGGCTGGTTGAAAAGCGCGACGGACTGGAAGAATTCGCCGCCAGGCGGTTCTACGCGATTTGCGGCACGGCAGCTGTTTTGCTGATCGGCGCGGTCGCCGTGCTCGGTAGCGCCTACCAACTCACGCCGAGCCCGAAAACGTCGGCCAGCGGGGCGCTGGCATTCGCCGAAAGCCATCATCTGTCCGGCAACGTGCTGAATTCCTACGATTTCGGCGGTACGCTGATTTTCCATGGGATCAAGACCTATATCGACGGACGGACCGACCAGCTGTTCCTGGGCGGTTTTACAAAAACCGAGGACGACATGGGACAAAGTAACGGCAAGCCGCTCCTCGAAGCCCAGTTGAAGAAATACGCAGTCGACTGGGCGCTGCTGGCGGCCGGCGACAAGCGCATTCCCTTCTTCGAGGAGCTGGGCTGGAAGCGCGCCTATTCGGACGAGTACGCCCTGATCTACCTGCCCGGCGCCTGACCCCTGCCGCGCCGGCGCGGGTGCCGTCAGGGTTGTTGACAAAGCCCTGACGACGGCCGGTCCGGCAGCTTTTGTGCCGGTAGCTTTCATCGACATGTGACGGCAGTTATGCTAATAGTTTGGAGATGGTGCTGATTCGCGCCAGTGACCCGCCGGACAGGCGGGTTTTTTGTTTGATGCTTCGTCAACCAACGTGTCGGCGAAGGTTCCGAAGGAACCTGATAGCCCGGATTCGTTGCCCTGCAGGTGCTGTTTTGACGATTGCCCGAAGCCGGGCCATCATGGTAACGAGGGCATGCGCGGGTATGATGTAATGGTAGCTTGTCAGCTTCCCAAGCTGAACGCGAGGGTTCGATTCCCTCTACCCGCTCCAGCCGTCATCCCACTTCCCTCAAAATAAAATCGTGCAGCATCTTGGCGGCCGGCGACAGCACGCGGTTCTTCACGGTGATCAGGCTGTAGGGCCTGACCTCGATGTCGAATTCGGTCTGGACGATGTCGATGGCGCCGGCCAGCCCGTCGGGATTCTGGATGAATTTCGCCACCTGGACCGATACCGGCGCAATGGCATCGGACTGTGCGACCATGACCAGGGTCAAGAGCAGCGAGCTGGTGTTGAGGATACGGTCCGGCAGGGCGATGTTGCGGTTGAGGAAATTGCTCTCCATCGCCTGGCGCAAGGGTGAACCGCCCGACTGGAAGACCCAGTCATAGGCGGCGGTCTCTTCCAGCCGCACCGCCTTGCCCTTGGTGAGCGGATGACCCCGGCGCACGATCAGGCAGGCCTTCTCGACGCCGATGACGCGCGACTCGAACAGCCGCGGGTTGAGATCGTCAGGGATGCGCGCGATGATGAAGTCATGGCGTGAGGCGATCAGTTCGCGTGCCAGCACGTTGGAGGTCTCGACCTGCATGGTGATCTCGATGCGCGGATAGATGCGGCGGATTTCGCGAATTGCCGGCACCGCCAGTTCGATCGCCGGCGCCGTCACGGCACCCAGGAACACCGAGCCGCCCTTGCCCGCCTTGAGCTCGGAAATCTCGCGGTCGACCTCGCGCATCTCCAGGAGAATCGAGCGCGCGCGCCTGGCCAGTGCCTTGCCATAGGGCGTCAAGGTGATTCCGCGCGGTAGCCTTTCACACAGCTTGACCTCCAGCACGGCCTCCATCTCGCTGATCATGCGCGAGGCCGCCGGCTGCGAAATGTTCATGACCTGGGCTGCCGCGCTTACCCGGCCGTGGTCGTCGAGCGCGACGATCATGCGCATGTGACGCAAGCTGAGACCGCTGCGCAGCAAGGTTTCGCCGTCGCCCGGAAGTTCGTCGTAACCGCCTGAGATTCCAACAGAATTGCGCAACCCTGCCATGATTTTCCCCCGCTGCTCGCGCGTAATCGTCCGGCCATGCGGCCATGTTTCATCCTCTCCTGATATATATCAGCTTCGGTATAGCAACCATCAAAGATCGCATTTGACAGTTATGGCAAAGCGCCACACCCTTGGCGCGTTCTGAAATCTGACGGTCGGTAGCGAGCAAAATCGTATCGGCCGAAATCAGCGTCTTGGGACCATTGGGAGGATACCAGAGATCGATATGCCGGCGGTGGCGCGCTTGTGCCTCCGCTCGACTGCGCGGCCCGCGAAGCCCCGGGGTGCCGCGTCCATCAACCAGGGAGAGTTAATGTGAAGATCATCAAGACGTTGGCCGCCGTTGCGGCCCTTGGCATCGCCGCCATGACCGTGACGGCGCATGCAGCAGACAAAGGCCTGATCGGCGTGCTGATGCCCACCAAGACCTCGCAGCGCTGGATCAACGACGGCGACGCCGTCAAGTCCCAGCTCGAGGCTCTGGGCTACACCGTCGACCTGCAGTACGCGCAGGACGACATCCCCAACCAGCTCAGCCAGCTGGAAAACGAAATCACCAAGGGCCCGAAGGCGCTGATCATCGCCTCGATCGACGGCACCACACTGTCTGACGCGCTGCAGAAGGCCGCTGACGCCGGCGTCGTCGTCGTCGCCTATGACCGCCTGATCAAGAAGACCGGCAATGTCGACTACTACACCACCTTCGACAATTTCGGCGTCGGCGTCATCCAGGCGAATTCCCTGGTCAAGGGCCTCAAGGAGCGTTTCCCGAACACCAAGCCGTGGAACGTCGAACTGTTCGGCGGCTCGCCGGACGACAACAACGCCTTTTTCTTCTACAATGGGGCGATTTCCGTCCTGCAGCCGCTGATCGACGACGGCTCGATCAAGATCAAGTCCGGCCAGACCGGCATGGACAAGGTCGGCACGCTGCGCTGGCTGGCGGCAACCGCTCAGGCCCGCATGGACAACCTGCTCTCCGCCAACTACTCGGACGGCAGCCGCGTCGATGGCGTTCTGTCGCCCTATGACGGCCTGTCGCGCGGTATCACCGCATCGCTGCGCGCGGTGGGCTACGGCACGGACGCCCAGCCCTGGCCGATCGTGACCGGCCAGGACGCCGAGACTGCTTCGGTCAAGCTGATCATCTCGGGCGAGCAGTACTCGACCGTGTTCAAGGACACCCGCGAACTGGCCAAGGCCACTGTCGGCCTGGTCGATAAGGTGCTCTCGGGCGGCAAGCCCGACGGCCTCGACACCAAGACCTACAACAACGACGTCAAGGTCGTTCCTTCGATCCTGCTGACGCCGCATGACGTCGACAAGTCGAACTACCAGGCGCTGGTGGTCGACTCCGGCTACATCAAGGCCGAAGACCTGAAGTAATCTCGCTTGCAAAAACAGGGGTCCTGCGCAACGCAGGGCCCCTTTTCGTTAACCAGCGAGCCCGGTATTGTTTGCCGGCCTCGGAGGAGCTTAATTCCTGATGACCTCGACGATTTTGGAGATGCGCGACATCACCAAGACGTTTCCCGGCGTGAAGGCGCTGTCGAACGTCAACCTCAGCGTCGAGGAAGGCGAGATTCACGCCGTGGTCGGCGAGAACGGCGCCGGCAAGTCAACGCTGATGAAGGTGCTGTCGGGCGTCTATGCGTCCGGCACCTATGAGGGTGCGATCGTCTACCGTGGCGAGGAATGCCATTTCAAAGGCATTCACGACAGCGAACACAAGGGCATCGTCATCATCCACCAGGAGCTTGCGCTGGTGCCGATGCTGTCGATCGCCGAGAACATTTTCCTTGGCAACGAACACGCCAGATTTGGCGTCATCGACTGGAATGCCAACGAGACGCGCACCAGCGCCCTTTTGAAGAAGGTGGGCCTCAAGGAGGACCCCAAGACGCTGATCACCAATATCGGCGTCGGCAAGCAGCAACTGGTCGAGATCGCCAAAGCGCTCAGCAAGGAAGTGAAGCTGCTGATCCTCGACGAGCCGACGGCGAGCCTGTCGGAAAAGGACAGCCAGGCGCTGCTCGATCTGCTGCTCGAATTCAAGCGGCAAGGCATGACCTCGATCCTGATTTCGCACAAGCTCAACGAGGTGAACCGGGTCGCCGACAAGGTCACGGTCATCCGCGACGGGCGGACCATCGAGACCCTTGCCAAGAAGGACATCAGCGAGGACCGCATCATCACCTCGATGGTCGGACGCTCGCTCGACGACCGTTTTCCGCCGCGCGAGCCGAAGATCGGCGAGACCGTGCTCCAGGTGAAGAACTGGTCCGTCTACCACCCGATCCATGCCGAGCGGCAAGTGATCAGGGGCATCGATATGGACGTTCGCAAGGGCGAGGTGGTGGGTATCGCCGGGCTGATGGGCGCGGGGCGCACCGAATTCGCGATGAGCCTGTTCGGCCGCTCCTATGGCCGTCACATCACCGGCGAGGTGCTGCTCAAGGGCAAGCCGATCGATGTCTCCTCGGTGAGCAAAGCGGTGGAACACGGCATTGCCTACGTCACCGAGGACCGCAAGACCTACGGTCTCAATCTGATCGATCACATCAAGCACAACATCACGCTGGCCAACCTGCCCGGCGTGTCGCGCCACGCCGTGATCGACGACCTGCGCGAACTTGCCGTCGCCAACGACTACAAGGCCAAGACCAACATCCGCTCGTCCAGTGTCTACCAGATGACCGGCAATCTGTCGGGCGGCAATCAACAGAAGGTGGTGCTGTCGAAATGGCTGTTTGCCAATCCGGAAGTGCTGATCCTCGACGAGCCGACGCGCGGCATCGACGTCGGCGCCAAGTATGAAATCTACACCATCATTGCCCGCCTCGCCTCCGAGGGTAAGGCGATCATCGTCATCTCGTCGGAGATGCCGGAACTGCTCGGCATCACCGACCGCATCTACGTCATGAATGAAGGCCGCATGGTCGGCGAAATGGCGGCCAGCGACGCCAGCCAGGAAAAGATCATGCGCGCCATCGTTCGCGGAGAAGGAAAAGCATCATGACCACCGAGAGCGCTCCCGCGCCGAAAAGCGGCGTTGCCGAAGATGTGCAGCAGGGGCCGCGTGTGGCCGTCTCGGCGCTGATCACCAATCTGCGCGAATACGGCCTGATCCTGGCGCTGATTGCCATCATGGTGTTCTTCCAGTTCACGACCTCCGGCACGCTGTTCAAGCCGGTGAACCTGAGCAATCTGGTGCAGCAGAACAGCTTCATCATCGTGATGGCGCTGGGCATGCTTCTGGTGATCGTTTCGGGCCATATCGATCTCAGCGTCGGCTCGGTCGCCGGGTTCATCGGCGCGCTGGCGGCAATGATGATGGTCATCTGGCCGCTCGGCCCTTTGAGCAACCCGCTGGTTGTGTCGATCATCTGCCTCGTCATCGGCGGCGCGATCGGCGCGGCGCAAGGCTACTGGATTGCCTATCACCGAATACCGAGCTTCATCGTCACGCTGGCGGGGATGCTGATCTTCCGCGGCATCTGCCAGGCCCTGCTGGGTGGCGGGTCTTCCGTGGGGCCGCTTCCAGATGGGTTCAAGGCGCTTAGTTCCGGCTTCATTCCGGACGTGATCGGCTCCTTGACGCTGATCCCGCCGACCGTGAACGCCGCCGGCAAGACCATCGTCGGCAGCGGCCTGACGCTGCATATGACGACGATCGTGATCGGCCTCGTCGCCGTGCTCGCCTATGCCTTCTTCGGCCTCAAGGCACGGCGCACGCGCGAGCAACATGGCTACCAAGCCGAGCCCTTCACGCTGTTCGTCGTCAAGACCCTGGTGACCAGCGCCCTGGCGCTGTTCCTGGTCTACCAATTCGCCACCTACAAGGGCCTGCCGATCGTTCTGATGGTGATGGGCGCGCTGATCGCACTGTTCGTGTTCGTCACCAAACGCATGACGATCGGTCGACGCATCTACGCGATGGGCGGCAATGCCAAAGCGGCGCAGTTGTCGGGCATCAAGACCGAGCGGCTGACCCTGATGGTGTTCGTCAATATGGGCGTCCTGTCGGCGCTTGGCGGCCTGATCATCGCGGCGCGCCTCGGGCAGGCGGTGCCGGCGGCAGGCCTTGGCAGCGAGCTCGACGTCATCGCCGCTGTGTTTATCGGCGGCGCCTCGGCGATGGGCGGTGTCGGCCAGGTCATCGGCGCTGTGGTCGGCGGTTTCATCATGGGCGTGATGAACAACGGCATGTCGATCATGGGCGTCAATGTCGACTGGCAGCAGGTGGTGAAAGGCCTGGTGCTGCTCGGCGCCGTGGTGTTCGACGTCTACAACAAGAACAAGGGCTGAGGGAACCAGGAAGGCATACGGGTCACATCGCGGCGCTGCCCGGCGGCACGAAAAGAAGTCCCCCGAGGGACCAGGCTCGCGAGCGCAATCCGAATGGAGAATTTCAACGTGGCATGGACGAAGTCCGGGCCGCGCTGGGTAAGGTTTGCCGTTCCGGCAACCCTGCCAAGGCAAATGAGAGAGGATTCATCATGCTGATCTCCCAGATTCTCGACGACGCCGAGACCATCCGCGTCGTTGCCCGCAACGGCGGCAAGACCCGGATCATCAATGGCGCCCGCAGCGTCTATTCGCTGGCGATGGAGGCCGCCCGCACCGGCGTCGGCCTCGTCGCGCTGATCGAGCGCAAGGGGCTTGGCGAGACCGTCGATCTCGATGCCGCCTACAAGAAGGGGCGGCTGCTGTCGCCGATCAACCATCCCGATCCGGCGCACCTGCATATGACCGGCACCGGACTGACACATCTCGGTTCCGCCGCGACACGCGATTCCATGCACAAGAAGCTCGGCGCCGACGGCGACGAACAGTTGACCGATTCCATGAAGATGTTCCGCATGGGGTTGGAGGGCGGCAAGCCTGCGAAAGGTCAGATCGGCGTGCAGCCGGAGTGGTTCTACAAGGGCAACGGCACGATGGCGGTGGCGCCAGGTGCAGCACTCCGGTCACCGGCCTTCGCCAAGGACGCCGGTGAGGAGCCGGAGGTGGCCGGCATTTACGTCATCGGCGACGACGGCGCGCCGTTCCGTGTCGGCTTCACGCTGTCGAACGAGTTTTCCGACCACGTCACCGAGCGCGTGAACTATCTGTTCCTCGCCCACTCCAAGCTGCGCAACGCCTCGTTCGGGCCGGAAATCCTGATCGGTGACCTGCCCGCCGACATCAGGGGCACCTCGCGCATCTATCGCGACAACGAGGTGCTGTGGGAAAAGCCGTTCCTGTCTGGCGAAGCAAACATGTCGCACACCATTGCCAATCTCGAACATCACCACTTCAAATATGCGGCCTTCCGCCAGCCGGGCGACGTGCATGTGCATATGTTCGGCACGGCGACGCTGTCCTTCGCCGACGGCATCACGACCGAGGCTGGCGATGTGTTCGAGATCGGGGCCAAGGATTTCGGCCTGCCGCTGCGCAATCCGCTCGAGATCGAGCAGCCGGTGAAGGTGGCGGTGAAGGCGCTTTGAGGCGGCCTCCTTACCTTCTCCCACAAGGGGAGAAGGAAGAAACGCTCTCCAGCCTCAATAGATATCGAAGTCGAAGTACTTGGCCTGGATCTTCTTGTAGGTGCCATCGGCAACGATGGCGTCTATCGCCGCGTTGAGCTTGTCGCGAAGTGCCGTGTCCTCCAGGCGAACGGCGATGCCGGCTTGCGTCTCCGTGCCCTTGACGTCGCCGACCAGCTTGCAACAGCCGTCGCTTGCCTTCTTCAACCAGTCCACCAGCACGAATTTGTCGGAGATGACGGCATCGAGCCGCCCGTTCGTCAAGTCGGTGATCGCCTCTTCCTGGGTCGGGTAGAGTTTTGCCTCCGCGCCCGCCTTGCCATAGACATTCTGGGCATAGTCGGCCTGCGTGGTCGAAGCCTGGGCGCCGACCGTCTTGCCGGCAAGGGCCGCCGGTTCGGTCGAGGCGAGATCGGTATCCTTCGGCGCCACCAGCGCCAGCGGTGTCGTATAGTATTTGTTGGTGAAGGAGACCTGCTTCTTGCGCTCCTCGGTGATGCTCATCGAGGCGATGATGGCATCGAATTTCTTGGCCTGCAGGGCGGGAATGATGCCATCCCAGTCCTGGGTGACGATCTCGCACTCGACCTTCATCTGCGCGCACAGCGCGTTAGCGATATCGATGTCGAAGCCGACAACCTTGCCGTCGGAGGTGATGGTGTTGAACGGCGGATAGGCACCCTCGGTGCCGATCTTCAGTTTCTCCGCTGCCTGCGCCGAAAAAGAGCCGGCCGCCATCGCCAGCATGGCAGCGCCTGCTGCCGAGATGATCCATTTCGAAATCTGCATTTCTTGGTTCCCCTTGAACGCCGCCAGCTTGAACGGCCAGCAAGGCAGCCAAGCATGGCGAGCCAGCGCAGGCAAGTATATTGCCCGACGGGAATGGGTTCAGCGCGCGGCGCGGAAATGCTTGGACAGCTTCAGGCCCTGCGCCTGGTAGTTGGAGCCGAGATCGGTGCCGTAGAGCGCCTGCGGCCGTTTCAGCATATGCTCGTAGACCAGCCGGCCGACGATCTGGCCATGGTCGAGGATGAACGGCACTTCGTGGCTGCGCACTTCGAGCACTGCCCGGCTGCCGGTGCCACCGGACGCAGAGTGGCCGAAGCCCGGATCGAAGAAGCCGGCATAGTGGACGCGGAATTCGCCGACCAGCGGATCGAACGGCGTCATCTCGGCGGCGTAGAGCGGTGGCACATGCACCGCCTCCTGGCTGACGAGGATGTAGAACTCGTCAGGATCGAGCACCAGTTCGCCAGCACCGCTCTTGTGGATCGGCTCCCAGAAGTCGACCACCTCCTGTGCGGCGCGCTTGTCGACATCGACGAGACCGGTGTGATGCTTGCCGCGATAGCCGACCAGCCCGCTTTGATCGCCGTTGAGGTCGATCGACAGGGCGATGCCGCCGCCGGAAATGTTCGGTGGCTCGGTGGCGACCAGCATCTCGGCGCGATGCAGGTCATGCAGCTCGGCTTCCGAGAGCAGCGCATTGCCGGTGCGAAAGCGGATCTGCGACAGGCGCGAACCGGTGCGCGCGACGATCGGAAAGGTGCGCGGGCTGACCTCGAGATAAAGCGGGCCGTGATAGCCGGCGGCGATCTTGTCGAACTCGTGGCCACGGTCGGTCATGACGCGGGTGAAGATGTCGAGCCGCCCGGTCGAGCTCTTCGGATTGGCCGAGGCCGAAATGGCCGCCGGCAGTGCCAGGCTTTCAAGCAAGGGCACGATATAGACGCAGCCGGTCTCCAGCACCGCGCCGTCGGCAAGATTGATCTCGTGCAGTTGCAGCCGGTCGAGCTTTTCCGAAACCTTGTGGTTGGGACCCGGCAGGAACGAGGCCCGCACCCGCCAGGCTTTGTCGCCGAGCCTGAGATCCAGGCTCGCCGGCTGGATCTGGTCGGCATCGAGCGCGCGGGTCGACTTCAGCGCGCCGGACTGGAACAGCGCCGAAATGTCCTGATCGGGAAGAATGCCTGTTTGCCGCAAGGCTCCACTCCTAGGCCAGGCGATTCTTGGGCCAGGCGATTTTCCTGTCGCAGGTTCTTGCCGCAAAACCGTGGAACACTTTTGCGGAAACCTGCCTGGTACAAACCTCTTAATCAAGCCGGCAATTGACGCAAGCGTGGCGCGGGTCTAAAGGGTCGTTATCCCGTGGTGATTTGGCCGGTCGGCTTGCAGCCACGTTAAACAAGTCGCTAAAGGACCGTCGGGCCGCAAGGCCGTATGGACCGGTTGCGACTTTCGCGGCCGGTTTTTTTGTGTCTGGAACAAAAGCGATGAGCACCAAGAAGCGCAACTGGAAGCCTCAAACAGCACTCGTCCATAGCGGAACCCTGCGTTCCGGTTTCGGCGAAACCTCCGAGGCGATGTATCTCACCCAGGGCTATGTCTACGAAACGGCGCAGGCGGCCGAAGCCCGCTTCAAGGGCGAGGAGCCGGGCTTCATCTATTCGCGCTACGCCAATCCGACCGTCGACATGTTCGAAAAGCGCATGTGCGCGCTCGAAGGCGCCGAGGATGCGCGTGCCACGGCGTCCGGCATGGCGGCGGTGACGGCCGCGCTTTTGTGCAGCGCCAAGGCCGGCGACCATATCGTGGCGGCGCGTGCGCTGTTCGGTTCCTGCCGCTGGGTGGTCGAGACGCTGGCGCCGAGATACGGCATCGAAGCGACGCTGGTCGACGGCACCGACATCGCCAACTGGGAAAAGGCCGTCAAGCCGAACACCAAACTGTTCTTCCTGGAAAGCCCGACCAACCCGACGCTGGAAGTGGTCGACATCGCCGCGGTCGCCGCGCTTGCCAATTCGATCGGCGCGCGGCTGATCGTCGACAATGTCTTCGCAACGCCCCTGCAGCAGAAGCCCTTGCAGCTCGGCGCACATATAGTCGTCTACTCGGCGACCAAGCACATTGACGGCCAGGGCCGCTGTCTCGGCGGCGTCATCCTGTCGGACAAGAAGTGGATCGACGAGAACCTGCATGACTATTTCCGCCACACCGGCCCGAGTCTCTCGCCGTTCAATGCCTGGACGCTGCTGAAGGGCCTGGAGACGCTGCCGCTGCGCGTGCGCCAGCAGACGGAAAGCGCCGGCAAGATCGCGGATTTCCTGGCCGAGCGGCCCGAAATCGCCCGCGTCATCTATCCCGGTCGCGCCGATCACCCGCAGGCGGCCATCGTCAAGAAGCAAATGTCGGGCGGCTCGACGCTGATCTGCCTGGACGTCAAGGGCGGCAAGCAGGCGGCCTTCGCCTTGCAGAACGCCCTCGACATCGTGCTGATCTCCAACAATCTCGGCGATGCCAAGAGCCTGATCACCCATCCGGCGACGACGACGCACAAGAACCTGAGCGACGAGGCCCGCGCCGAACTCGGCATCGGGCCGGGCACGCTCAGACTGTCGGTCGGCCTGGAAGATACCGATGATCTTCTGGAGGACATCGAACAGGCGCTGAAGGCCAGATAAGCGGCCTTTGGCTTTCAGGCGCCGGACGGTGTCTCTTCCAGTTCGGCCGCCTTGGTGCCGATGGTCATCGCGTTGCCGCGCCAGTCGACGGCGCCGCCGAGCCAGCCGCGCGCCCACATCGCCGGCAGGATCATGTCGCGCACCATGATCGCCGCGACCATGCGCGGCGACAGGTACCAGCCCTTGGACCAGGCCAAAGCGCACTCCGGAAGGTAGAAGGCCGCCAGCACGGCAATGGCGGTTGCCCAGAGGCTGACGCCGGAAGCTGCCGCGGCAACCAGCGCAAGCGCCAGCGGCACCACCGCGCCAGTCAGGATTTCGGGTGCGAAGAACAGCGGGAAGGTGACGCGGCGCAGGCGCGCCCAACGGGCCTGACGCAACCAGATCTGATCAAACGTGCGCCGGCCGAGCGGCTGCTCGAACGGCGCGGCGACGAGATTGACGCGCAGGCCAAGGCCATTGACCAACTTGGTCGCGGCAGCGTCCTCGGCGATCTCGGCGGCCAGCGCGCGGATACCGCCGCCGGCTTCGAGCATCGGCTTGTTCCAGAGCATGCTCTTGCCCTGGGCAAAGCCAAGGCCAAGCGCCTCGCCGGCATACTGCCAGCGCGCCTGCAGCGTGTTGAGGAAAGCGCATTCGACTTCAGCCCAGAAGCCGGCCGGCCGCGAGCCGATCGGCGTCGAGCAGACAAGGCCGGTATTTGGCCGCCATGCCGCCATCAGGTGCTGGACGTAGTCTCCCGGCATCAACACGTTGGAATCGGCCAGGATAACCCAGTCGTGGCGCGCGGTTTCCCAGCCCTTGACGCAATTGTTGAGCTTCGGATTGGCGCTGATGCGGTCGTCGCCTATCAACAGTCGAGCCGGCACCTTGGGGAAACGGGCGATGGCGGCGCGGATCAGCCTGATCACCGGATCGTCGGCATGGGCGACGCAGAAGATCAGTTCGTAGCGCGGCCAGTCGAGCGAGAAGGCACGCTCCAGCGTCTCGTGCGTAAACGGCTCGACGCCACGCGACGGCACGACGATCGACACCGGCTGTGGCTTGCCGGCCGGCGGCGCGATAGTGCGGCGCCGCTTCAGACGCGAAGCGGCGAGCAGGATGCTGGCGAGGTTTGAGAGAATGAGAGCAGTCGAAAGCGTGGCGGTTATGAGAGTGAGTTCCATCGAGATCCGGTCACTCCAGAAAAACCGGTCCGCCAGAACAATCTGGCTGGCATGACGACCGATTTCAACAGTTCGGCAGAGCGCCCGAGTCGCGCGGCACTGGTGGCGCACACCATCATTGTCATGTGTCACTTAAATGACATTCTTTGCCGGCACCTGCCTTTAAGGCCGCAATGACGGACGCGCACCGTTGACCGGCCCGAGAGGAGCGCCGAAAGTCACCGGATCGTTTTGGAGCCGCATATGTATCGCGCCGTCACGCGCAACATCGAAGTGCAGGTCAGGCCGTTTTATCTGGAGGACCGCTCGGATCCATCGGAGAACCGCTATGTCTGGGGCTATCAGATAACCATCGACAACCAGTCGGATGAATTCGTGCAGCTGTTGTCGCGCTATTGGCACATAACCGACGGCACCGGCCGGGTCGAGGAAGTGCGTGGCCCCGGCGTCGTCGGCGATCAACCCGAGCTCAATCCCGGCGACAGTTACCAGTACACCTCCGGCTGCCCGCTCTCGACGCCGTCGGGCATCATGGTCGGCCACTACACGATGCGCAACAAGCGGGGCGAGACGTTCAACGTCGCCATCCCCGCCTTCTCGCTCGATCTGCCGGGCACGCGGCGGACGGTGAACTAGAGCACGTCCGGTTTAATCTGGGTCATAACCTGCGGCCTTGAAGTAGTTCTGGCATTCGGCTGGGGTGAAGAGGTCGACGAGCGATCCGACGGCGGTCCACAGGGCTGTGATTGTCCTCTCGGCTTTGGCCCGCATAAGAGCCTTGAGTTTTGAGAAGGCGTTTTCGATCGGATTGAAGTCGGGGCTGTAGGGCGGCAGGAACATGAGCCTCGCGCCGGTCGTCTCGATTGCATCGCGAACGCCGGCGGCCTTGTGGGCGGGAAGGTTGTCCATCACGACGATGTCGCCCTCCGACAGGGTCGGGACCAGCACCTGCTCGACATAAGGCCAGGAATACGTTGCCGTTCATGGCGCCGTCATAGACGAACGGGGCGGTCATGCCCGTCAGCCGCAGTGCGCCGGTGAAGGTGGTGGTTTTCCAATGGCCGTGCGGCACGCCCGCCCGGCAACGCTCACCGCATGGCGCACGGCCCCGCAGCCGGGCCATCTTGGTCGATAGTCCAGTTTCATCGATGAACACCAGCTTTGCCGGATCGAGGTCGAGTTGGCCGTCGAACCACGCACGACGGCGCTTCAGGATGTCGGGACGATCCTGCTCCAGTGCATGTGCGGACTTTTTTTGAACGTCCAGCCGTGCCGGCCAAGCCAGGCGCTTAAGGCGCTGCGACTGATCCGAGCCGATCGCTCGACCGCCAGCCGCTCTACCATCTCGTTCAGCGTGATGTCCTTGCGCTCATCGATCAACCCCACGATGAAGGCTTTATGCGCATCGAGGCTGGACGCGCGTCGACGGCCTTGCGGCCGCGGCGTCCGCTCGCCGATCTTCGCCCGTGCGATCCACCGGATTGCACTCGATATGCCGACGCCGAACCGCGCCGCCGCCTGCCGGGCAGACATGCCCGCGTCCGAAGCCTTCAAGACCCGCGATCGAAGATCGTCGCTCAGTGCTCTTCCCATCATCCACCTCATCAAAGTGGATGTTGAATCACCCGCGAAGCCCGACGTCACATCACAATCGATTCATTGATCGCGGGACGTGCTCTAGTGGCCACCTGCGCCTTGGCGCTGGCACACCGGCAGGTTACATTCGCCGCCTCTGCCCCAACTGCATCAATCCCGACTGGCGCGAGTTGCAGCAGGATCGGCACTTCCGTCAACGCAACGCCCAATGCCACGCGACGCCGTGCGAGCGTTGCGCCAAGCGCCAGGCAGCGGCTCGATGCACAATATTGAAACGGGGCTGTTTCTGGGCCGGTTGCCGTTCGCGAAAGTTGGACGAGGACTGGAAAGTCTTCTCATCATCAACGGCGGTCAGGGGTTCATGATGAAACCCGAGCCGTCCAGACTGGAAAAGGATGCCGGACGGCTCATCCGTATCCTTCCATCCGGCACGAGCTTTGTGCTGATTGGCTACGATCCCGCTCCAAAAGCCGATCTTTCGCTTGAGGGCATGTCCAGAGACATCGCGGAGATCATCGGCGCCAACTTCAAAAAGCCGGCGGGCTTGATGGGTATTTCTTATGGCGGCGTTGTCGCAACGCAGGTGGCCGCGCGATATCCAGACTTAGTAGGCAAGCTGATCCTGCTGGCGAGCGCACATGGCTTTTCGGCTGATGGAAAAAAGCTGCTCACCAAACAGATCCAACTCGCAAAGGCCGAACAATTTCACGCCTTGTTGGAGGAATTCACGACGGTATTTCGGCGGCCGTGGCTGAACCTTCTTTTGCGTTTTCGACTGAGGTTCGAAGAACGCAGATTGATTGCGCGGATGGGAGCGCCGAGTACGATCGTCCGCTATCTCGAAGCAATGCTCGACAACGATGTGACAAAAGAAGGCCTTCGCGACATCTCGGCGAGGACTTTGATCCTCGGCGGCGAGAGGGACCAGTTCTTCGGCGGCGGAATGATGGAAGCCACCGCGCGTGCGATCAGGGGAGCGAAGCTCACGGTGCTCCGGGAAGAAACCCATATGGCGCCAGTCGAACGAGCGTCAGATGTCTCAAACACCTCCAAGAATTCATTTGACGCTGAGATCGGTGCGGCGCCTTAAGAAGCCTCTCCCCCGGCCGGGGAGAGGATAGGTTGCGAAGCGGCGCCGTTTGAGGAAGCGACCCTACTGGGCCGCCGCGAACTCCGCCGGATCGAAGTCATACTGCTTCGAGCAGAATTCGCAGGCAACGTGGATGCCGCCGTCCTCGGTGCTGTCCTTGATCTCCTGCGCCGAGAAGCCCTCGAGGATGCCGCGGATCTTGTCCCCGGAGCACGAGCACTGGTCGGCGACGGGAACACCGCCGAAGACGCGCACCCCATGCTCGTGGAACAGCCTGTAGAGCAGCCGCTCGGCGCCGATCGTCGGGTCGATCAGTTCGGTCGGCTCGATGGTGCCGAGCAATGCCAGCAGCTCCTGCCAGGAATTGTCGGCCGGATCGTGGATCTCCTCGCGCGGATCGCCATCGCCGCCCGGCAGGTCCGGCACGCGCATGCGCTCGGGCGACTGCGGCAGGAACTGCGCCAGTATGCCGCCGGCACGCCACTGCTCGCGCGCGCCGCCGACGCCGGGCGTCAGCAGCTTGGCCACCGAGAGCCTGATATCGGTCGGGATCTGCTCCGACTGGCGGAAATAGGTGCGGGCCGCGTCTTCCAGCGTTTCGCCATCGAGCTGGACGATGCCCTGGTAACGCTGCGTGTGAGCGCCCTGGTCGATGGTCAGCGCCAGCACGCCGCTGCCGAGCAGCGTCTGCTGGGACGATTCGCCTGCCGCGACCAGCGCCTCCAGCCGGTCGGCGTCGAAGCGCGCATAGGCGCGCAGCGCCGAAGGCGTGGAAAAATCCGCCACCAGCATGTCGACCGGCCCATCGGTGCGGGTCTGCAGGATGAACTTGCCCTCGAATTTGAGCGAGGTGCCGAGCAGCACCGTCAGCACGCAGGCCTCCGCCAGCAGGCGGGCGACCGGCTCGGGATAGTCGTGGCGGCTGAGGATGGCGTCGAGCATCGGCCCGAGCTGAACGGTGCGGCCGCGCACATCGAGCGGACCGACCTCGAAAGGCACGACGTGATCGTCACCGGCGTAGCCGAATTCGCCGAGTTTGGGGTGATGTTCAGTCACTTGATAGGTTTCCAACATGACAAAGCTCCAGGGCGCGGCCATGCCGCCCTCTCGGGAGCATGCCTCGAAACGCGCTTGATTTGCGTGATGCGGCGCAAATAGGCATCACACCCCCTCAGATCAAGCTCCCAGACACCAGGCGAGCACGGCCTTCTGGGCATGGAGCCGGTTCTCGGCCTCGTCGAAGACCACCGAATGCGGCCCGTCGATGACCTCGTCGGTCACTTCCTCGCCGCGATGCGCCGGCAGGCAGTGCATGAACAATGCGTCCGGCTTTGCCTGGGCCATGAGCTTCGCGTTGACCTGATAAGGCGAGAACACGTTGTGGCCGCGGGCGCGATGTTCCTGGCCCATCGACACCCAGCAATCGGTGACGACGCAGTCGGCCTGATCGACGGCTTCCTCGGGCGAGCGGGTGAAGCGCAGCTTGCCGCCATGCGCCTGCGACCAGTCGATATGCTTCTGCGCCGGCTCGCTGCCTTCGGGCACGGCGACGTTGAGGTTGAAGCGGAACCGCGCCGAAGCCTCGAGCAGCGAATGCAGCACATTGTTGCCGTCGCCGGTCCAGGCGATGGTCTTGCCGGCGACCGGACCGCGATGCTCCTCGAAGGTCATGATATCGGCCATCAGCTGGCAGGGATGGGTGTCATCGGTCAGGCCGTTGATGACCGGAACGGTGGCGTTCTCCGTCAGTTCCAGCAGGCGCTCATGCGAGGTGGTGCGGATCATGATCGCGTCGACGTAGCGCGACAGCACCTTGGCTGTATCGGCAATGGTCTCGGAACGGCCGAGCTGCATCTCGGTGCCAGTCAGCATGATGGTCTCGCCACCAAGCTGACGCATGCCGACGTCGAAGGACACGCGCGTGCGCGTCGACGGCTTGTCGAAGATCATCGCCAGCACCTTGCCTTCGAGCGGCCTGGTCCGCTCGCCGGCCTTGAGGCGAGCCTTTCGCACCACCGCATCGTCAAGCATGAAGCGCAGATCGCCTTCGGAAACGGCGGAAAGATCGGTGAAATGGCGAACTGACATCAGCAATGGTTCCGGGATTACTTCGCGGCGGCGGAGGCGATCGCCTCCGCCAGGCCCTTGGCGCCGGCGTGGATGCGGTTGAGCGCTTCGTGGATCTCGGCATCGGTGACGGTGAGCGGCGGCAACAGGCGAATGACGTTGTCGCCGGCCGGAACCGCCAGCAGGTGCTGGTCGCGCAATGCCATGTTCACCTTGGTGTTGGGCATGGCGCATTTGAGGCCGAGCATCAGCCCGGTGCCCCTGATGTCCTCGATGACCTCGGGAAACTCGTCGGCGACCGCCGCCAGCCCCTGCTTCATCAGCAGCGCCTTGCGCCGGACATCATCGAGGAAGCCGTCTTCCAGCACCACGTCGAGCACAGCGTTGCCAACCGCCATCGCCAGCGGGTTGCCGCCGAAAGTGGTGCCATGCACGCCGGAGGTCATGCCAATGGCCGCTTCGTCCGTGGCAAGGCAGGCGCCCATCGGGAAGCCGCCGCCAATGCCCTTGGCGATCGCCATGATATCGGGGGTGACGCCGGACCATTCATGCGCGAACAGCTTGCCGGTTCGGCCGATGCCGCACTGGACCTCGTCGTAGATTAGGAGCAGGCCGTGCTGTTCGCACAACTGCCTGAGCCGCTTCAGCGATTGCGTCGGCACCGGGCGAATACCGCCCTCGCCCTGTACCGGTTCGATCAGGATCGCGGCGGTCTCCGGCGTGATCGCCTTTTCGGCCGCATCGATGTCGTCGAAGCCGACCTGGTCGAAACCCTCGACCTTGGGTCCAAACCCTTCAAGGTACTTGTATTGACCGCCCGCAGCGATGGTCGCCAGCGTGCGGCCATGGAAGGCACCTTCGAAGGTGATGACACGGAAGCGTTCGGGATGTCCCTTGACGAAATGGTAGCGCCGCGCCGTCTTGATCGCGCATTCCAGCGCCTCGGCGCCGGAATTGGTGAAGAACACCTTGTCGGCGAAGGTGGCATCCACCAGCCGCTGGCCGAGCCGGCTCTGCCCCGGAATCTCGTAGAGATTGGAGACATGCCACAGCTTGGCGGCCTGCTCGGTGAGTGCCGCGACCAGATGCGGATGGCTGTGGCCCAGCGAATTGACGGCGATGCCGCCGGCGAAATCGAGATATCGCTCGCCCTTGTCGGTAACCAGCCAGGTGCCTTCCCCGTGGTCGAAGGCCAGGGGTGCGCGAGCAAAGGTCTCGTAAAGCGCCGAACCGCTCATTATATGCGTCTCCGGTACCGGAAAATCAAAAAAGCCGCCAAAGCGGCGGCCTGTGCGGCTTATCGTGTTTTTCGGCCATGAAGTCAACGAAAACGTCGCGTAGTGGCGCGCGGCAAGCCCCCTGACGAGACGCCGGCTCACGAGCGACCGGGCAAGTTGGGGAAAACCGAAAAAACCGATTCGTGTTGCACCTGGGACTCTTGTCACCGAGTCAGCGGATAGAGTAGTTGTAGTCGAGAAATAACTAGATTTCGTGCGGCGGACCTAATCACCAGATATATGTGGTGTCTGCCCCGGCAAATGTTGCCGGGTCGGGAGTGGATTCCGATTGCCGCACGCTTAGCAGGAGCGCGGTCTCATGAACTGGACTGACGAGCGGGTAGAACTTCTCAGAAAACTGTGGTCGGAGGGTCTGAGCGCAAGCCAGATTGCTGCGCAGCTTGGGGGGGTCAGCCGCAATGCGGTCATCGGCAAGGTGCACCGGCTGAAACTGTCGGGCCGCGGACGTTCGACCGCCACTCCGGCACGCCAGAAGAAGGCGGCGCAAGGATCGACCGTTCAGAAATCGGTGTCGCGCGCAGCGAGCGCGGTCCGCCATGTCACGACATCGATCGGCTCCACGGCCCTGCAGACGCAGTTCGACGCCGAACCGGTGGCACGTCACTACATCCGCCCGGTCGAGAATGTCGTGGTGCCGATCTCACGGCATCTGCAGCTTGTTGAGCTGACCGAGCGGACCTGCAAATGGCCGAACGGCGATCCGCTTTCGGAGGACTTCCATTTCTGCGGCAACGAAGCCGCCGAAACCGGACCCTACTGCAAGTACCACGCCCGCGTGGCGTTCCAGCCGGCATCGGAGCGGCGGCGGAGTCGATAGGAAGTAAGGGAATAGGGGAGTAGGGCAGTACGGCAGTATGTGTGCGGAAAGTCGCGCTCACGAAATGCCAACCCTACTGCCCTACTGCCCTACTGCCCTACTGCCCTACTGCCCTACTGCCCTACTCCCCTCTGCCTACAGCCAGCCATTCTTGCGAAAGCGCCAGTAGAGAAACGCGCAGATCAGCGCGATCGTGGCCAGCACCACCGGGTAGCCGTATTCCATCTTCAGTTCCGGCATGTCGCTGAAATTCATACCGTAAATGCCGGCGAATGCCGTCGGCACCGCCAGGATGGCGGCCCATGAGGCGAGCTTCTTGGAGATCGCCGTTTCCTGACTCTGGCCGACCAGAAGGCTGGCCTCGAAAGCAAACGCCAGCACCTCGCGCAGGCTGTCGATCTTTTCCTGCACGGTGCGGATATGGTCGGTCACGTCACGAAACAGCGGATGCATGGCCGTATGGATCTGCGGCAGGTCGGCACTGGTCAGCCGGCGGCAGACTTCGACCAGCGGAAGTGCCGCATTGCGCAGGCGCAAAAGATCACGGCGCAGCATATAGAGCCGCTCGATGTCGGGACCGGTCATCGGCTTCAGCAGGACCCTGTCCTCGATCACCTCGACCTCGTCCTCGATCTGCTCGAGCACCGGCATGTAATTGTCGACGATGAAATCGAGAATGGCATAGAGGACGAAATCCTCCCCCTTGGCCAGCGAATGCGGGCAGCTTTCCCAATGCTGGCGAACGGCGGCATAGGAGGTGGACGGGCCATGCCTGACGCTGACGATGTAGCCGCTGCCGACGAACAAATGGGTCTCGCCGAAGGTAACCCGGCCGTCGATCAGCTGCGCGGTGCGGGCGACGATGAACAAGGCGTCGCCATATTGCTCGATCTTCGGCCGCTGATGCGGGTGCTCGGCATCCTCGATCGCCAGCTCATGCAGATGAAACTGTGCCTGGACGCGAAGCAGCAGGTTGCGGTCGGGCTCAAGCAGGCCAATCCAGACGACATGACCGGATTTTTTTGCCCATTCGCCGGCTTCCTCGATGGGGATGTCGGCGATGCGACGCCCGGCCGTGTAGACGCCGCAGGCGATAATGCCGGATGTCGGCGCGGGCGCCGGGGTCAGGTTCCGAACATTTTCCAACACAACCTCCCGAAGCAAATCCACGGACGAGGATACAGGAAAGCCCGGAAAGCTTAGCGCAATTCGAATGACGGTTCGAGAGCGCGACCGTTCAATTAACCGGCAGCGTCGAGGAAAGGCTGATCTTGTCGGTCTTGTCGCCCTTCGGCCGCTCGGCCGGCATCTGCTCGCCGGTGACGATGTAGTAGATGGTCTCGGCGATGTTGGTGGCGTGATCGCCGATACGCTCGATGTTCTTGGCGCAAAACAGCAGATGCGTGCACGGCGTGATGTTGCGCGGATCTTCCATCATGTAGGTCAGCAATTCGCGAAACAGCGATGTGTACATGGCGTCGATCTGGTCGTCGCGGTCGCGCACGAAACCGATCTTGTCGACCGAGCGCGATGCATAGACGTCGAGCACTTCCTTGAGCTGGGTCAGCGCCAGGTTGGCCAAGGCCTCGAGGCCGCGGTACAGGCTGGTCGGCTGGCGTCCGTCGATGACGGCGGCCACCCGCTTGGCAACGTTCTTGCCGAGGTCACCGACCCGTTCGAGGTCGGCCGAGATGCGGATGGCGCCGACGATCTCGCGCAGGTCCGTCGCCATCGGCTGACGCTTGGCGATGATGATGATCGCCTTGTCGTCGATTTCGCGTTGCCCTTCATCCAGCACGGCATCGTCGCGGATGACCTTCTGGGCGAGGCCGGGATCGGCGTTGACGAGGGCGGCAACCGCCTGTTCGACCATGCGCTCGGCATGGCCGCCCATCGCAGCGATGCGCTTCGACAGATATTTCAGTTCCTCGTCATAGGCGCTCATGATGTGCACGGACTGCATGGCGAAATGCCTTCCCACGGGGTGTCTTGGTTCTTGAGTCGTTTCCTCGAATCCCCGCTGATACGCTAGCCGGATGACAGAAAAAAGAAACGGTCCCGTGGAAAACTAGGGCAGTATCAGTGCGTCGGCAAATGAACCGAGAAAGCAGCGCCCTTGCCGGCTTCGGACTTGATCGAAAGCCTGGCGTTGTGACGTGTCAGGATATGCTTGACGATCGACAGACCAAGACCGGTGCCCTTCTGGGTGCGGCTGGTCTCGACATCGACGCGGTAGAAGCGCTCGGTGATGCGCGGAATGTGTTCCTCGGGGATGCCGGGGCCAAAATCCCTGATGGTCACGTCGATACCGGGCTCCGAGCCGGCATCGCTGCGCGCGATCGACACCACGACGCGCTCGCCCGACTGCCCGTATTTGCAGGCGTTTTCCAGGAGGTTCTCGAAAACCTGGAAAAGCTCGTCGCGATCGCCCGGCACATCAAGCGGGCCGTCGGCATAATCCCGCTCGATGGCAACGCCGTTTTCCCTGGCCAGCGGTCCGAGCGAATCGATGACGCTGTCAACTGTGTCGCGCAGGTCGACCTCGGTTCCCGGCTTCAGATAGGGCTTCATCTCGAGCCGCGACAGCGACAACAAATCGTCGATCAGACGCGCCATGCGGCCGGTCTGGCTCTGCATGATCTGCAGGAACTGATCGCGCGCCGCCGGGTCGTTGCGGGCCGGCCCGCGCAGGGTTTCGATGAAGCCGGCGATCGAGGCGAGCGGTGTGCGCAGTTCGTGGCTGGCGTTGGCGATGAAGTCGGCGCGCATGCGGTCGATCCTGCGCGCTTCGCTCTGGTCCTTGAACACCAGCACATAGAGATCGGTGCCATGGCCAACCGACGACGCGCTCACCCGGTAAGCCCGTTCGACCGGCAGCTTCTCCGTGTAGTCGACGACATCAGAGGCGACATCGCCCGACAGCACGCCGTCCAGCAGAGCCTGCATTTCCGGTGCCCGGAATTTTAGCGGCAGCGACAGACCTGGGGCGATCCCGCCGAAGGCGGCGAAGGCGGCGGCATTGGCGTGGACGATGGTGGCGGTCTGGTCGAAGATGATCAGCGGGTCGGCGACGGCGGCCGCAAGATATTCTCCGGAGAGCCGTTGCAAACCGATTGCCTCGATCGCCGCGGCACTCTCGGCGGACTGACGCATGCGGGCGGCCGGCAGCATTGCCGCTAGAAGCAGCAACGCCAGCGCCGCAAGGACGACATAGGCGGATATCGCGGCCAAGGCATAAACAGCGAGAACCGCGACGACACCGGCGATCAGCAGCCAGCGGCTGTTCCACAGCCGGACGGCCAGGGCTTGCGCCATGCCTTTCTGCTCTGCGTCCAGGTCAGCCATTCGCTCGCGCGCACCCCTTGCCTCGCACCCGGTCGACCGGCAACGGAAACTTCCGCTGAACCGGTCTAGCGCATGGCCCAAAAATCGGGAATCGATTTTCGGAAAGGATCATGCGCAAAATCAAAGTGCTACAGCATCCTTGCGCGTGCAAAACGGACGCGCGGCGCTGCAGTGGCTTCCAATAGCATGAGTCCGGAAGCAGGAAAGGGTTCGTCTCGATGAAAAACACCAAGGAAACTCCCGCCGCGCCGACCTCGGGTCCGTTGAAGATCAGGATCGACGGCAAGGAGCGGGAGTTCGATATCGAAAATCCCGTGCTTCCCGACTGGATCGAAGACAACAAGCTGACCGCTGGCGGCTATCCCTATGACAAGAAGATGAAAACCGACGAGTATGACGAGACGCTCGAGAAATTGCAGATCGAGCTGGTCAAGGCGCAGGCATGGCTGCAGTCGACCGGCAAACGGGTGATGGCGCTGTTCGAGGGCCGCGACGCCGCCGGCAAGGGCGGCACCATCTTTGTGGTGCGCCAGTATCTCAACCCGCGTACAGCACGCAACGTGGCGCTGACCAAGCCGACCCCGACCGAGCAGGGGCAATGGTACTTCCAGCGCTATGTCGACCATTTTCCGACATCGGGCGAATTCGTAACCTTCGACCGCTCCTGGTACAACCGCGCCGGCGTCGAGCCGGTGATGGGTTTTTGCACGCCGCAGCAGCACGAGCAGTTTCTCGACGAGACGCCGCATTTCGAACGGATGATCTCCAACGAGGGCATCCATTTCTTCAAGTTCTGGATGAACATCGGCCGGGAAACGCAACTCGAGCGCTTCCACGATCGCCGCTACAGCCCGCTGAAGAGCTGGAAGTTTTCGCCGATCGACGTTGCCGGCATCACCAAGTGGGACGACTACACCAAGGTCCGCGACACAATGTTCGAGCGCACCCACAAGGCGTTCGCGCCGTGGATCATCGTGCGGGCCAACGACAAGCGGCGTGCGCGGCTGGCGGTCATGCGACGCATCCTCTCGTCGCTGCCCTATGACGGCCGCGATCTCGACGTGATCGGCAAGGAGGACAAGAAGATCATCGGCGAAGGGCCGTCGTTTTTGAAAGAATAGGATGGCCCGCGAAAAACAGGGCGACGCTTTTGCGCCGCGCAGCCAGAGGCCGCGCGGCGCTTCATCGACGCCTTTCGGTGTGACCGTTCAAGCCGCCAGCCGGGCGATGCGCTGCAGGCGACGCAGCGTGGTGTCGTCCTGCAGCGCCTGCTGGAAGAGCGAGATCTCCTGATCGATGCGCTCGCACAGCGCGCCGGTGTTGCCCTTGAGCAGGCCGCGCGTCTGCAGCAAGGCAGCGACCGGCTTCTTGACTAGCTGCCTCGCCCGCCCGAGGGCCGCGTCCTCGACGCTGCCGCCCGGCACGATCTCGGCGACGAGGCCGAGCGCCCTGGCGTCCTCGGCGCGAAGCGTGTCGCCGAGGCAGAAGAAGCGGAAAGCACCGGCATAGCCGAGCTTTTGCGGCGCCAGGATGCTGGTCGCCGCATCCGGCACCAGGCCGAAATCGACGAACGGTACCCGGAACGTGCTTTCATCCGACGCAATCACCATGTCGCAGTGGAACAGGATGGTGCAGCCGACACCGACGGCATCGCCATCGACGCAGGCAAGGATGGGTTTCGGAAACGTCGCAAGCGTGCGGAACAGATCGGTGACGGCGGCGATCAGTTTCTGGTGCTTGGTGGCGTCGAGGAATTCGGAGAAATCGCCGCCGAGACAGAAGCAGCCTGCCAGGCCGCGCAGCACGACGACGCGCACCTCCTCATTGTCGGCGGCTTCGTGGAAGCTCTTTGCCAGGCTTTCATAGGCTGTTCTGTCCAGCACCGGCCTGCCGTCATTTGAGGACACGGTGACGATCAGCGTGTGATTGCGAAGTTCGGGTTGCGGATGGGGGCTCATGACTGTCTCCGATCTCACGACGCACGCCTTTGGCCGAGCATGTCGGGATATCCCCTGGCCAGCACGGGGGCAAAATGATTGCGGCGCGAACGCACCACGTCGAGCGTATGCTCGTTGAAGGTAAGCAGGGTGGCGACGACCTGCTGGTTGCCATAGGTGCGCTGATAGCCCAGCGGGGTCGCCAGGAAATGCAGCTGCAATGCGCGCAGCACCCACATCGGCTCGAACTCGATGATCATCTGGTTGACGTTGCGCTTCAGCCCCCACTCGACGAAGCCGGCGATCAGCTCGGTGCCGACAGTCGACACACCGCGACGACCATCGCGAAAACCGGGAGCGACCGCATAGCGGGTCAACTCGTAGATGCTCGGTCCGGAGGGCGGCGTTCCCTCGAAGAGATCAGTCAGCACCTCGGTCAGAAGATGTGCCCGCGTCGTCGGCAAAAGCCTCTGGTAGCCTGCGACTTCACTGCCCCTGATGACGATTTGATGGACGGCTTCGTCATGGTCGAACTGGTCGCATTCGAGCCCGTCGGGGCGCTTGAGATCATTCCATCCCATCTCCTCGACGAATATCTTGTAGCGCAAGCGATGGACCGCTTCCCAAAGGTCGGGACGTTCCATCAATTCTTGGGTGGTAAGGGAAAAAAGCATCCGTCATCTCCTGGTTTCAGAGGAAGATACGGCCGTGCTTCGACTAGAAAATTGCGTGATCACGTAGGCTAGAATTGCTGGGCCGGCACGGCCGCCCTAGCTAATGTAGCCGCGCCTTATCGCTTCCGCGACGGCCTGTACCCGGTTGACCGCGCCAAGTTTGCTTTTGGCGTTAAGAAGATGTTTCTCCGAGGTGTGTTCGGAGATGCCGAGGATTTGCGAAATCTCCCATTCGGACTTGCCGACGGCGGCCCATTGCAGGCATTCGCGTTCGCGCGGCGTCAGCACGATATGATCGATGGTCTTGTTCGCCATGGTGTGGAGCTGCATGGCGCGGCCGACCGCATAGGTCGACACCAGCGAGACCAGGCCGAACTCGGCCGCCGACAATTCGACCGCCTCGCCGCCCAGCGACACCATGACGATCTGGCCGTCGAGCGTGATCAGCGGGAAGGCCAGTCCGTCGCGCAACTTGAACGCGCCGGCATCGCCCATCACTTCGCCGCTGCTTTTGTCGAAGCGGGCGCCCTGCGAGGCTTCGCGCCACTGGAACGGCGCCTGCAGCTGTTTCATATGGCTGACGACCGGGTCGTGATCGACATAGTTGCGCGCCACATAGCGCTCCAGCCATTCAACGGGCCAGTCGCAGAGCAGCACATGCTGCTTTTGCTGGCCCGCCGGCGTGCCCGGCTGCGGCACGGTTCCCGCCATCAGCGCGGTGAGGCCGAAATCCGACGTTATGCCCAGCAACTTTTCGCAGACTGCCGCCGCCGTTCCGGCGTGCTGCAGTTGGTCTATGAATTCCAGCGTGCGATCGAACTGACCCATCGCAACATCAACCCCATGTTGCCCTGTGCATTTGCGACCAATGATGCGTGCTTGATTTGCACTTCACCACCGACCACGGATTGCAAACCGCTTCTTTATTCTGTGGCTCCCAACCTTGATCCCCCACCAAGGCGGCCAGAGCTAGTTTTTAAACCCACTAATCATATCCTGAAATCGACGTGTTGAAATCAAAAACCATTGTGCCTGTACCATTTTCGTACCAAAACCGGTGCGAGCACGACTGTGGCGGAGTTTTTATTGTGGCGTTCCAGTGGAGATCCTTCGCTCTTGCGATGCTGATCGGATTGCTGTCGTTCGCCGACGACATACGTGCTGCGGAGCCGCAAGTTCCGGTGCTGTGGGACGCCAAGGAACGGTTGCCGAAGCCGGACCTTTCAGCACTGCCCCGCTTGCGCTTCCTGACGACCACCGATTTCCCCCCCTTCAATTTCCTCGACAGCGCGGGAAAGCTGTCCGGTTTCCACATCGATCTGGCGCGCGCCATCTGCGCCGAGCTCGGCATCGTCGAAAAATGCCAAATCCAGGCCTTGCCCTGGGCAGAGCTCGAAGGCGCGCTGCAGAAAGGCGAGGGCGAGGCGATCATCGCCGGGATCGCCGCAACGCCGGACTCGCGCTCGACCTATGCCTTCTCGCGCTCCTACCTGCAGTTCCCGGCCCGCTTCGTCATGCCGAAGAGCAAGGCGCTGACCGAACCGGTCTTCGACAAATTGCGCGGCAAGCGTGTCGGCGTGGTCGCTGGCTC